>DATCLA010000251.1:0-2727 GCA_036564195.1 Bacillota bacterium
GTGATTAGGAGGGTTCTCATTGGTCTAGGGAGGTGGAAGGAGCTTTAAAAAGGAGGAATATTGTCCATGGTCGAATGTCCGAAATGTAAAAACCAATATAAAGATCATATTACATATTGTGTTTTTTGTGGTTTGGATTTAGTACCGGTAGCCGAGAAGGCTGATCAAGAACCAGCCTTTGCCCCTGAAGCAGGAGAGAAATTTTTCGCGGCAACCTCGGCTCCGCCTGATAACCCGGTTAATTTGCCAGGAAGGGCTAAGCCTAGTTTTCCGCCGCTATCAGCAATATTTGCTATATTGGGAATAGGTTCATTACTGGGCGGGTTTGCTTATGCAATTCATTTGTGGCCTGAAACCTTTACCATGGTTTATGGCATTTTTCCATCGTCAGTGTGTTTTCCGAGTTTTCTTGCGTTTTTTTTAGGTATAATTGCTTGTTGTATGTGTTTTGCAATGGCCCAAATTGTCAGTTCACTTAAGTCCTTGGAATATATTATTTATCAGATTGCCAATAAGAAATAGCAATAGGTTTAGATGTTTAGAGGTAAACCAGGGCCGATAGCGAATAACCCATTAGAGCAGACTTAAACTAAAAAGGGGAGAAGAAATGGGTTATCAGGAAGAGTTTATCGAATTTATGGTACGTGCCGGTGTATTGCGTTTTGGCGATTTCACCACCAAAAGCGGTCGGCGGACCCCTTATTTCATTAACACTGGCGATTACTGCAGTGGTGAACACCTGGCCAGACTGGGAGAGTTTTATGCCGCTTGTATTGACGCTCACCGGATTGAGGAGTATGATCTACTGTTCGGGCCGGCTTATAAAGGGATTCCACTGGTAGTGACCGTGGCCATCGCTTTATACCGTAACTACCAGATCAATGTACCGTACTGTTTCAACCGTAAAGAAGCCAAGGACCATGGTGAAGGCGGTGTTATTGTAGGTTATCAACCTCAGGATCATGACCGGGTCTTAATTATTGAAGACGTGGTCACAGCTGGTACTGCCGTTCGTGAAAGTTTCAAACTGTTAAACCAGCTCGCCCGGGTAAAAGTCACTACTTTAGTAGTTTCAGTAGACCGGATGGAGAAAGGAACCGGAAACCGCTCCGCTTTACAAGAGTTACAAGAGGACTATGGAATCCGAACTCAAGCGATTGTAAATATTCAAGATATTCTTTCCTATCTGTATCGCCGGGAGATTGACGGTAAAATAATTATTGATGCCGCAATGAAAAAGCGGATTGAAAATTATTTGGCAATGTATGGTTGTTAAAATCCGGTCTGGACAGGATGCTAAGGCTGCGGTACTGCCTGAGTGAGGGTTTTAATATGTTAAATATCAAAAAGTAAAACCAGAGGCTGCTTTGTGGGACAGTCCCTGGTTTTACTTTTCTAACACTTTATTAAATTATTTCTTTAACGCGTCTTCCTTAGTGGGGATTTCCTTCCAAATCGCAATGTCGACACGCCGGTTATACTGCCAGGACTCTTCATTGTGGCCTAATTTTAAGGGCGAGGTTTCACCGTAAGCATAGGTGATAATGCGATTGGCACTAACCCCATTTTGAATCAGGTAGTTCTTCACAGTTTCAGCCCGCCGGGCCGAAAGCCGGAGATTATAATTATTCGGGCCGCGCTCATCAGCATGTCCGCCTAGAATAATATAGCCTTCCGGATTATCCTTCACTATTGCCAGGTTTTCTTTTAAAGCAGCAACTTGATCCTGACGGATGTCGTAACGGTCAAAATCAAAGAAGATTGATTTGAATAAGGAATTAGGATCTACCTTAACCGGAACTTCGGGTTGGGGTGTTTTCTCTACCACAACTTCAGCTTCAGGTTCTACCGCTTCAATAAGGCCAAAAGCAGAATTTAAAACAGCTTTGGAACCATCACTATTGGTAACTTGGAGATCATAAACTCCCGGTGTAGTGCCATCAAAAACAAAGTCAGCATCGATTCGTTCACTGTTGGCAGCAACGACATTTTTGACTGCGGCAATCGTATTACCGTCCTTTACCAAACTGACGGCGGCGCCGGGCCGGAAATTGGTTCCCATTACTGTGATGGTAACGGATTCATTATTAAGGGCACTGATAGGTGAGAAAGATTTAATTGTTGGCATGGAAGAGACAATGGTGAATCCTCCAACCAGGGCGCTAAACTTTTGCTTTTTAGTGATCTTCCCGATGTTGGTGACAATGACATCCCAAGCGCCGACTGCCTTGCCTTGGAGGTCGACGTTACAGGTAATTGAAGTTTTGGTGACAACCACATCAGTTGCAATAATATCAGACTCGCCGGCTTTGGTAAGTCTGACACTGGTTTTGGGGCTATAGAATTTTTCTCCGGTAATGGTTAGTCTGATCTGCTGATTATTAAGGCCTTGTGCGGGAGAAACACTTGAAATGACCGGTATTGGGGTAGCGGCTGCTGCAAAACACAGAGAGAACAGCATGATAGCTGCTATTAAGAATACAGTCAACCATTTGATACGCATTGTAGGGAAACACCTCCATATTTAGTTATTATTTTTTTACTTCGGTATAGTAGTTCAAATTCCTGCTCATAAATGGTCATTTTCGTTTGCGGAAGGTAAGTTTAGTAAGTGATCCGTCAAAAGAAAAAGGAAGATATCAATTTGTTTTCAGTTATGTAAAATAGTTGAAATTACTTCAGGTATCGAATATAATAATAGTAACAGCGGGACATTAGGTGATATAG
>DATCLA010000252.1:0-15732 GCA_036564195.1 Bacillota bacterium
CCATTAACTTCAGCCAGATCAGCCGCTTCACCGGTAATAACTCCCGATTGGTCCTGTACCGCTCCAAGATGGGTCAAGGCGATTACCAGATTGGCACCAGCAGCGCGGACTTCTTTAATAAATTGAGGTAAGACCGTGACAGGATCTTTAAATTCAAGATCTTTTACGATTTCAGGATTGGTTTTGTAGGCAGTCTCAGGAGTCGCTAAACCGATAAAGGCAACTTTAATTCCATTATCAAGCTTAATGAGGTGATAAGGTTTAGCATAAGCTACCGGTTTCCCGGTTGTCCGGTCATAAATATTAGCAGCCAAAAACGGGAAACCACCTTCCTTTTCCCAGGTGGTAAAGTACCCGGTACCCCAGTCATATTCATGGTTGCCAATGGCTGACGCAACCAAGCCGGCTTCCTTCAAGGCCGCTGCCACCGGTTTACCATAAAGTAGATTTGATTCGGCACTGCCCTGAAACAAGTCACCAGCAGCAACAAAAATGGTATTGGGGTTGGCAGCCCGGTGAATTTTGACCTCATTGACCAGATTGGCAATTCCTACGTTTTTACCGCTTTTAAGTAACGAACCATGCAAGTCATTGATACTAAGGATATCAACAACTTCATAATCAAGCTGGCCGTTTTTAATCAATTCATAAACATTTAATGACTTGATATTGGGAATCCGTCCCTTTTCTAAAGCCGGGATTGAAATCGCCCCACTCTTCACTTTTTCATAGACAATCGCCTTTAAGGGGTGTTCAAAGTCAATTCCGGTAATTTTCCAATTGTGATCAACTTTTGGGATAATTGTTTCTCGGTTTTCGATATATGCGGCGATTAAATCGCAGAGCCGACCATTATTGCCAAATTGCTGTGCCGAATCAGCGATCAGATCCTCTTGATTAAAATAGCCTTCTTTCACCAACTGGTTAAAACGGTAATTACTGACCGTCAAAGAAAAAGTCATACTATCCGTAACCGGTTTTCCTTTAAAGGTCAAGTTCTCAATACGTTTACCGACAGGTGCCGCAATGTTAATCTCATAGTTGATGCCGGCAACCATATCATAGTCCCACCACTGGACTTGGGGGTTGAAACTCACCGTTAGGTCTCCCGGTTTGGCAGTATTATAAAACCGGGCCGACCATTCGAGATAGGCTTTTAATTGTTTTCCGTTTAATTTTAAAGTCACTAAGGTGTTGGTAAATTGACTGATGTCAGCTAAATCTGCTCGGCTGATTCCCGTCGGCTTCGGTCTAAAATCCGGGCCGAATAAAGCGGTGGCAGCCAGATCCGCTTTAGTATAATGTAACTGCACTGCATTGATTAAGTCCACCCACCCGCTATCTTCAATCAACGCTTTTGGGATACCAGGTAAAAACTCAACTTCTTCCGAGAGCAAATCATTAGCAAGTTGGTTGATTACTGCTGGTGTTGCAATTTGGACTGGGTCGGCTACTGATTGGCCTAAGGCTGGTACATTATTGACAACCAACCCGCTTAAAACCAATGCTAAGAGTAATCCCAGAAACAGCTGTGTTTTTTTCAAGATTTAAGTACACCTCCGGATAAATTATATAGTTTAAATGCTTACAATAATTTCGCTACTTACCAATTTTAACCTGCCACAATTTAAATAAAAAAATGGAAAAACCAGATCTGGAGTTTAACAGACTTTATTGATCTCCAGCTTAATCCCATTAAAATATAAACTCCTAGGTAAGCAATTTTGTTTACATAGGAGTTCCATCAGCCCTAATGTATTTCTATCATCGAGATATTTAAAAAAGTTGTTAAAAGTATTATTCTAACGCGTATTCTAACTGTTGTCCGGCAACCAGATCCGAAGAATTAAGCCGGTTTTGTTGCTTAATTTTAAAAATGATCCGCCGCGGATCCGCATCAGGGGCAAGACGATGGACAATCGACCATAAAGTATCCCCTTTTAACACAGTGATGACAGCAACGGAAGCGGGTTCTTTCGTAAAAGTTGCTTTAACTGCAGTAGACAGTAAGAATGTACTCAGTGCAATTAGAGAAAATAGGATAATAAAGTTCCGCAAAAACCTTTTTGGTGACCAATGGTATTTTTTCATGCTCCGGTCTGGTTGATTAGCTTGCTGCATCACAAATCCTCCAATTCAAACAACTGTTCGATTAACTGATTTCATTTTAACACGAACAACTGTTTGGTGTCAAGGGATAGCAGAACAAATGTTTGTAAAATATTCACTCATGTGTTATAATGGTCCTAGTTAAAATGTGTTAGAAGTCGATTACACTTAGAAAGGGTGTTATGATTTGGATGAACTAACCCCCCGCCAACGTAAAATCATGGAATATATTATTTCCGAAGTCCAACAAAAGGGGTATCCTCCCTCAGTCCGCGAAATCGGCGAAGCGGTCGGATTAAGCTCGAGTTCAACTGTACATGCACACTTGGCCAAATTGGAACAACTGGGCTATATCCGGCGCAACCCTACTAAACCGCGGGCCATCGAAATCCTTATTGGCGGAGTTGTTAATGACCTGCCTAACTACCACCATCAATTGGTGCAGGTTCCGATCGTTGGCACTGTTACCGCCGGTGCGCCGATCCTGGCTGATCAGAATATCGAAGAATACTTTCCCTTACCCCGGGATTATACCCGGACCGATGAGGACTTTATGCTTAAAATCAAAGGCGACAGCATGATTAATGCCGGAATTTTCGACGGTGATCTGGTAATTGTCTCCAGACAAAACAGCGGGATTGCTAATGGAGATATTGTCGTGGCGCTTTTAGAGGATGAAGCTACCGTAAAACGGTTCTACAGGGAAAAGAACCAAATCCGGTTGCAACCGGAGAATGAAAAGTATGAACCTATTTATGCTACCGAGGTCAGGATTTTAGGTAAAGTAATCGGATTAGTCCGGAAGTTTCATTAAATCCGGAGGTTGTTCCTCTTTACCGAGATTAAACTTTAAAAAGTTATAATCGGTAAGATCAGAGTGCAGCGGAGTGATGGAAATATTACCGTTTTCTACCGCATAAATATCAGAATCCACCTCCTGGTTGTAGGGTAAGGCCTCACCCCCCATCCAATAATAGATCCTGCCCCGCGGGTCGGTCCGTGCTTCAAAAACATTCTTATATACCCGGTATCCCAACCGGGTAAACTTGATCCCTTGATAACGTTCGGTTGGCGCTAAATCCGGGAAATTGATATTTAATACCGTTTTTGCAGCTAATGAGCAGATAGTTTCTAAATTAGCACAGATAAAGGCTGCCGCTGGGTTAAAATCAACTTTTCCCAAACCAGCCAATGAAGTAGCAATACTGGGTATCCGGTAAAGCGAACCTTCAAGGGCTGCTGAGACCGTACCTGAATATAAAACATCGTTTCCCAGGTTAGGCCCGCGATTGATCCCGGAAATAATCAGGTCCGGTCGTTCTTTTGCTAATAAAGTATCAAGAGCAATTTTTACGCAGTCGGCAGGGGTGCCGTCAACGGTCCAATGAGTACGACCATCTAAACTCACCGGAGTTACGCGCAAAGGCTGGTGCATGGTAATACCATGGCCGACTGCACTCCGTTCTCGGTCCGGAGCAACAATTGTTGCTGCTGCGACTGTTTTAATCCGGTTGTAAAGTTTTTGAAGTCCTTCAGCATAAAAGCCGTCATCATTAGTTAATAAAATATGAATTATTCCCATTTTAAACTTTTTACACCATCGATTTTAGATAATTCCGATATAAAGTATTCCGGTTTTACGTCTTTGGATTCAACCAGCACTTCGTAGTTTAAAAGTTGTTGTTTGGGGTTAATCTCTAGTTTGAGCTGTTTAATGACTACTCCAATGCGGGAACAGAATTCCAACAGATCCGGGTGGGCGTTGGCATCAAACACTATTGAAAAATTGAGTGTCTTCTCATTAAACAGTCTTCTTTCTATATTTTCCAAACTGATTAAAGTTAATACCGCAAAAATAACTGCGATTAACCCTGGAAAGTACAACCCACAGCCCATAGCCAAACCGATCCCGGCTACCACCCACAGACTGGCGGCAGTTGTTAAACCTTTAATCGTTAGGCCTGACCTTAAAATTGTCCCCGCACCTAAAAAACCGATTCCGCTTACCACTTGGGCGGCAAGCCGTAACGGATCACGGTTTTGAGCGGCATCCCCATAAATTGAGATTAACATCATTAAACACGACCCCAAACCGACTAACATATGGGTTCGTAGTCCGGCGGGACGGCCGTGACTTTCACGTTCCATTCCGATTAAACCGGCTGAGACTGCCGACAGCAACAGCCGGAAAAAAATTTCCCAAGGACCGATTTCAAGCATTAGAAGCCTCCAGGGATTTTTTATGGTGTAGATAGATATTTTCTAAAATCTGATTGGAAGTATTGGAAATTAGCTTTTTAGTGGTGTGGATCAGTTCAAACAGAGGTCCCAGGTTTTCTTCACCGCAAATATTACGTAAAGCTTCCAGACAAGCATGACGGTGGCCTTTTTCTTCAATAAGCATTGCCACCAAAGGTTCGACCGCCCTGGTATCGCCAAAGCTCCCCAAAGCCATGATTGCTACTGCCTGGACGTCGTGGTTCGGGTCATTCAATGCGGCGATCAGCGGTAAAATACTGCTGGGATTCTTCAATTTGCGTAATGCTTCGGCAGACTCGTAACGTACCCCGGCTTCCTCGTCTTTTAAAGCGGTAATTAACGCTTCCGTCACCCGGGAGTCTCCGATCTCTCCCAGCAGTTTGCAGATCCGCCGGCGGATTTGCGGGTCAGAATCTTGCAAGGACCGCGTAAGATGCGGCAATAATGCTTCCGGGGGAAATTGTTTTAAAGCGGTACTGATATTGAAGCAAACATAATGATTCTCATCGGCCAGAGCTTTAATTAAGGGCGTGATTGCCCGGAGATCTTTTAACCGACCCAATGCCTCGGCAGCCCAACCTCGGACATGTTCGTCGGGGTCATTTAAGGCCGTAACAAAGAGGTCAAATGAATATTCCAAGCCAACTTTGCTGAGCCCATACATGGCACTGCGACGGACAATCGGGTCACCTTCAGAAAAGGCAATCTTTAAAACTTCAATGACTTCAATTCGTAATACGTTAAGCAGTTCATTATGTTTTGCATCGGGATGTTCCGATAAATTGACTTCTGATACTAATTTATCTAAATATTCAATCAAATTGTCAATCCGTTGCGGTTTAATACCCATCAAATAGCCCCCTCTTTGTGTGGCTTTTTGATTCATTATCCATCGGTAATGGCTTTTGATTTACAAAACGGACACTGCTCAGCTTCCCAGGGAACCGGTTCGTGACATTGTAAACATTCCTTTTTAGCGTTTTTGCGGCAAAACGGACAACTAAACAGTTCATAATAGACATTTTTGTTGCAATGAGGACATTTAAAAAGTTTTCCTTTGGGCCGTGTTATCAAATAACTGATGAATATCGCTACAACCAAGAATACAGCAAAGCCAATACTTGGTGAAAATAAGGCGACCAATGGCATCAAAGCCCACATTAACCAGTTAAAATCACGGGCGCGGGAGTCACGGTATAACCAAAATGCAGCTAAACCTGAAATAATCAGTTTTAAAAGTAATGGCAAAATGGTTTTCATTTTATTTACCGTCTCCTTCCGTTCTACCTTAGTGGTTATTCGCTATCAAGTGCAGTACAACTTTACCTAACTCATTTAGTAGTAGTTTCTAATAATATAAATAAAATAACTAGGATTAAAATAAGATTCTAGCGGGTTTACCCAATAGATTTATTATTGTTTCTATTTCAATCCGGAATCGGAAATTCCTGCATAATTGCAAAATTATTGTTTTTTTCTTTTAAGCCTAGATTTTTGACAATTCCTACTAAACTTAGTTTGATCTGAGTGTAAGAGAGACCACCTTGGAGATAGGCTATAAAAGGCGGCCGGATCGGAGCATCGGCAGAAAACTCGCTGGTAGCACCGGATATAAATGTACCGCCCCCCATGACTACCTTGTGAAAATAACCGGGTAATAAGGCCGGTTCCGGCAGTACATGTGATTCAACCGGAGAATTCTGCTGCACCGATTGGCAAAATTTAATCAATTCCGCAGGAGTGTCAAAGTAAATTTTTTGAATCACGTCAGTCCGGACTGCTTCCGGCCGGGGGTCTACCCGGTAACCGGCAAGCTCGAATAATTTAGCGGTCAGGACCGCCCCTTTGAGCATTTCGCTTACCCGGTGCGGCGCCTCAAAAAAGCCTTGAAAAAACAGACGCAGGTTCACCAAAGAAGGTCCAATTTCAGCACCGATTTTCGGCGCATATAACCGCTCCGCTGCTTTGGTAACCAGCTCGGTCCGGCCGCAAATATAGCCGCCGCTGGGAATTAGACAGCCCCCTGGATTTTTAATGAGTGAACCGGCAATCAGGTCGGCCCCTATCTCCAAAGGCTCTCGGGTCTCAACGAATTCACCATAGCAGTTATCAACGAAGATCACTATTTGGGGGTATGCCTTTTTAATAGCGGAAAATGCCGTTTCCAGCTCAGCGAGGTTAAGTGAATGCCGGGTGGCATAGCCGCAGGAGCGTTGAAAGGCAACCATTTTGGTTCGAGGAGTAACTACCGCCAGCAGCGCCGCAAGATCGATATTACCTTTGCCGTCCAAAGGAATGATTCTAACTCTGAAACCAGCGGTTTCACTGATACAATCAGTAGTATCGGGATTGATCCCCAGTACCCCGAGTAAAGTTTCATAAGGGTGCCCGGTGGCAATCACCAATTCATCCGCTGGTTTGAGATTACCTAAAATCGCACAGGCGATTGCATGAGTCCCAGAGACCAGTTGTTGCCGGACTAGAGAAGCCTCGGCTTTGAAAACACGCGTGAAAACCCGTTCCAAGGCCTCTCGCCCCAGATCATTATAACCGTAACCGGTAGTTGTTTGAAAATGATGGGTTCCAATTCGTTCGGCTTGAAAGGCGGCAAGCATTTTGGCCTGGTTAATCAGAGCTATTCTGGAGATACGCTGGAATTCCATTTGGAGCTGCGTTTCGAGCGTTTCAAATCGATTCAATAGTGGTTCATCAAATTGTGGTGACATTGGGCATTTCCCTTTCCCGTTTGGGGTAACTCCCCAAAATTTTTTTCCATCCGTTATTGGCCCGAATTTGTGATTCGATCTCTTTCAAAGCCGCCTCTACATTAGGGTTAGATTTATGGCCGGTAAATTCAAAGACCAGTATATATTCCTGGGGCCGGATTTTATAAGGGCGTGATTGGACAAAAGTCAGATCAATCCGGTGGTCCGCTAGGTACTTAGTTGTTAAAAACAGTTGTCCCGGTTGATTGACACCGTAATGAACCGCCAGCATAGTTCGGTCATTTCCCGAGGGTCGTCCATCTTGCAGGGAACAGACCAAAAAACGGGTCTCATTGAACTCATAGTCCTGAATATTCTCAGTATAAGTAATCAGGCCATGCTTGGCGGCATGAGCAGGACAGCAGATGGCGGCAGTTTGCTGCAACTGGTCCTCTAACACAATTTTGGCCGCCTCGGCAGTTGAAGCCACCGGGATCAGCGCAATCCCGGGAAATAGAGCTTCCAGTCGGTTTTGGCATTGGTTTAATGGTGAATGATGCGAATAGATCCGTTCCAGACGGCGCCAATCCGTATTGGGATTAGCGGCTAAAACATGGGCTATGGGCAGATGAATTTCATCACAGACTTTAACGAAGTCTTGATATTCAATGAGCGCGTCCAAAGTTGAACCAATCAAGCCGTCGATCATGTTTTCTACCGGCACCACCGCATAATCCGCCTGGAAATTTTGTACCAAACGCAGAGAGTTACTTACCGTGGTATAGATAATTTCCAATTCTTCCGGACCCAGATTCAGTCTTTTGGCAAATAAAAGCGTGGCCTGTTCCGAATAGGTGCCACGCGGGCCTAGGGTTGCAATTTTCACAAGCTCTCACCTTTCATATTTCAAAAAAACCGCTTAATCCAACAGCCAATCTCCATCGAAAACTTCGACCGCCGGGCCGGTCATCCAGACATGATTGGTGGTTTGATCCCACTCCACTTCCAAGGTACCGCCCCGGAGGTTAACTTGAACTTGACGGGAAGTTAAACCATTAATTACGGCTGCAACCACCGCTGCGCAGGCTCCGGTCCCGCAAGCCAAGGTTTCCCCCGACCCCCGTTCCCAGACCCTCATTTGAAGAGAGCTTGGCGAGGTTACGGTAGTAAATTCCACATTGGTCTTACTGGGAAAGAACGGATGGGTTTCCAAAGCTGGGCCATCTTGGGTAATCATAACCTCGGTAATCTCCGGTACAAAGATGACACAATGAGGATTTCCAAGTGAAACTGCTGTAAAGTGATAAGAACGCCCATTGACATCAATGGGCAGGTTAACCGCTTGAGCAGCGTCGGTTAGTACCGGGATCCGGCTGCTTTCCAATATCGGTTCTCCCAGATCAACCCGGACCGAGATTACTTCCGATTTAGCTGCGGCTGCGGTTTGTAAGGTCACCGCTTTAATACCGGCCTGAGTCTCAACAGAAAAGCTTTTTTCCTGGACCAACCCGTGCTCATAGAGATATTTGGCGACACAACGGATGGCATTGCCGCACATCTCGGCTTCGCTGCCGTCTGCATTAAACATACGCATCCGGGCAGCTGCCACTTTGGAAGGCATTATTAAAACCAAGCCGTCACTCCCGATCCCCAGATGACGGTCGCTCATTTTCACTGCCAGCGCGGACGGGTTCTCGACGTTGATCGTAAAACAGTTAATATAGATATAATCGTTTCCTAAACCATGCATTTTGGTAAACTTCATTATAATCATGCCTCTTAGCTTTATTAACCGGCTGCTTCAAAATTATTCCTCACGTTTCTCAGTGGTAAAATCCGCAATTGGCCGAACCGGAATAATGGTCGAAACGGCATGTTTATAAACCATCTCTTGTTTGCCTTCACTATCGACAATAATGGTAAAATTGTCAAACCCCTTTACCAAACCTCGGATCTGAAAACCGTTTACTAAGTATATCGTAACAGTAATTCCATCTTTGCGGACTTGATTTAAAAAGGCGTCTTGCAAATTAATTACCGGTTTATTCATAATAATATTACCTCCAAATGATCGATCTCTTTTTTATAAAAGTCTATTCGACGTTTGGCTTAATCTACCTTCAATGTAGCGCAATATTTCCGGGTAAAATTCCGTACTTTTTCCACTTAGATTGATTTTCAAATCCAAAGGTTCGCGGTTAAACCAAGTTAACTGCCTTTTTGCATAGTTGCGGGTCTTTTGTTTAATCTCCGCTACTGCCTGGTCAAGCGGACAGCGGTTGTCTAAATAGTCATTAATCTGTTTATATCCTAAACCTTGCATCGGTTTAAGAGTCGGAGCATAACCCTGTTTCCGTAGGGCTTTGACTTCGTCTACTAACCCCCTTGCCAGCATCTGATCAACCCGGGTTTCGATCCGCCGGTACAATTCGGGACGGTCCCGGTAAAGTAAGATATAAATCAGGTCATAATGTGGGTCTTCTTTCTTCTGTACCTGGGAGATAGAGGTTCCGGTTGTGAGGTAAACTTCCAAGGCCCGGATGATCCGACGCAGATCATGGGGATGAATTGCCGCTGCCGCTATCGGATCGACCGCGGTTAACTGCTGGTGTAAAACGGCGCTTCCTTCCGCTTTTGCCCGGGCGGCTAGTTTCGCCCGGAGTTCGGGATTGGCCCGGACTGGGTTATCTAAAGTAAAACCCTGAGTACAGGCACGAATATAGAGACCGGTCCCGCCAGCAATTATGGGGGTTTTCCCTAGGGTGGCAAAACGGTCAACCGTAGTCTTAAATAAAGCCTGGTAGTCCGCAACGGAAAAAGGTTGATTAGGATCGACAATATCGATTAAATGATGTTTTACTTGAAGTTGTTCTGCCCGACTCGGTTTAGCGGTACCAATATCCAGATAGCGATAGACTTGCATCGAATCAGCGGAAATAATCTCGGTATCAATCTTTTCGGCCAGCCAGAGCGCAAGGTCGGTTTTACCGACTGCGGTCGGTCCGGCGATAATTACTAATGGTAACATCTTTAACGCCTTAAGAATTTTTTAGTCAGTTCGTCAACCCGGATCCGGAAGACCGTTGGCCGGCCGTGGGGACAGGTATACGGGTTGTCGCATTTAAACAAATCTTTAACCAATCTGGTTAATTCTTCCTGTTTCAAGTGATCTCCAGCTTTAACTGCGGTCCGGCAGGCCATGGTAATCAAAAACGACTCTTTAATCTCTGCCGGATTTTTGAAACTCTTAAAATTAGTATATTGCTCGATCAAGTCCAAGATGATTTGCTCATAATCAAAGTTTAACAATGTTATGGGAACCGACCGGACTGCAATGGTCTTGTCCCCAAAAGCCTCAAGTTCAAAACCGATTTCACTAAAGAAGGTTAACCGTTCGGTGATTAATTTATACTGGGCGAACCTAAGATTAAAGGTCAAGGGTATTAATAATCTTTGAGTTGCCACTTCTTCTTTAGTTTGATTTAGATAGCGTTCATAAAGAATCCGTTCATGCGCCGCATGCTGATCGATAAAGAGCAATCCTTTGGCATCGCTGGCTATAATATAAGTATTTAGGTAAGCTTGCGCATAAACATACAGTCCGGGCTGTCCTTCCGGTACTGTTTCGGTTTCAAGCTTGGCATCAGAATCGGACGATACTGCCGCTCCTTGGGTGTTCTCTTGGTTATCAGTTTGGGGTAGTTCCCGGTTGGAAGCGGGATCCCAGGGAATGGCGGAGACTTCTTTTACCGATGCCAACTCATTTTGATCTTTGATAAATTGGTCATATTTGATTTCAACCGTTGGTAAAGTGGTTTGCTTCCGGTGGAGCGACGCTCCGCTCAACTTCAGATTTTGCGAATTTTGCGAATCCGGAGTAATCCATTGGGCTATAAATGAATGCTGTTTGAGAGAATTATGGATTGCATGGTAAACCGGACGGAAAACATCGGAGTCATTGGCGAACTTTACCTCCTGCTTCGACGGATGGACATTGACATCCACTAGAGCCGGGTCAAGCTCTAAAAAAAGGATGGTAAAGGGATACCTGGCAATCGGCAGTAATGTATGGAATGCTTTTTCCACTGCTGCCCCCAAGGTCCGGCTATGAAAATAGCGGCGATTGACATAGAAAATTTCATAGTTTCGGTTATTACGGGCAATGGAAGGTTTGCCATAATAACCGGAAACCTTGATTCCCGATTCTTCATGGGCGACGGGAATCATCTCGCGAGCCACTTCTTTGCCGAAAACCGCTATCACTGTCTCTTCCAGATTGCCGTTACCCGGAGTAAAGAGTAGTTCATACTGGTGGTGTTGCAGCCGGAAACTGATTTGTGGGTAGCCCAAAGCTAGCCGGGCGACGACTTCACTGATGTAACCGGTCTCGGTAGGAATGGTTTTCATATACTTTAACCGCGCCGGAGTGTTATAAAAGAGATCATGCACAATAATAGTGGTACCATCGGGAGCGCCAATGTCCTTGACTTTTTGCAACATGCCGGAATTAACCTCAAGATACGTTCCAAAAGCTTGCCCCCGGGGCTTGGTGATCATCTCCAAACGGGAGACTGCAGCAATCGACGGCAGTGCTTCACCACGAAATCCCAGTGTGCCCAAGGACCAAAGATCATCCGGACTACTGATTTTACTGGTTGAATGGCGCTCAATGGCCAATACGGCATCTTCCCGTTCCATACCGCAACCATTATCAACGATCTTGATTAACTGCCGTCCTCCGTTTTCAATCTCAATTTCAATCCGGGTCGCTCCGGCATCGATGGAGTTTTCCACTAATTCCTTGATTACAGAAGCTGGCCGTTCCACAATTTCACCAGCGGCAATTTTATTAATGGTTTCTTCATCTAAACGATGAACCGTTCCGATCGCACTCACTTCCCAACCCAAAAGCGGAATTTAATATTTTAAGTATTTTCAGAGAGTTTAAGACTGACGGCAGCTTTAAGCGGAGTCAGCCTTATGGTCGATATTCTTTAGACGTTCCTGCCATTGATATAGTTTGTTAAAAGCTTCTAAAGGCGTGGCATTCATTAAGTCAAAAGCCTTAAGTTCTTCGAGAACGACATCGGCTTCCAGTTCAAACAGGGGTAATTGTTGCCCTGCTTGGCGTTGTTCCGCCTTCCCTTCTTTGCTCTCCTTTTCCCCTTTACTCTGCTTAAGTTCGTGAAACTCCGACAACTCATTCTTTTCTAAAGTTTTTAAGATCTCTCTGGCTCGATCGGTAATCTCACGGGGCAGACCCGCTAATTGAGCCACTTCAATGCCGTAACTTTTGGCAGCGCTGCCCGGCAGAATTTTCCGTAAAAAAGTAATCTCCCCGTTTTCATGCTGTACAGCAACGTGGTAATTTTTAACTCCCTCCAGCCGTTGCTCCAGTTCAGTAAGTTCATGATAATGAGTGGCTACTAAAGTCTTGGCACCGATTCGCTTGAGATTATTAATAAACTCCACTACCGCCCAGGCAATTGAGAGACCGTCGAAGGTACTGGTGCCTCTACCAATCTCGTCGAGAATCAGAAAGGATTTAGCGGTGGCGTGATTTAAAATATAGGCGACTTCATTCATCTCCACCATAAAGGTGCTTTGACCCGTCGCCAAGTCGTCGGAGGCCCCCACTCGGGTGAAGATTCGGTCCACCAGGGAGATATCTGCGGATTTTGCCGGTACGAAACTGCCAATGTGTGCCAGCAGGACAATCAAGGCCACTTGACGCATATAGGTTGACTTACCGGCCATATTCGGCCCGGTAATTATTTGAACTCGGTTATCCCGAGAATCAATGGCGGTATCATTAGGAACAAAACTACCGCGTGGTAAGACACGTTCCACTACGGGATGTCGGCCGTCCAGGATCAGGATTCGCCCGTCCTCATTGATCTCGGGTTTGACATAATTATAGCGCACCGCCACTTCGGCTAGAGCTACCAGACAGTCCAGTTCCGCCAGGAAAGCGGCGGTAGTTTGCAATTGGTCAATCCGGGCCAGGACCTGTTCGCGGATTTCCAAAAACAATTGGTACTCCAAAGCGATACTTTTGTCATGGGCGTTAATGATTAGGTCTTCATATTCTTTCAGCGTTTGGTTGATAAACCGTTCGCAGTTGGCCAGTGTCTGTTTGCGGATATAATCTGCGGGGACCGCATCCAGATTGGCTTTGGTAACCTCAATATAATAACCGAATACCTGATTGTAACCGACTTTTAAGGACTTAATCCCGGTCCGTTCACGTTCCTGTTGTTCCAATGCGGCCACCCATTTCTTCCCTTGGGTACTGGCTTGGTGCAGTTTTTCCAGCTCCGGGTGGAACGAACTGCGAATCATCCCTCCTTCTTTCAGACCCAACGGCGGGTCGTCGGTCAAAGCCCGACAGAGCAAGTCGGTCAGTTCCGGTTGTTCATCCAGCCCGGCTCTGATTTGGACCAACCGCTTTGCAGTCAGGGGTTGGAGGATGGTTTTAATAACCGGAATCTTCACCAAAGTATTTTTTAAGGCCAGCAGGTCACGGGCATTACCTGAGTTCCCCGCTAATTTGCTGAGAATACGCTGCAAGTCGTAAGTTTTTTTTAAAGCTTCTTGCAGCCGTTCCCGAATTTCCATATTAAGGGTCAATTCAGCCACTGCTGTCTGCCGAGTCTGGATCGCTGCCACTGTAGTCAGAGGCTGTTCCACCCAGGTCCGGAGCAACCGTCCTCCGCTAGCAGTAACCGTCAGATCCAATACTCCCAGCAGGCTTCCGTTCAGTTCTTGACTCCGGATGGTCCGGGTTAACTCCAGGTTGCGCCTGGTGGCCGGGTCTAGATTCATAAATTCCCCTGTTTCGTAAGTGACGATCTTACGCAGATGGGTTAAAGCGTTTTTTTGCGTTTCGTATAAATATTGTAAAATCGCTCCGGCAGCGCAAGTAGCGGCCGGCCGGTCTTCACAGCCGAAAGCATGTAGATTTTGGAGATGAAAATGCTCCAATAGCCGACCGTAAGCCTGATCGTGCCGAAAATAAAGAGCCGGACCGAAAGTGATATTATGTCGCTCACAAGGTATCAAGGTGGCTAAGTTACTATATTCTTCCTCGGGAAGATACAGTTCCGCCGGACGGATCCGGGCTAATTCGCTGGTAAGCAAAGCAGTTTGCTGCTTCGGAAATTGGGTAGCCAGGAATTCTCCAGTGGACAGATCCACATAAGCCAAGCCCAAGGCATTGCCGGCTTCGGCCACCGCAGCTAGGTAATTGTGGACTTTCTCCTGGAGTAAATTATCTTCAATCACCGTGCCGGGGGTAACTACCCGGACGACTTCCCGTTTGACCAGCCCTTTAACTGCTTTGGGATCTTCGACCTGTTCACAGATGGCAACTTTATAACCTTTACTTAACAGTTTTGCCAGATAAGTTGAGGCAGAATGATACGGGACACCGCACATCGGAACTCGTTCGGTTCCGGAATCGCGTGCGGTCAGTACGATCTCCAGCTCTCTGGAAGCAATTAGGGCATCATCAAAGAACATTTCATAAAAATCACCCAGCCGGAAAAAGAGAATATATTCGGAGTATTCAGCTTTAATCGCCTGATACTGTTCAAACATGGGAGTTGGTTTTGGCATTGCAGGGTCGCACCTCGAAAATGATCATTTTTGTAAACTTCTACAGGTTAAACTGCAAATCCTTTATTTTAAGGCCAAAATTACATGCTTTCAATCTGTTTAATCCGTTCACTGGTAGGCGGATGGGTGCTCACCAACTGCAGGATCGGAAAATCACTGCCGGAACCATATTTCTGCTCCAACTTGCGTAAGAAATTAACAAAATCGACCTTAGAATATCCGACGGCAGTCATAAATTGCACGGCATAGCGATCCGCTTCAAACTCAGCACTGCGACTGTATCCTTTTTGGGCTAAGCCCAGCGCCACAGCTCCGATTTGAGCTAACCGGTCAGAATCATCGTACTTGTTGGCGACTATCGACAGTGCGATTGTAAACCCAACTGCCCGGATTACTGCATTAATTCCGTGTTTCCGGTCAACGTGGGCGATTTCATGGCCTAATACTCCAGCTAGTTCCCCTTCACTTGCGACGCAATCCAACAATTCGGTATTGACAAAGATGTAACCACCAGGTAAGGCAAAAGCGTTTACCTCCGGATCCTCAAGTACCGTTAAGGAATATTGGATCTCATTATTACGGCTGGAACATTGAACCAACCGTTTAAACAGGTTATTGATGGAGTTGGCTTGAGCTGGCGGCAAATTAACCACCCGTTTTTCACGAACCATCTGTTGATAACTGCTGAAGCCGATCTCCTTCTCTACCTTCACTAAAAATGACTCGGCGCTGACCGGTGCCATCCAAAAACAAGCCGTGGTGATGGCGATTACCAATATAAAGAATGTAATTCTACCTGATTTTGACATTTAGGCACCCCGGTTTTAGAAATATTAGACCTTTAAACCTATTCGAAATTTCAACCCAAAAACCTGCCAATCCCTGAATCATTTAGTTTGTAATTAAATTCAGGTCATGTAGCAGGACCCACTTCAGTCAGTTTTTGCTGGGTCCGTTTTTTCATCCCATTGGCAACGGCTGATAATCTTTTAAATAACATTGTCGCTTTCATCTACTTTAAAGGCGAAGCTATGTTTAGCCC
>DATCLA010000253.1:0-19886 GCA_036564195.1 Bacillota bacterium
ATATATATTATTATTTAACACGGCGGGGAGGTTCTGGGTTGAAAAAATACAAAATTGAGAACATCCGTAATCTAGTCTTATTGGGTCATGGTAGTTGTGGTAAAACTACTCTGGCAGAGGCAATGCTCTATGCGGTGAAAGCTACGGATCGTCTGGGAAAAGTTGACGAAGGCAGCTCAATTATGGATTATGACCAGGAGGAGATTAAGCGCAAGATCAGCATTTCAACAGCCATTGCTCCACTTCAGTATGGTGACTATAAAATAAATCTGCTTGATACCCCTGGTTTTTTTGACTTTGTTGGTGAAGTAAAAAGCGCAATTCGGGCCGCGGGATCAGCCTGTATTGTCAGTTGCGCCGTATCCGGTGTGGAAGTCGGGACTGAAAAGGCCTGGATGTATTGTGAAGAACAGAAGCTATCCCGGATTATCGTGGTTAACAAAATGGACCGGGAAAACGCCAATTTTAGCCGGACAGTTAAAGCCTTACGTGATAAATTCGGGAATCATGTTATTCCGGTGCAAGTACCCATCGGTGCGGCCGAACAATTCCGGGGCATTGTGGATATCTTACAAAATAAAGCCTACCTGCTGGAAGGCGGGAAAACTGTTGAAAAACCGGTTCCTGAAGAGCTAAAGGCGGAGATCGATGAATATAAAGAGATGTTGATGGACGCTGTGGCCGAGACCGATGATGAGCTACTGGTCAAATATTTGGATGGGCAGGAATTGACCGCCGCCGAACTGCTTGCGGGAGCCAGAAAAGGGACGATTAGCGGGAAATTAGTCCCGGTACTGGCGGTATCGGCCTTGAAACAAATCGGAATTAATAGTTTATTGGATGTAGTGACCGGTTTTATGCCCTCTCCGGCAGATCAGGGTGAAAGTAAAGGTATAAACCCGGTCTCTAAAGCTGAAGAAGTTCGTAAACCTGCGGATACCGAACCGTTTTCAGCTTTAATCTTTAAAACTATGGCTGACCCATTTGTCGGCAAACTAACCATTTTCCGGGTGATGTCCGGAGTGATTAGATCCGACTCTCAGGTTTATAACGCCAGCCAAGGTAATACGGAACGGATTGGCCAGTTATATATTCTAAAGGGCAAATTACAGGAACCTGTGGCTGAATTGGGCGCCGGTGATATCGGCGCAGTTGCGAAATTGCAGGGAGCTTTTACCGGACATACCCTATGCGATAAAGATAAACCAATCGTTTTTCCACCAATCGAATTCCCCAAACCGAAATTGTCATTAGCGGTGGAGCCAAAGTCTAAAGGTGATGAGGAGAAGATTAGTAGTGGTTTGAGCCGCCTGATGGAAGAAGATCCTACCTTTTCGTTGGTTAAGGACAGTGTAACCCGTGAATTTGTCGCTTCAGGGATGGGCGATCTCCATATTGAAGTCATTACCAGTAAACTGCATAAGAAATTCGGCGTCGAAGTCCAGTTAAAAACACCGAAAATTGCCTATAAGGAAACACTTAAAGGTACAGTTAAGGTTGAAGGTAAACATAAGAAACAAAGCGGTGGCCGGGGACAATACGGTCATGTCTGGCTGGAATTGTCACCCTTGCCTGCCGATGGCCCGAGCTTTGAATTTGTGGATAAAATTTTCGGCGGTTCAGTCCCGCAAAACTATCGGCCGGCGGTGGAAAAAGGAGTCGTCGAAACCATGGAAAAGGGAGTTTTAGCCGGTTATCCCGTAGTAAATGTCCGGGTTACTTTGTTTGACGGTTCTTACCACCCGGTGGACTCTTCGGAAATGGCATTTAAAATCGCAGCTTCAATTGCGTTTAAAAAAGGATTTATGGAAGCTAACCCGATTTTGCTCGAACCAATTTTTATGATGGAAATTCGGACTCCGGAAGAATTCATGGGTGATATTATGGGCGACATCAATAAAAAACGCGGTAAAATATTAGGAATGGAACAGGACGGCAATTACCAAGTCGTTCGGGCCTTAGCTCCTCAAGCTGAAATTTTTAAATATGCGATTGACTTACGTTCGATGACTCAAGGACGGGCCGATTTTACCGCTACTTTTGACCATTACGAAGAAGTTCCCGCTCAAATTGCGGAGACAATCATCGCCGAAGCGAAGAAACAGATGGTTACAGAAGAAGAATAAACGAAGAATAAACTTTTAAGCCGGTGGTTACCGGCTTTTTTTATTTTTAAGCAGTTATCGTTATTGTAAAAAATATTAATATTCTTTAAAAAATGAGTTTGTCAGGACGATACGGCTGGAATTAGGGTGAAGAATTTTATTTAACCACTTATAGTGCCGAAAAGTTGCGTGAAATTCCGATTTTTATATCATATCACTACTTGCATTATTGTTAGTGATTATGGTAATATATATTCAAGCCTGATACTTAGGATTGCTTGGTATTGAGATCAAACCATTCGATTTGAATATAACCTCCATAGCTAGTCCGAGGGAAGGCCGTAAAATTTAAGCCCTAAGGGCTAGATTTCGGGAGGATTTTTTAATGTACAGTGACAAAACCCTGACTTGTAAAGAATGCGGTCAAACATTTATTTTTACTGCTGGCGAACAAGAGTTTTATGCTTCCAAAGGATTTGAGAATGAACCCAGCCGTTGTCCGGCTTGTAGAAACGCGCGACGGCAACAACGTAACAACGGTACCCGGCGGGAACGCCAGATGTACCCGGCAGTCTGCAGTGAATGCGGCGTAGAAACCATGGTTCCTTTTCAACCCACTGGCGAGAAACCGGTTTATTGCCGTGATTGTTTTAATGCAAAACGTGGTCAATAAGTTAGTAGTTAATAATTTAAAATTAGATAAACCTGGCCTGTAGATTAGGTCAGGTTTTTTTATGCTTTTTATGCGGTGCTGGATTTCCTTTTGAACCGGTCGATTTTCAGCAGGGGATTTTCGTTTTAATCGCGAAAAGGGTTTAAAAATCAAATTTGGGGAAGGAAAATGGAAAATTTTGTCCACTTACATGTACATACCCAATATTCGTTACTGGACGGGGCCGCCGAGATCGGCAAACTAATCCGGCTGGCCAGAGAATATGCAATGCCGGCTGTGGCCATTACCGACCATGGTGTAATGTATGGGTGTTTAAAGTTCTATCGGGAGGCCCGTAAAGCCGGAATCAAGCCCTTGTTAGGCTGTGAAGTGTATGTTGCGCCCCGCAAACTCAGCGATAAAGTCCCTAAAGTTGACGAAAACCCATATCATCTGGTATTACTGGCTGAAAATAACCAAGGATACCGTAATTTGGTACAACTGGTTTCAATCGCCCATTTACAGGGGTTTTATTATAAACCCCGGGTTGATCTGGAAACATTGCGCAGTTATTCCCAAGGATTGATTGCCTGTTCTGCATGTCTATCCGGGGAAATACCCCACTTGCTTTTAAATGACCAATATGAAGCTGCGAAAGCTAAAGTTGCTTGTTATCAGGAGATTTTCGGACCGGACCGCTTTTTTTTGGAGCTCCAATACCAACAGTTGGAGGGGCAGCGTCGGCTCAACCGGGAACTGGCTAGGTTGGGGCAGGATTGCGGTGCGCCATTGGTAGCTACTAACGATGTCCATTACCTGCGTCGGTCCGACGCTCAGGTCCATGATGTCCTACTCTGTATTCAAACCGGCAAAACCGTGAGTGACCCTAACCGGATGAAATTTGCTACTACGGAGTTTTACTTTAAATCTGCCGCGGAAATGGAAGAAATCTTTTTCAACTATCCCGAGGCTCTTGCCAATACCCTGCAAATCGGAGAACGTTGTGAGGTTAATCTGGAGTCCAAATCTTTTCATATGCCTGATTATCCGACGCCGAACGGTATTAAGGCCGAAGCTTATCTGGAACAGTTATGCCGTGAAGGGATCAGTCGGCGGAAACTTACTTGGAGCCCGCAGTACCAGTCCAGGTTGAGTTATGAGTTGGATACCATTAACCGGATGGGTTTTGCCGGTTATTTTTTGGTGGTGTGGGACTTTGTCAGTTATGCCAAGAAAAACCGGATTATGGTTGGCCCGGGGCGGGGTTCCGCTGCCGGCAGCCTGGTTGCGTATTTGTTGGGTATTACTAACCTTGACCCGATCCGCTACGGGTTATTGTTTGAACGCTTTTTAAACCCGGAACGGGTTTCCATGCCCGATATTGATATTGACTTTTGTTATGAACGCCGCAATGAGGTTATTGATTATGTCCGGAAACGCTACGGAAATGATCGGGTGGCCCAAATCATTACTTTTGGAACCATGGCCGCTCGTGCGGCAGTCCGCGATGTGGGGCGGGTTTTAAATCTGCCTTACGGAGAGGTTGACCGGGTCGCTAAATTGATCCCGCGCGAATTAGGAATTTCGATCGCAGAGGCCAAGGCCCAATCTCCGGAATTAACTACTTTAATCGAGACTAATCCTCAGATTGCCCGTTTGATTGAGATCGCCTCTCAAGTTGAGGGTTTTCCCCGTCATGCTTCGACCCATGCGGCCGGAGTGGTAATCGCGGCGCAGCCCTTAACTCAATATCTGCCATTAGCTTTATCCAATGAAAATGAAGTAATTACTCAATTTCCTATGGAAGACATTGAAGAATTGGGCTTGTTAAAGATGGACTTTTTGGGACTCCGAACTTTAACGGTACTCCGCGATACAATTGCACTGATTGAACGTAACCGGGGGATCCGGATCGAACTAGACCGGATTCAGTTAGACGATCCCGCCACTTTTAAGCTATTACAGTCCGGCCAGACTCTGGGTATCTTTCAGCTGGAGAGCCGGGGCATCCGTAATTTACTGGTACGGCTAAAGCCGGAGCAGCTGGAAGATATCATCGCTTTGGTGGCGCTGTACCGCCCCGGACCGTTAGGCAGCGGGATGGTGGATGATTTTATACAGGCCCGGCACGGGCAGAAAGTTAACATCTGTCTCCATCCGTTAATGGAAACAATCTTGGCCGAGACCTACGGGGTGATCCTCTATCAGGAACAGGTGATGCGGATCGCCAGTGAAATAGGGGGATTTTCTTTAGGAGAAGCCGACTTGGTACGGCGGGCTATGGGGAAAAAGAAACCGGAAGTTTTGGCGGCAATGCGCCAAAAATTTATTGCCGGAGCACAAACTAAAGGAGTTACTCCAGCGGTAGCAGCCCAGATCTTTGAACTGATGGAATACTTTTCGGGTTACGGCTTTAATAAGTCACATTCAGCAGCTTATGCATTGATAGCCTATCAGACAGCCTATTTTAAATCCAATTATCCCCAGGAGTATCTGGCGGCCTTGCTGACCAGCGTGATGGGAAATAGTGATAAAGTAGGGCTGTATATTGAGGAGTGCCGGCGGATGAAGATTCCGATTTTGTACCCGGATGTGAATTGCAGCGGTCCGGCTTTTACCACTGAAGGGAAGGCAATCCGTTTTGGACTGATGGGGATTAAAAACGTTGGTTTAGGTGCAATCGAAAAGATTGTCCGGGAACGGCAACAAAACGGAGTTTACCGTTCCTTGGCGGATTTTTGCAACCGGGTCGGCAGTCAGCTGGTGAACCGGAAGGTGATTGAAAGTTTAATCCGGGTCGGGGCTTTAGATTTCACCGGGATGGGGCGACGGCCATTACTGGCTTGCTTAGAACAGATCCTCGCCAAATCCGGGCGGTTTTCCGATGCTACCAATCAGCTCAGCCTGATCGATACTTGGGACGAGCCCACCCCGGAAACTGCCGCTGTGCCAGAGTTTTCAATGCAGGAACGCTTACAGCAGGAGAAAGAGTATTTGGGGGTCTATCTCTCCGGCCATCCGCTGGATTCCTGGCAGGAGAAATTTCGTGCTAATGGGATTGTTCCTCTGGCCGAACTGGAAGAGGAAGGCGACGGTAAGGAGGTCCTGGTTGGTGGGGTAGTTACCGGGTGGCGCCCGATTACGACCAAATCCGGGGCATCCATGGCCGGAATGCGGCTGGAAGATCGGACGGGATCTGTGGAAGTGGTGGTCTTTCCCAGATTGTATGCGAAAGTTGCCGTAGCTTATCACCCGGAACGGGTAGCTGTTGTCAAAGGGCGGATCCAGGAAGAGGACCGTGGCCGCAAAATACTGGCTTCGCAATTGCGGTGGTTGGGAGAGTGAACCGACCAGAAAACCTGAAGTTAAATAAGGGTTTTGACGGTGCGACATGGGAAAGTGGGGCTTAACACAGACTTTAAAACAGGTTGGCGCCAACAGTATACCCCCATGGACATTTTTCCGAAACCACGTTATAGATGAAACTAACACTTTATAATACACTTTTTGGAGGCCATTCCCATAATCAGCTAGCCACCTTCTTCCTTTAAGGCAGGCAACAGTCTTTTTCGGCTGGATCTGAAGAATTATTAGATAGACCTGATACAGGTTTACCTCCCGCTTCTACCGTGATGAACAGGAAATTCAGAACAAACAGATTTCATAGTGAACCCTCTTGATTTTACCAAAGTGCGCGCTTAACATGGTCATTCTGACAAAAGTAACACTGCTTTCCTCGGTTAATTCCAAATTATTTGCTAATGATTCCTATTCCTTTAATATGCAACAGGCCGTCCGGATTGCGAATACCACCGCCTTTTTCCTCCAGGGCGAAGTCATTGAATACGCCAGTGCGGAGCAGCTCTTCTCCATACCTAAGGATAAACGGACCGAGGATTATATCACCAGGAGGTTTGGGTAATGAGGAATAAATTTGCTGAACAGCTGGAATTTTTGAAAACCCAGCTGATTCGGATGGGTGCGCTGTGCGAAGAGGCGATTGCCAATGCGACCAGAGCCTTACTCGCTGGCGACCTCGAATTGGCCAGAAAGGCAATCGAGGCCGATGCCGAGATCGACCAGAAAGAAAGGGAGATTGAAGGCCTCTGCCTGAAGCTTCTCCTGCAGCAGCAGCCGGTGGCGAAAGACCTGCAGCAGATTTTATCCGCCTTGAAGATCATTACAGATATAGAACGCATCGGCGATCAGGCGGCGGATATCTCCGAAATAACCCTGCTGGCCAATATCAGGGCAGCGGCGGAGACCAAACCCATTGTCGAGATGGCGGCAGCCACGAGTAAGATGGTGACGGACAGCCTCGATGCTTACGTCCGTCAGGATCTGGATCTGGCCCAGGCTAATTGACTATGATGATGTGGTTGACGCTTTGTTCAACACGGTGAAAGGGGAGCTGATCCGATTGCTCAGTACGGAGACGGCCAACGGTGAATTTGCCATTGACCTGATGCTGATCGCCAAATACTTTGAACGTATCGGCGATCATGCCACTAATATCGCCGAATAGGTGGCTTTTTCCATCACCGGCCAGCTGATTTATTGTGTGGAAGATGACCGGAACATCCGGGAGTTAATTATCTATGCATTAAAAGCCAACGGTTATGAAGCGTGCGGGTTCAACGAAAGCCAGTCTTTTTAGCCGCTTTAGATAGCGGCTTGCCTTCCTTGATCCTCCTTGATATCATGCTGTCGGGGGAAGACGGAATCGCCATCTTGAAACGGCTGAAGGCATTGGCCAAAACCCAGGAGATTCCTGTCATCATGCTTACGGCAAAGAGCGCGAGTACGACAAGGTTTTGGGCTTGGACAACGGCACCGATGGTTATATTACTAAGCCCTTTGGCATCATGGAATTTTTCTCCCGGATCCGGGCCGTCCTACTGGCAGGCTGGACAGGAAATGCCACCGAACCCTCAGCCGGAGTGGTAACGTTGAATGTGGAGCGGCATACCGTCTTGAGCGACGCAGGAAGTAACGTTGACCCTTAAGGAATTTGCTCTCTTGTAATACTTGCTGGGGAATAAAGGTATTGTGCTGACCAGGGATAAACTTCTGCAAGCCGTCTGGGGCTATGACTATGAAGGTGAAACTCGGACCGTGGATGTGCATATCCGAACCCTCCGGCAAAAGCTGGGCGAAACCGGGACGGTCATCGCAACGGTGCGGGGGGTCGGCTACAAGATTGGAGGGTAGGATGAAAAAGCGGATTTACCAAAGTATGCTCCTATTGGCCTTCATCACCTTGCTTCTCACTTCTTTGTCGATCACCGGCGTCATCTATTGGGAGTTCTACCGCCGGACGCAGCAGGAAATCCGGAACGAGGCTCTGTTTCTGGCTACTAGCTTCAACCAGATTGGACCCTTGGCCTTCTCCGGCTTGGCCGTGGAGGAGAAGTCCAGCCGGATCACTTGGGTCGCAGCAGATGGCACTGTCTTATTTGATAACCCGCCCGACGCCGCGCAAATGGGAAACCACCGTAACCGCCCGGAAATTATCGAGGCGCTGACCAGTGGCGCCGGTGAGACGGTCCATCTCTCGGCAACCCTTGGCGCCCAAACCTTTTACCGGGCGCTGCGTCTGCAGGACAGCACTGTGCTCAGAGTCTCAACTACCATCAACAGTGTTTATAAAACGGTGCTCGACCTTCTTCCCTATCTTGGTCTTATTTTCCTGGCAGTCCACTTGGCTACGATGGTCATCGCCAACCCACTGACGGCGCAAATCATTGTTCCCCTAAACAACCTTGACCTTGAGAAGCCTTTGGCCAATGCGGTTTAGGATGAATTATTCCCGCTCCTTTCCAGGCTAACCCGGCAGAAGCAGGAGATCGAGAAGCAATTCCGGCTGCTTCAGGATAAACAGGAAGAATTCAATGCGATCACCCTCGAAAATATTAGGGAAGGGATTATTATCTTAAACCGTCGGGGCCAGATCTTGTCGCTCAACAAAAGCGCTGCCCAGCTCTTCGGGGTCACCGCCACGAGGCGGATCAATGACACATCTCGACACTAAACCGTAGTTCAGCTCTACAAAAGGCCGTTGAAGTGGCCCTGGGCGGGTCTTCCTATGAAGATACTTTTACCAAAGGACAAAGTACCTTTCAGCTGCTGGCCAGTCCGGTTCCTTATGATCACCTAACCCAGGTGATCCTCTTTATCTGAGATATTACAGAAAAAGAAAACGCGGGAAAAATGCGCCGCGAGTTTACGGCCAATGTCTCCCATGAGCTAAAAACGCCTTTGACCTCGATTCTGGGTTATGCCGAGCTGATGATGAACGGGATGGTGCAACCGGAGGATATGGCCGTGGCTGGCGGCCGGATTTATGACGAAACTCGGCACTTCCTTAACCTGGTGGAGGATACCATTCAACTTTCCAAGCTGGATGAGAAAAGCATTCAATTGCCTTGGACGGAGATTGATTTATTGGCTTTAGCCCGGGAAGTGGCGGCAAGATTGGCCCCTCTGGCCCAGCAGAAGCAGATCACCCTCGCGGTCAACGGGGAAAAGGCGGTTGTCTGCGGGGTCAGGCCCCTTCTGGAGGAGATGGTCTATAACCTATGTGATAATGCCATCAAATATAACAAAGAACAGGGGAGGGCCGAGGTTAAAGTCAGCATCTCCGGCGAAGAGGTCCGATTGACCGTTGCCGATAATGGTATCGGGATCCCTCGGGAACACCAGAGCCGGGTCTTCGAACGCTTTTACCGGGTTGACCAGTCCCATTCCCGGGAGACCGGCGGCACGGGTCTGGGCCTTTCCATCGTCAAACACGGGGCCGAGTTTCATCGGGCCCGGCTGGAGCTGTCCAGTACGCCGGGGAAGGGGACCACGGTGACGATGATTTTTAAGAGAGAGTGAAGCAGAACAGGCCAAAGAAGTGAACAAGATATTTGCGGTTTAAAAAACTAATATACAAACGCTGTAATTATGTTTTATAATGATAATATTATGCATACCATCATTTTACTGTAAAGGAGCTCAGATATGGTATTTTCATGGTACACAGCGGCAATGCTTACTATCTTATTATGGGGGACTGCTGACGCATTTTACAAGAAAGGGACATCCCCCGAAGATCCATACAGCCACTTGCGGATCATCATTATGGTTGGGATAGTGATGGGGGTACAAGCCTGCTTTCAAATGAATAAAATGGATTGGCAGTTTGATTTAGTTAATATCATAAGATATCTTCCGGTTTCATCTATGTATATTTTGTCAATGGCTCTGGGTTATGTAGGCCTCCGTTACCTTGAGGTTTCTATTAATTCGCCGGTGAGTAACACCTCGGGAGCAGTGGCCGGCTTTTTGGCTTTTTTAGTGTTGGGAAAGACGATGAATGCCTGGCAATTGCTGGCCGTTGCCATAATCACCGCCGGTCTGGTTGGCATTGGGTTTACCGAAAGAATGCTGGCTGAAGCCGAACGGAAGGAAAGAAAAGTCGTTGTGGACAGGAAGTACCGGTTAGGTGCAGTTGCCCTGATCTTTCCCATCCTCTATGCCGTAATTGATGCTTTGGGGACTTTCCTTGATGATGTCTATTTGACCAAGATGATGAGTCCGGAAGAAGCGTTGGTCTCCTACGAGCTGACCTTTTTGCTCTGCGCCGTTGTGGCCTTTATTTATGTGACTGTAATTAAAAAAGGTGAATTTCGTCTTTGCCGGGAAAAACACCGGCTGCTGGCAGCGGTTTTTGAAACGGCCGGTCAGTATTTTTACGTTTTTGCTTTGGATACCAACTCTGTAGTTGTCGCTCCCATGATTGCCAGTTATAGTATTGTTTCGGTGCTGTTGGGCCGGTTATTGCTACAAGAGCGCTTGACCCGTACGCAGTATTTCTTTATTGCCCTAGTGATGGCGGGCATCTTTATCCTTGGTTTTTTTGAATGATCCGGTTAATTTTTTACCGGGGTTCAAGCGACTACTGTCAAAAGAACTAGGAGAGGGAGCTATCTAACCTTTGCGGACGTCTGTAACACCGGGGGTTAATGCCATAACCGGCTAGGCCGGTCTGTTGCAAAAAATTGTTCATCTGAGAGTGACAAATATCAGGTATCTCACAACAAGCTGAATGGGGCGTATTTTTGTAGAAAGCTTAAAGAAACAATTATTTGCAATTCTTTATGGTTCAAATGATAACCTTATTGAATTTGATGTAGTTTCAAATTTTGTTGAACGCTACCGTTGCAAGTTGGATATTTTAGAGTGGGAAGCATTATTTCCATACAGACAAACAATTGAATGGATTCAAGGCAAAATCGCCCCACATAATAGATAGATTGAACTTCTGTATAAAATTAGTTATAATTAGACCATCAATGACCAGTAAATTAATGGTTACAATCATTGATGAAAACCGGCAAGGGTTGAAGAAACTTAGTCAATGAAAAATTCAGAAAAATTGGTATTGTATCTTTATTTTCATCCCGATGGGGCTATCATTCATAACTTTTTAGGTTAACAGTTATTTTTGGAGTAAAATATTATCAGCAGAATGCGGTACTTACAAAATGGGCTTACTAGATTATGAAAAAACGTTTGGAGGAAAAGCCATGAAAACTATTGGATTGCTCGGCGGAATGAGTTGGGAATCAACTGTAGAATATTACCGCTTGATAAATGAAGCAGTTAAATCTCGGTGTGGCGGTTTACATTCGGCCAAATGCCTTTTATATAGCGTTGATTTTGAAGAAATTGAATACTATCAAAGGACTGACAATTGGGATAAAGCGGCTCAAGTATTGGCCGGTGCTGCCCAAAGCCTTGAAAAGGGCGGAGCTGACTTTATCATTTTATGCACTAATACGATGCATAAAGTGTTTTCAGAAATTCAAAGAAGTATTAGGATCCCGATGTTACATATAGCAGATGCCACAGCTAATGAGATCAAGGCCAGGGGTATCAAGCAAGTTGGCTTGCTAGGGACCAGATATACTATGGAACAAGATTTTTATAAGTCTCGGCTAGAGCAAGTAGGGATCAATGTCCTGATTCCGGAGGAAAACGAGAGAAAGATAGTAAATAAAGTAATCTATGAGGAATTATGTTTGGGTAAGATTTTGCAAGCCTCAAAAGAAGATTACCAACGGATTATCCTGGGCTTAGAAGCCAAGGGAGCTGAAGGTGTAATTCTGGGGTGTACCGAAATCGGACTATTGATCAAACAGGAGGATTTACCGATCCCACTGTTTGATACCACCAGAATTCATGCGCTCAAGGCAGTGGAAAATGCTTTAAGAAAGTAGCCAACTGTTTAACATCATTCATTCCGCATTGCGGTAGAATCGATTTCAAGTGGATCTTCAATGACAATGAAGGCCCATTCGACGGTTGGAGTATTATTACATTTCAAGCAGGACAAATCATCAGTATAATTAACCAAATGGCCATGGGCTAAAAAAGGTGAATAACTTTGCTGGAAAAGATGAGCGACTTCTTTGCCTCCCGGGTAGTCGGGTATGATCAACATATGCTTAACAAAGTAGCGGGCTGTAAAGAAGGATATCAAAAGATGGCGGAACTTTTGCCTGAAACAGTGGTTGACCTGTTAGATCTCGGCTGCGGGACCGGGTTAGAGCTGGATGCGATCTTTAAAATCCATCCCCATCTGAAGGTGACCGGGGTTGACTTGACCCAAGCAATGTTGGAAGTATTGCAGAAAAAACATCCTGACAAAGACCTAACGCTGATCAATGCTAGTTATTTTGATTACGATTTTGGTAAAGAGCGTTATGACGCGGTAATATCATTCCAAACTATGCATCATTTTCCTCCGGATCAAAAAATCCAGCTCTACTCAAGGGTCTGTGCGGCGTTAAGGCCGGGCGGAAAATATCTCGAATGCGACTATATGGTGCTTGACCAAACAGACGAGGACTTTTATTTGCGGGAAAACCAGCGGCTGCGGAAGGAAGAAAACATAGCCGCTGACGAGCTTTATCACTACGATATTCCTTGTACCGTGAACCATCAATTGCAGATGCTCCGGGCGGCGCAATTTGAAAAAGCCGCAATGGTATGAAGGCTTGAAAACACCACAATTATTGTGGCGGACAAGGCACTAAAATAGACCAAGAGATAAAAGTGAAGAGTAGCACAAATGTTTAAAGAAGAGCTGTTTCGGAGGATCGAAAAAAAAAAGAACTGTACCCTAAGATCGGGTCGGTTATGAAGTTTTCAGCTTGTGTTTGAAAGGCCGGGTTTCACCAGCTTTAACTGGTTTGAAACCCGGCGCTTTCATTGGCAGGTTTTTTTGGTTATTTAGTAAACTGCCGATCTAACCAAGCGAAGGCCGCGGCGTGCATTTTCTGAGGTAAAAATGTGACCTTGAATGGAGCGCCAACAATTAATACTGTTGGTGCTTGGCATATTTTGATTAGCGAAATCTGCAAGGCTTTAAGGATATTTAATTTAAAATGGGTTTGGCGAGGGACTCTTTGAAGCCCTTTATCATATATTGAACTAACGTTAGCTAAGAGCAAAACTCTTGGTGACTCCGGAACTGTTTCGTGGTCACTAACAGATTTAATTTTTGGAAGGAGAGAATTTTTGAGTACCGCAGAGTTTGAATTAACCCGTCTTCAGATTGGAAGCAGGGCTGAAGTAGTAAATGTTGGGTCGCAGGGATTAATCCGCAACCGGCTCTTGGATTTAGGTTTGGTCCCATCAACAATTGTAGAGGCTATTCATCGAAGTCCGGCTGGCGATCCGGTAGCTTATAAAATTCGGGGAGCAGTAATTGCATTGCGTTCCGAAGAAAGTTGTCAAATTACCGTTCGTCCCATAGTTTAAATAAATTTGACCGGCGGGAGTGCGCTTGCTGCTGCCGGTTCTTAATTTTAAAAACAAAGGAGGGAATTATATGGGATTAACAGTCCAATCAACCGGCATCTATGCTTTTTTGGAAGAACTTAAGCAAACTCCGGTTAAAGCTGATGCTGTCATTGCTTTAGCCGGGAATCCGAATACCGGAAAAAGTACCGTCTTCAACGGCTTAACCGGTCTTAACCAACATACCGGTAATTGGCCCGGAAAAACAGTAGTTTTAGCTAAAGGTAACTATCAACATAAAAACAAAAATATGATTTTGGTGGACTTACCGGGAACCTACTCACTCCTTGCTAATTCTGTCGATGAACAAGTGGCTCGGGACTTTATCTGCTTCGGAAACCCCGATGCTACGGTTGTGGTTGCTGACGCCACTTGCCTGGAACGTAATTTAAACTTAGTTTTGCAGGTTATGGAGATTACTCCTAAAATGATTCTTTGTGTGAATTTAGTGGATGAAGCGAAACGAAAGCAGATCGAGATCGATTATTCCAAATTGGAAAGTATTATAGGGATACCGGTGATTCCTACCGCTGCCAGGGATAAAGTTGGTTTAAATGAATTAAAGGATAGCATTCATCGAGCTGTCTTTGGAAAGGAGAATTATCAGCCTAAACGCTTATCTTATAATGAAACCATTGAAAGCGCGATTAATGAAATTCAAGGAGAGGTAGAAACATTACTTCAGGGTAGATTCAACAGCCGCTGGGTGGCTTTACGGATTTTGGACGGAGACAGAACCATCATTACAGAGATGAAAAATTACCTGAAACGGATTGAACCGGAGAATCGGAAAGAAATTTTCGGTGGCAAGGCGGTGGAGTGTTATGAATAGTCCGGAAGCTGAGTTTGATCGGGTTTTAGCTAAAGCAGAAGTTGTGCGCGGAAGATTGGGAGCGGTCAGAGATCAAGTTGTAAAAGATATCTACCAACAGGCTCAGGAGATCGCGGGAAAAGTGGTGAAAATTCGGGGGAGCACAGGAGATTGGGATCGCAAAATAGATAGCATTGTAACCTCGAAGCTTTTTGGGTATCCCTTAATGATTGCCTTGTTAAGTCTGGTTTTTTGGTTGACGCTCAGCGGCGCTAATATACCTTCAGCAGTGCTTGCTAAGGTTCTCTTCGGATTTCAAGATAAGTTGACCCAAGTTTTTCAGTGGATTAATGCCCCGCAATGGTTGCATGGAGTTTTAGTTTTAGGCTTATACCGTTGTTTGGCTTGGGTTGTATCGGTGATGTTACCGCCGATGGCAATCTTCTTCCCGCTGTTTACCTTTTTTGAAGATTTGGGTTATCTTCCCCGGGTGGCTTTTAACCTCGATAAACTGTTTAAAAAAGCCGGGGCCCATGGAAAACAGATTCTTACTATGTGCATGGGGTTTGGATGTAATGCAGCAGGGATCATCGCTTGTCGGATTATCGAGTCTCCCCGGGAACGGTTGATTGCTATTTTAACCAATAACTTTGTACCGTGTAACGGAAGATTTCCGACTCTGATCGCAATGGCGGCGGTGTTTATGGGAGCACTGGTGGGTAATTATAACAGCATTACGGCTTCTGCCTTAGTTGTCGGAGCAGTTATCCTGGGGATTTTGGTAACTCTGGCTGTATCCTGGGTATTGTCCAAAACACTATTAAAGGGAGTCCCTTCCACCTTTACCCTGGAACTGCCACCGTATCGGTTACCTAAAATCGGTTCATTATTGATTCGTTCAGTATTGGATCGGACCTTGTTTGTCTTGATGAGGGCAGTGGTTGTGGCCGCTCCTGCCGGCGCAGTGACTTGGATATTAGCCAATATTTATATTGGGGATTTCAGTGTTATTCGACATTTGGCAGGTTGGCTTCAGGGTTTCGCAGCTCTGATCGGACTGGATGGTTTTATTATCTTGGCGTTTATCCTAGGGTTACCGGCTAATGAGATTGTCGTGCCGATTCTCATTATGAGCTATTTATCCCAGGAAATGATGGTTGAGTTTGATAGCATCGCTGCCCTTCGCCAACTCTTGACCAATAATGGTTGGACCTGGTTAACTGCGTTAAATATGATTCTCTTTTCACTACTGCATTTTCCTTGTGCGACTACCTTGTTGACGATTCGTAAAGAAACCCAAAGCGCTAAATGGACCTGGCTGGCGGCTTTGATACCGACGGCAGTGGCGTTTTCGGTCTGTTTCCTCATTACTCAAATAGTACGGGGGTTGGGGCTGGTCTAAGTTCTAAATGAAACATGTTTAGTATAGGCTAAAGTGAAGTGTCAGGTTGCTGCGGAACATGCCACAACCTTGGAACGGGAGATGTCTATGTCTAAAGAGAGGACTTTAACTGAAAGTATGGAAGACTATCTGGAAATGTTTTTCCGGATCGTAGCCAGCCAGGGCTATATTCGCCCGGTAGATCTCTCTAATGCGATTAATGTCAAACCTTCTTCGGTGACTCGGATGATCCAAAAACTTGACGAAGCTGGTTTTATCAAATATGAAAAATACCGTAATATTGCTTTGACCAAGAAAGGAATGACTTATGGCCGGTTTTTAGTCTGGCGCGACGATAAACTGAAAGAGTTTTTGAGGTTATTGAAGGAAAATGAAAGAGTTGAAGAACAGGTGGAAGGGATCGAACATTATATTACTCCGGTAACCATGCGCTTTATTCGCAACCTTATTATCTATTTTGGGTCTGACCCAAACCGGATTCAAGAGTTGGAAAGCATTCAATGTCATCCGGATTATCCGGATCAAGAAGACCTACGGTTTTTACGGGCCTGGTTATTCCGGCATGGCGGGGAATAATTGATATTTACTGTATCAATTGATTTGAATTTAGGATCCTCCTTTAGGGTCCTTTTTTAATAATGGCTGAAAATAGCGGTTAAATGCCTTGCTGTCCGGCGCTGATTAAGATAGAATAGTTGCGGGGAAGTTTATAGTGATAACAATAGGCAATGGACAATGGCAACAAGATTGAGCAGCAAATAGCAGATACCACTTACGAGCGATGAAAGATGAACGAGGATTTACGAGAAGGTGATCTCATGCCCTGGGTGGCAGATTTACATATTCATTCCCATTTTTCCATGGCGACCAGCAAAGCCTGTAATCCGGCCAATCTGTACCGTTGGGCCGCTTTAAAAGGAGTTTCTCTGGTTGGTACGGGCGACTTTACCCATCCCGGTTGGCGGGAGGAATTGCGGGCAAGTCTACTTCCGGCCGAAGCTGGCTTTTACCGGCTCAAAAGCGCTCCGGCTCCGGAAATTCCCGGCCAGCCGGAGGTGAGGTTTGTTGTTACCGGTGAGCTCAGTACCATTTACAAAAAAAACGGCCGTACCCGTAAAGTCCATCATTTAGTAGTCCTGCCTTCCTTGGAGGGAGCGGACCGGATTAGCGCCCGCTTGGAAGCATTAGGCATGAATATTCGTTCCGACGGCCGTCCGATCCTGGGGTTGGATAGTTATTTATTGTTACAATTGATTTTGGAGGCAGAACCGGAAGCACTTTTCATTCCGGCGCATATCTGGACGCCGCATTTTTCGGTATTCGGTTCCAATTCCGGCTTTGATGATCTGGCCGAATGCTATGCGGATCTCAGCGACCGGATCTTTGCCCTGGAAACCGGTTTGTCTTCTGACCCCAGCATGAACTGGCGCTGGTCGGCTCTGGACCGCTTTACACTGATCTCAAACTCGGATGCCCATAATCCTCAGAATTTGGCCAGGGAAGCTAATTTATTGACCGGTGAATTCAGCTATCACGGCTTAAAAAAGGCGTTAGAGGATCCCGACTCCAACTGCTTTACCGGGACCATTGAGTTTTTTCCGGAGGAGGGTAAGTATCATCTGGACGGCCACCGCAACTGCGGGATTTGTTGGGACCCGAACGAAACCAGGCAACACGGGGCCGTCTGTCCGATCTGCGGCCGGAAGATCACAGTCGGAGTATTGCACCGGGTAACTGAATTGGCGGACCGGCCGGAAGGATTTAAGCCGGCCGGAGCTAAAGAATTTCTCAGTCTGGTACCGCTGCGCGAAATAATCGGCGCCGCCTTAAATGTAGGCGCCAGGACCCAAAAGGCGGAACAGGTTTATTTTGACTTATTACATAACTTCGGACCGGAGCTGGATCTGTTGATCCGGGTTGACCCGGATTTAATCGCAGCTAAGGCCGGTCTATTGGTAGCAATGGGAATTCGCCGTTTGCGTGAACGGAAGGTGGAGGTTAGGCCCGGTTACGACGGGGAGTATGGCGTAATTTCCTTATTTGATGAAGGGGAACGCCGCGCCATCTTGGGACAGGACGGATTTTTCAGCGCCGGGTCGGCCCGGCAAGGCAGCAGCAGAAAGGTTGATCAAGAGTTAGCTTCTGCCGCCGAAGCAACGGTTGCGCCGACTCAACCAGCAACCCCGGTAGGAAGCCTGCTAAGTCCGGAACAGATGGCCGTGATCGAAACTGAAGCCAAAGTAGTTCGGGTTATTGCCGGTCCGGGGACTGGAAAAACTCGAACACTGGTGGAGCGGATCGCCTATCTAATCAAAACAGGCCGGGCCAATCCCCAGGAGATTACTGCAGTAACCTTTACCAATAAGGCGGCTGCCGAGATCCGGAACCGTCTCGAAACGCTTTTGCAAGATCGCGTGGCTCTGCGCCAGCTGCAGATTGGGACTTTTCATAGCTTGGCCTGGCAGATCTTAAACTCCCAGCCGGAGGGTGCGCCCTTACAACTATTGAACCAGGACGAAGCTGCGGAATTGGTTAAGGAATTACTACGGGAGCAGCAATTGAAACTACCGGTCCGAGAGGCCATGCGCCTCTTGGGACTGGTTAAAAATAAATGGCTGTGGGACGACCGGGAGACGGCGGCTCCGGAAGCCCTTCAGTTATATCAGGCCTATCAACAGCGACTGGAAAGCTTCGGGCGTTGCGATTTCGATGATCTGATGTTTAAAACAGTGAAACTGTGGCAACAGTCCCCTCAGTGGCTGCAGTCTTTCCGGCTACGCTTTCACTACCTGCTGGTCGATGAGTTTCAGGATGTTAATCCGGCCCAATTCCAATTGATTACCCAATGGGCCCAAGATAGCCTGTGTTTAATGGTAATTGGCGATCCTAACCAGTCAATATACGGGTTCAGGGGATCAAGCAGCCGCTTTTTTGATGATCTGAAGCAAGTTTGGCCGGATACAGTCACGCTGCGATTAACCCATAATTTCCGTTCAACAGCACCACTGGTACAAGCAGCTAACGCTCTAATCAGGCCGGAATTGCGACAGCAAGTCCCGGTGGGTCGCGACCGGAACGGAGTGAAACTAACCTGGTTAAAGGCAGCCGGAGAACGCAATTGCGCCCGGGCAATCGCTGCGGAGATTGTTACCTTAATGGGTGGTTCGAGTATGCTGTCCGCTGACCGGCACAGTGGTAGCCGTCCTTCAACTGTTTTAGCTTCAAATTACAGTTTGGCCGACTTTGCCATACTCTATCGTACCAACCGTCAGGCGGAAGCGATGGAAGCGGCTCTGTCCGTTATGGGCTTGCCTTACCGAGTGGTAGGCCCAACAGTTACTTTGGAATCGGAGAGCGTCATCACCTTCTTAAGTTTTCTTCGCTATTTAGACCAGCCGGATGATCCTTTCCGCCTCCGCAGCGCGGTTTTTCAGACTTATTGGGGACTGGAGGAACCGGAAAAAGACCGCTTAACCCAGTGGTTGCTCCAGCCGCCGGACCGTTCAATGCTGCGGTTGCCGTGTTTGGAAAGAGTGTTGGGTCTGGCGCAGGGGCAGTTATTGCAAAAATTACTTCGATTTAAGCAACGGGTGACGGAGTTTAAACCACTATGGGAGCGAAAGGTCCCGGATGTGGTCGCCGCCTGGATAAATCAGGGCGATTTGCAGGATTTTATGGAGTTAGAACATTTGAGCCGGATCGGAGAAAACTACTCCAACTGCTCTGAGTTACTTCGGTTGTTGCCTTTAGCTACTGAGGCGGATATAGTGCGTTCCAGCAGCGCCGCTGCAGGCCGGGAGTTAATCACCCTGTCAACCATTCATGCAAGTAAAGGTTTGGAATATCCAGCGGTTTTCCTGGCCGGAGTCGAAGAAGGTTTGCTGCCTTTCGGAGCGGAACTTTCCCCGGAGGAACTGGCTGAAGAGCAGCGCCTGTTTTATGTGGGCTTAACCCGGGCCAGGGAGCGTTGTTACCTGGTAAGTTCCCGGGTGCAATTCCGTAATGGTGAAACCGTTACGGTGGAGCCGTCCCGGTTTATCCGGCTGCTTCCGGAAACACTACTGG
>DATCLA010000254.1:0-1522 GCA_036564195.1 Bacillota bacterium
GAGACCGCCGCCGGTGAGCTGATAATGGTTCCGCCCAGGTTTTCCCAATCGGACCATCCTCTGTCGTACCATTTGTGATATAAGGCATTATCGGTCCCCCGGACAAAGACATCGAGGCGTCCTTCGTCCCAGGAAGCCACCGCCGGCCCGCCGATAAGCACCCCGCCCAAGTCTTCCCAGTCGGACCAGGCCCCATCGTACCATTTGTGGAAGAGGTGATTATTGGTGCCTGCAGCGAAGACGTCGATCCGGTCATCGTCCCAGGAGACCGCCGCCGGTGAACTGATAATGATCCCGCCTAAGTTTTCCCAATCGGACCATGCCATAGGGATTCCTCCTTTGTGATAGTCTTCGTTTAACCATGCTGAGGTTTCATTTTATGTGTTAATTTTTTCAATGGTGTATCGGTTTTCGGCAGATAATTGAGGGGATGAGGTTCGTTCACAGTTCCCAGTTTAATAGTTTGGGAGATGCTCTGGGGGTTCGTTCCCAGTTTCCAGTTAAATGATTAGGGTGGCGCTTTGGGGTTTCGTTCACAATTCCTAGGTTTGTAATTCAGGTATTATTTTGGGGTTTCTGGCAACTAACATTCATAATTAACTTTCAGCTGTGAACTGGGAACTATCCTTCAAAACCAACCCTCAGTTGTGAGGGGGAAACTGGCGATGATGAGCGAGACCAAAAAGGTAGTTACCTATGACGGCAACTACCTTATTAATTTGGAAGACTGTGTTCCCAACGGACACTGCTGCTTTTTTGCGGTTAAGTTTCAACCGTGTAATAAAATCCGGTCATCGGTTAATTCCCGACCGCGTCTGGCAGCAAACTTTGCCAAAAGGTCAGCGACTGTGGTTTGCTCTCTTTCTGTTCCCTTTAGATCGAGGATGATCTCCCCCCGGTCCATCATAATCGTGCGATTACCCATGGCTAGGGCCTGTTTCAGGTCATGGGTGACCATCAGCACGGTTAATTGCTTCTGCTGGACGATGCGTTCGGTAATGGCAATAATCTGTTGGGCGGTTTTAGGGTCAAGGGCAGCCGTGTATTCATCCAGCAGAAGAATCCGGGGATTTCCCATGGTCGCCATCAGCAGGGTCAGGGCTTGCCGCTGACCGCCGGAGAGTAATTTGACGGGACAGTCCAGACGCTGCTCAAGTCCTAGTTCCAGTAAGGCCAGGAGGCTCCGGAACTCGGCACGCCGTTTCTTGTCCAATCCCAAGCGGAGTCCCCGGCGGCGGCCGCGTTGCGCCGCCAGCGCCAGATTTTCTTCGATGGTCATTTCGGCGGCTGTTCCCTGCAGCGGGTTCTGAAAAACCTTGCCAACCAAGGGGGAGCGTTTGTAAACCGGCCAGTCGGTCACCTCCTGGCCGTTGATCGCCACCGTACCCGCTTCCGGAAAAAGGGTGCCGTCAATCAGATTGAGCAGGGTGGATTTACCTGCCCCATTACTTCCGATAATGGTAATAAAATCCCCTTCGGGAACAACCAGGTTAATATCTTTTAAAACATAGTTTTCATTAAC
>DATCLA010000255.1:0-2917 GCA_036564195.1 Bacillota bacterium
GTTATGTAATATAATTTGAGTGGGTATTTCCAATTTTTGCAATTTTTATTTAGATCTCAAAAAACAATTCGATTTGGATCTGAGGTGACATCTGTGGCAAAAGAAGTTTGGGAACAGATTCAAGCTGCTGAAGCTGAGGCAGAACAGATTGTTGCGACAGCCCGTAATCAAAGTATTCAGGCAGTTAAGGATGCCCGACAGGAAGCAACGGTAATGATCCGTAAAGCTGAAGCAGAGGCCCGAGCTGAAGGTGAAGCATTACTCAAACGTAAAGCGGTAGAGTTTGAAACTGCTAAACAAAGTCGGTTGGACCAGATTGACGTTGAGGTTCAAGAGTTGATTAGTCGTAGTGAGCAACGGATCCCCGGCGCAGTCAAACTGGTTGTGGAAAAGGTTGTGAGCTAAATGGCGTTGGCGCAATTTAAAAAAGTCACTATCTTTGGACTGCAAAGCGAGCGGGAACGTCTTCTCAAAGCGCTTCAGGACTCTGAATTACTGGAGGTGTCCGGATTAAGCGGGGAACCGGATCAGGAAACTGCTGCTGATGAACGGATCAATGCCGAATTGCAGGAACGTGAGGTTCAGGTGGAAAAACGTCTGGCCGAGCTTTCACGAGCCTTGGCGTTTTTGGATCTGATTGTGCCGGTTAAACCAACGATGATTCAGCAGTTTGCCGGTGTGAAAACTTATTTAACCCGGGAGGAGTTTACCGGGATCTTGCATGAAGAGGCACGGTTACAATCCATTTTAACAGATTTAACAAAGCTCGAACAGGAGTTAACGCAAGTACAGACTAAACGGGCGCAATTGCAAAGTCTGGCTGAAAACCTAATTCCCTGGCGTTCCTTGGATCTGAGCTATCAGGATTTACAGGGAAACGGTACAGTGCGGGTCTTTTTGGGCAGCACCAACCAACCGCTACCGGAACTGAAAGCGGCTTTAGAAGAGCAAAACTTCTCTTTTTACCTTGAAGCAGTGAATACGGTGGGCGCTAACACCCTCTTTGTTTTAATGGTGCCGGCGGCGGTATACCCGGAGGTACAAACTGTTTTATCCCATTATAATGCCACCCAGACAATCTTGCCGCCTTTTGAGACGACTGTCGTGGCTGAATTGGACCGGATTCACAAAGAATTGATTGAATTGGATCAGGAAGAACACAGCGTTAAGGGACAAGTATATTCCCGTCAAGGCGAGCGCCGGGTGTTACAAGTTTTTTATGACAATTTAATCAATGAACGCCAACGGTTGGCAATGGCGGGACATTTGACCCATAGACAACACAGTTTTAAGATTACTGGCTGGATTATTGCCTCCAAGGTTTCCACCTTGGAAGAATTATTAAACAAAGCTAAGCTTAATTTTGTTATCGTACCGACCCAACCGGAGGAAGGAGAGCAAGCTCCGACTGTACTGCAGAATAGTAAGTTGGTTACGCCCTTTGAATACCTCGTCGAAAGTTTTAGTTACCCCCAGACGCACGAAATTGATCCTACTGCATCTATTGCCCCGTTTTTCTTCCTCTTTTTCGGCATTGCGTTAGGTGATGCCGGTTACGGTCTGATTTTAGCTCTGATTTGTGGCATTTTGTTGGTAAAGTTGAAACTGGGACCGGTCGGTAAGAAGATTTCTTGGATGTTTTTGTTTAGCGGCATCGGGGCGATTGTGTTCGGCTTAATAACCGGAAGTGTTTTGGCACTGCCCAATCTTAACTTCGGACTATTTAATCCGTTGGATAATCCGATTTTATTACTATTAATCGCCTTGGGGCTGGGGTTAGTGCAATTATATTATGGCATTTTAATCAGTGCCTATTACAATATCCGAGAAGGCCGGTGGGGTGACGCCATTTGGAACCAAGGAGTATTATTGTTCTTTTTAACCAGTGTGATTTTGTTTTTAAGTAAGGATGCCATCGGGTTGTCCAGCCATTCGGAATTTTTGGTTCACCTGTTGGTGATCGCAGCTGTCACTATGGTGGTTGGCAACATGTGGGGGAAAAAAGGAATACTTGCCAAGCTGTTGGCTATTCCGGGCGGTTTATATAACATCTATGGTACCATTGGTTTTTTCAGTGATGTTTTATCGTACTCCCGTTTAATGGCCCTCGGTTTGTCCGGCGGAGTTATGGGAGGCATCATGAATCAGCTTGCTGGAATGGTCTTTAACAGCTTACCGGTGATTGGGTGGATTTTAGGAGCGGCAATTTTTCTGATTGGACATTTATTGAACTTTGGTTTAAATGTTTTAGGCGCCTATGTCCATTCCAGCCGTTTACAATACCTAGAGTTTTTTGGTAAGTTTTTTGAAGGTGGCGGGCGACCGTTTACACCTTTCAGCAATAAACCTAAATATACTTTTTTAATTAACGAAAGGGAGGCCTAATGTATGTTAGAACAATGGGGTATTTTTCTGGCTTATGCAGGTGTGGCAATTGCAGTTCTTTTTTCCGGGTATGGTTCAGCCTATGGAGTTAGTCTGGCTGGGCAAGCAGCTTCCGGAGTGGTAACCGAGGATCCTACTAAATTCGGTAAATCCGTAGTTTTAGCCGCATTACCAGGTACTCAAGGAATTTATGGTTTTGTTATCGGAATGCTTATGTTTACCAAACTTTCCGGTTTAACCGCAATGACAACTTTGACCGGTTTACAGTTTCTAATGGCTGGCTTGCCGGTAGGGATCGTCGGTTGGTTATCCGGTATCTGGCAAGGACGAGTCGTTGTGTCAGCAATGGGAATTTTAGCCAAACGCCCGGAAGAATCGACCAAAGGAATTATCTATGCCGGTATGGTTGAAACCTATGCAATTTTATCTTTCGTTATGTCCTTCTTTTTGGTGACTAACATTAAGTAAAGGAGCTTCGGCTAATGAGTGATGTGAAGGCTTTAACCGAAAATATTATAGGTCAGGCTAGAAC
>DATCLA010000256.1:0-13533 GCA_036564195.1 Bacillota bacterium
CTTATATAATAAAAGAGTTTTTCCATATAAGATAAATGCGGCCTCGCTCGGCGGCGACTTTGATATAGGGTTGGAGCTTAAAAAAGAGGGGCGTCAATTATTACTAAAAAAAATCAAAAAATATCAGATCCCTTTAATCTATGAAAAAGACCTCCAACTAAACGTGAAACAAAGATTAAAAGTCTATGATGAATATAGTAAAAAAGCCAGAATTAGCGTCTTTGTAAATATCGGCGGCGCTTCGGCGAATATTGGCGCTAACTCAATGGTCCTTGATTTAAAGCCGGGAATTAATTATATTCATAAATTCCCTCCTTCATCAGAAAGTGGAGTAATTTTTGAGATGGGGAAAAGAAATATTCCTGTGATCCATTTATTAAATGTGAAAGGGTTTACTTTAAAATACGGTTTACCATGGGACCCAATTCCTTTGCCCCAAATTGGTCAAGGTAAAATTTATCATATTAAGGCGAGAAAAGATGAATAAAATCTTAGCAATTGACGATAATGAGGATATTTTATATACTTTACAGGCGATTGGCGAGACGGCAAAGTTTAATATAGTAACGGTCAATGATGGATTCAAAGCATTGGACCTTTTGAAGAAATCTAAGTTTGATCTGATTATGGTCGACTATTACATGCCGAATATTAACGGCTTAACATTAGTTAAAAAGATTCGGGAAATTTCAAAAAGCATACCGATTCTGGTGCTTACAGTCGATGAGTCCATCAACTTGGCCCAAAAATTTCTTGATTGCGGCGCGACTGATTTCGCGGTTAAGCCGATTAGGACGGCTGATTTGATTTCCAGGGTGAAATTACATTTGAAATTAAGCCAAAATAAACGCGGCGATCAATTTCAGGATCTAGAGATCCCCAAGGGATTATCATTTCCTACTCTAAAATTAATCATGGATTATCTTCACACAATAAATGAACCGGAAACAATTGAATTGATCTCACAAAAGACTGGTTTGGCTTATCAGACGGTACATCGGTATCTGGAGTATTTAGTTAAGAAAAAACAAGTAAAAGTAAAGATTAATTATGGTAAAATTGGCCGACCGATTCATAAATATTATTTATGAAAAGACTAAGCGTATTTCTCAATAATGATTCTAAGGTTTTGCAAATGTCACCGCTTTTCTAAACTTACGGTATTCTTATGAAGCCATCGGGCAACACTCCTTTTTGGTTTTGTTTAGCAACTTACCATTTCGGAGTCCAGATGGCTTTTCCTTTGATAAAAAATTGCGAACTTAATTATACAATTATACACTAACCTTTTACAGACCAACTTTTTTATTATTTACAACCGGCCAATTCCGGGTATTCATAGTAATCCTGAACCGTCGGGACATTCCGGTCCGCCGTCCGTGAGGTAATTAACTTACTGACGGTATGGGCTGCCAGCAACCCGGAGTCGAGCGGCTTGGTCAATTCCAAAATCTCTTCCCGGCGCAAGTCAGGGCGTAACCAGGTTTTTTCTGCCTCTCGGGGTAAAATCACCGGCATCCGTTTCTTAGTATTATGAATTTGCGCCATTAGCTGATTCGCTTCAGTAGTTAAAATACTATAAGTCTTTACACATTCCCCGGTTACCGGATCAACCCATTCCTCCCAAATCCCCGCAAATGAAAAGATGGTTTTATCGTGGAAATAGATATAATACGGGTACTTTCGGCCCTGAAATAACCGCCATTCATAAAAGCCGTCCGCCGGGATTAAACAGCGGCGCTGCCGGATCGCATTTCGAAAGGCCGGCTTATCAAAAACCGTATCGCTGCGGGCGTTTAAGGTATAAGAACGTATCTCCAGGGCCTGCCGGGAAGTTTTCACCCAAGAAGGGATCAAACCCCACCGAAAATATTGCAACGTTTCGGGCTGGTCGGCAGTAAGCACCGGCATCCGCGGAAAATCAAAACCGGAGACATAATAGTAGGGCCGTGCTCCGGTATTTTGCTGAAACTCAAATTCAAAATCAAATTTCAACTGATAACGGTTTTTCAGGCTCTGGGCATCCCGGCTCAACGCATAAAAGAAACACACTGTTTTCACCAACCTTTCCTGGAAAGCAATTTTTAAATGAAAGCGCCGTTTCAGCCTGGGCTTCATTCGGTCCTTACTGTAATAATATCACTCCACCGGGTGGTAAAACAGGGGGACAGTTTTTCCTGCCGCAGTTTCCATTGGACGCCGGAACCCTGCGCCGCGATTTTAACCATGTCTCGGCCATATTTGGCATTGATCCTGTCCATGGCCTGCATGACCGCGGCCTGTTTGGCATGATCGATCCGGTCAAACAGCGAACCTTGCAGCCGGTCTTGGGGTACGAGCTCTGCCACCATCACCCCGGCCTTTTTATAACGATAACCCCTTTGATAGATGGCCTCTAATGCCGCTAAAGCGTATTTAGTCAAAACTATGCTACTGTTGGTAGCAGTCGGCAGCTTGCAGGTGAAATTTTGGGCATACTGCGGCTCGTCAGGGTTAAACCCGTTGGTATGGATGAAAACGGTAATCAGATTGGCGCAACTTCGCTGTTGGCGCAATTTAGAAGCACAGCGGCAAGCGAAGGTGGCCACTGCCTCCCGGAGCGGCTCAATTTCAGTTTGGGATTTCCCAAACGAACGGGAGGTACAGATCACTTTTTTAGCCGGAGTAACCGCTTCCCAAACCAGGCAGGATATACCCTCCAACTCCTTTTTAATCCGTAGGCCGGTCACAGTCATCCGTTGGCGGACCCAAGCATCGGGTAACCGGGTGAACTCCCAGGCAGTACGGACATTATTCTTTTGCAGCAGCGCCGCATATTGACTGCCGATTCCCCAGGCTTCCCCGATTTCCAATTGGCACAGCGCTTCACTGATCCGGTCCGGACTGTCCAGTACCAGAATTCCTTGGTTTTCCGGTACTTTTTTCGCATAATGGTTGGCAGCTTTGGCCAGCACTTTAGTGGGGGCTATTCCCACGCTTACCGGAATTCCGGTATTTTGGAGCACGGCTTGGCGGATCCGGCGGGCGTAGGTTTCCAGATCAATCCTCAGACCGGTCAAATTTAAAAAGGCCTCATCAATAGAGTAAATTTCAATCTCGGGAGTAAATTTTCCCAGAGTATACATCACTCGTTGCGACAGATCACCGTATAAAGCGTAATTGGAAGAAAAAACAGCCACATGATTGGCTTTCAAAAAAGCGGCAATTTTAAAAGCGGGTTCGCCCATTTTAATGCCTAACTGCTTTGCTTCATCGGAGCGGGAGATTACACAACCATCATTGTTGGATAACACCACCACCGGTCTGCCGTTTAAACCCGGATTAAAGACCCGTTCACAGGAGACGTAAAAATTATTGCAATCAACTAATGCAAACATCTAAAACGCCTTCTTAATAATATAGGTTACAATTCCCCAAATCATAAAGTCCGCTTCGGCGCTGACGGGAATCGGCTGGTAAGCGGGGTTGGCCGGCACCAGCCAGACCTGGCCGTTGTGGCGCTGGACTCTTTTTAAGGTGAATTCGCCGTTAATAAAGCAGACTGCCAAGGCACCCTTACGGTAATTGAGGGATTTGTCAATCACCAGCAGATCACCGTTATCCACTCCGGCATCCCGCATCGACTCTCCCTTTACCCGGCCAAAAAACGTAGCACTGGGATTTTTAATCAAGGTTTGATTGAGGTCAAGCATATTTTCTAAATAATCTTCTGCCGGTGAAGGAAATCCCGCCGGTATTTGGTTCCCCACATAGTGTAAGCACAATTCCGTCGACTGTTTGACTGAAAACATCTCAATGCTCACAGTACTTTTACCCTCCATGTTACAAACATATGTTCGGTATTTAATTCTATTATATCAGATTTTCCGGGAAAAAGTGCTGGAATATTCTCCCAACAGGAAAACGAAGGAAGGGCGGTTTTCGGTATTCGGCCCAATTATAATATTTTTTACTATCTGTATTTTAAGGAGAAAAGGGGTAAATTATCGGTTGGAAGGAGGTGCAATTTTGCCAAATAATCAATTTAACCAGAATTTCCAAGCCATGCGGGCGATTATTAACAATCTTAAACAGTCGGAACAACAAAATGTAATGCTGGCGCGGCAACTGGCGGGGCAAGAAGCTAACAATGCCAATCTGCTCAATAATGCCGGGACCATAAACCTGCAGGCAATGGCTAACGGGGAAGCTCAGGCCGCTACGATCTTAAGCCAGTTTGAAAATGCCGAACGCCACGCCGTGCAACAACTGGATCAACTGGAGCAGCTGGTTTCCCAAGTCCAAAGTCAATTAAGTTAAAAAAAGAATAATGTAGGCCAGTTAATTCAAATGGACAGGCAGGCCTCGCCACAGATCCTAAACCTGCAATAGTTATTTAAAAATTGGAGTACAGCGCTGCGGCGTTGTTTTCCAATTTTCTATTTTAGAGCGGATAGCAAACGCCGGCATCAGCTTTCGACCTGAACCTTGCCTAATTTCTGGCTGTTTGATTACTCGGCCGTAAAGTTTAACTACTTCGTTACTCTAACTTAGGAAAGCCGTTTAGGCAGATTATCAAAACCTTAAACCTGATTAATTATTCTTACTACTACCCTACGCGTATCAGGGTTCAAAATAAATAGATGATTATCTGCAGGCACAATAAGGCAACCAATAAAGAATTTAAAGAGCTGCACCAATACTACACGACTCGGGAAGAAAATCCGTTGCAGAAGAAACAATCGCTCATAGTACTTGGGTGTAAGTTAATTCGAATCATTTATGCGCTATTAACCAAGTAAGTGGCATATGATTCTCAAAAAATGATGAATGATATTCTAAGAACAATGGTTCATGTTAAAGAAGGCCCGTTAAAAGGCCTTGAAGGATTAATTAAAAAAATCAATTTGCATACCCGTAGAGCTAAAATACAACTTAATCTAATGAAATTATCTCATTTAACAGAGGTTGGCATTAAATTGTTATAAATCCCGAACATTAACTCAGTTCAGGTTAGATGGAGATATCGACCCTTTCCCGTGTTCTCCTTCATCTCTTGCAAAGCATAGGAAAATAGTAACAGGAGCAATCACCGACCCGGTGGTGGTTTCGGAATCGAACTCTACTGTTTCCGAAGGAAGGGGTATTGCTCTTCCTTCTTTCTCCAGGTTGTAAATCCGCTGTCCCAGGGCGTCGGCAGCCCTATGTTGCGCAGCTACAAAATCTGCGCCAAAACTCTCACAACCAGGAAAGTCCGGAAAATACACTCGATATCCTGTTTCAACCGGTTCGAAAACCGCCAAATAGGTTAGCTTACGCATCTAATCAAGCTCCTTTCTCCAAGGCAGGCAAGACCGGCTTAAAGTCCTGCCTGTTTTTAATAGGCATTTCATCTTATGCGCCGGAATTACACAATAGCTGTAGTTATCATGATTTTTACCTGCCTCAAAGCTGAAAACATTATAACTGATCGGCTAACCCGGTTTTTGGTTACTGCCTGCTGTCTCAGGCCTCTGTCCTAAAATGCCATAAATGCCGGTCAAGATCGACCCGGCCGTCCGGTTTAAAAGTCACTCCCTCCGCTTCCAGCAAAACACGTTGTACTTCCCAGTCACCAAAAGCAGCGGTCGGCGCCAACGCGCCGGACTGATAGACTACTCGATGCGCCGGTAATTGTAAAGCAGCCGGTATGCTCCGCATTGCCCAACCCACCATTAGGCCGGCATTCGGTCTGCCAAGCAACCTTCCAATTTGCCCATAGGTTGCAACTTTGCCGACGGGAATTTCGGCTACCAATTGATATACCTGTTGAAAGAAACTGTTCATTGATTCGCTTAAACTCCATTAAAAAGGTTACGCCCCAAAACTACTTTAAACCGACCTGCTTCGGCACAATTAATCAAATACCCGGGTATTTCCATCCTTTAACTCAGCCGTTAACAAAGTCGAGTTAATGATTTGACAAATCTCCTTGGTATGATCATGAATGAAAAAATGCCCTCCGCTAAAATTTTGTAAGGTAAATTTGCCGACTGTATGCTGTTGCCACTCAGTCATCTCCTGCTCAGTGGTATCATCCTCAGTACCGTTAAATACGGTTATAGCGCAATCCAGTTGCTTCGTTCTTTCGGAATATTGATAAGTTTCAATTATCCGGTAGTCCGCCCGTAACACCGGAAGGTAAATATCCAGCAAATTCCGGCAGTTAAACAGTTCCCGCGGCGTCCCTCCTAATTTAAAAATTTCATCACAAAACTCCGCTTCGGGAAACGTATGAAGGAGCTTTTTCTCCTTTTGAACGTGAGGCGCCGCTCTTCCGGAAAAAAACAGATGCATCGGGCTGATCCCGTCTTTTTCCTGAAGTTGATGGGCCAATTCGTAACCGATCAGGCTTCCCATGCTATGACCGAAAAATGCAAACTTCGCAGTGTCCAACTGGCGCCGGACCTCATGATATGCATCAGCCACAGCCTGATCCAGGTTTCCATAACAACTTTCATTAAACCGCTTACCCCGGCCGGCCAACTCCACCGGCACCAGCTTAATTGAATGATCCAAATATTTCTTCCACTTTAAGTACACCATGGCTGAACCGCCCCCGTAGGGGAAGAAGAACAGTTTAATTTGGTCCATTAAAAACTCCTGCCATAATTTCCTAATAATACTGCCGTTACCGGCTGGTCCCCTTTTTCGAAGTCAATCTCGGTCCATGGTAAAGGCGATTACCGGAAAGTAACAGGTTAAACCGATTAATCGCCCCATAAGGGAACTTTTCCACCAAATTATTATAACATTATTTGGATAATCTTTCCATGGGATCAGAGATGAAATACCTTGAGTTGTTAAAAACGCTTTCTATAGAAAAATATTACAATCAAGGCTCCCTTAAAGCAGAGCAATTAATCTAAAAAGGAAACCTTCACCAAACCTGAAGATCTCCTTTTTATTAAAACCAAACAGCTAAGTTCCAAAGACTCTTTCTTCAGCCGGGACTAGTTTCTTTGATTAGTGTTATTTTGAAGGTTAAAAAGTTTCATTTGATTTAAATTAGACGAAGAAGGAATAATAAACGTCATTGAATTGTATTTCCACGTTCCTTCCACCTGTTTAACCTTTGCAATACAATGTATAATTGTGCTGGCAGTAATTCCTCCCCCAGTTACTGTAAGTTTAATATTAAAATCAACCACTCCGGCAGTATCGCTAATTTTTTGGTATGAAATATTAGAATAAGTAAACTCTGGATATTTTTCTATTTTAAAAGTATTATTGTATTCAGCCTGATAACTGGCAGGATCTTGCCAAGTTAGAATCAGAGGTGTTGATCCTTGAATTTCATATATTTCTTCCACCGGGTAGTCAGCTAGGGTTGCAATTAGACTAGCATTTCTGTCAAGAAAAGATTTTCGGAAATTGGCCAGTAATGTACTTACCCCTGCCGGCATATTATCAGGACCGTTAACTTGATTGTCATTCTTGCTATCATTGCCGCCACAACCCGTAACTAGAAAGAGCATTGTAACAATTAACACCGAAAAAACACCGATTTTTCGCATCGAATAGCCCCCTTTTTTTAAATTAATCTTAATTATTACGAGCTTGAAGAAAACGACAGCTTTCTTTCTTAAATTCACCTCTTTTAAATTAAATTTAGACAACCAAAACAGCTCGACCCAAACAACCGCTAATCACAGATAACTAGCAAGCTAAACTTGAGGGCTAACGTATACTTAAGGCTTTTATGGCAGGCATTCGGACAAAACTCTTTTGTTGGTTGTCTTATAATTATTATTCCATAAATTAGGATTATTTCCCTATCTTACCATTTTGGATTATAGGTTTATTGTATACTAACAATTTGGGTATTTGTAAAATTTTCCGGCCTGGCACACAGATAAAAAAAGCCTGAGAACTGTCTCTCTAAGCTTCACAATGTAAAAAGACCCGATTCATTATGGTTACTCGCGGTTTATATCAGTCCCCGGCTGCCTTAAAACTATAAACCGGTTTGATTATCTTATTAATCTCCACTGTGTCCTGAATATTGGCAATGATTTCTGCCATCGGTTTATAAGCAGCCGGGGCTTCGTCAAGGGTATCCCGGGATAAGCAAGTAGTATAAATCCCTTGCATCGACTGCTTAAACTCTTGCAACTTAAGACTTTGCTTTGCCTGTTTCCGGCTCATTAATCTTCCGGCCCCGTGCGGGGCGGAATAATTCCACGCCGGGTTGCCTTTCCCGGTGGCAATAATACTGCCATCCCGCATATTGATGGGAATAATGACGACCTCACCCCGTTTAGCGGAGATTGCCCCTTTTCGGAGAATCCGCTCATCCAGATCAATGTAATTATGAATGGTGGTAAAACTGTCAACCACCGTAAAACCCATCGCCTTAATGATCTCACCGGCAATGGCCTTCCGGTTCAGTCCGGCATAGTGTTGGGCAATCTTCATATCGTGTAAATATGCTTGGAAGGATTCACCTTCAACATAGGCTAAGGCTAAATTAACCCGTTGCTTAATTTTTTCGTTCTCACCCTGGAACTCCCGGCGGCCGCCTTGGGCTTCGCAATCCTTAATAAGGCGTTCGCTGCCCAGTTTTACAAAGGCTGCCTTGGCTTGCTGCTGGTAATACTCAGCAATCTGTTTTCCCAGGTAACGGCTGCCGGAATGGACGACCAGGTAGAGATTGCCCTGATCATCGCTATCCAGCTCTATAAAGTGATTCCCGCCACCTAAAGTCCCAATGCTTAACCGGGCCCGTTTTAAATCCAAGTGTTGCTTGCTTTTTAATTCTTCCAAATCTACCAAGGCGTTGTATTCATGAGGATCCCTCCGGACCGCAAACCCGCTGGGGATTTGTTTGTGGATCACCTGGTCCAGTTTTTCAAAGTCAACTTCGGTCTGGTGGATCCGGCAGACCAACATGCCGCAGCCGATGTCGACCCCGACCAGATTGGGAACGACTTTATCGTTTATGGTCATTGTGGTGCCAATGGTACAGCCGACTCCGGCGTGGGTATCGGGCATAATCCGGATACGACTGCCTTTAACAAATTCATGGTTGCATAATTCTTTGATTTGTTGGTAGGCATTCTCATCAATATTGTCGGTGTAAATAATGGCTTCGTTATACTGTCCTTTAACTGTTTTCATCACCGCTACCTCCGAGTTGGAGATCAATGATTAGAATCTTCAATAAAACAAACACGTGAAACTTTTCCAAAAATAACCGCCAGATTCAAAAAATTAATTTATTCCTTTAACACGCTTACCACTGGCATAGAAATAAAAGCGCTTGTTAAAACAGAATATTAACAGCGCTTTTAGGGTAAATTCGGATATTACTCCGACCCGGGACGAATGGAGGCACAACCGAATGTTACCTCCATAAGAAGCACGATTGTTTGCAGCTACTTTAATTTTATGACTTCCGCGACCCGAGGTCGACCGGCTGAATGGTGCCGTCGGGATTATACTTTAGTTTAGTGTATTTCACACAACGTTTGTTATCGGCGCCGCCGGATAAAGTACTGTCATGATAAAACAGATACCACTGACCCTTAAATTGGACAATTGAATGGTGGGTCGTCCAACCCGGTACCGGGTTGAGGATGCGGCCTTTATAGACATAAGGACCTTTAGGGTTTTTGCTCATGGCATAGACAATATAATGGGTAGTACCGGTCGAATACGAAAGATAATAATTACCGTTGTATTTATGGACCCAGGGGGCTTCAAAATACCTTCTTTCCTCATCTCCGGCCAGTAAGGGGTTGCCGGCCTCATCAACAATGGTTATCTCCTGGGGCGGCTCTTTAAATGTCAGCAGATCAGCGCTTAATTCGGCCATCCGCGGCCCCAAAGCCGGTTCTGATTGGGCCGGACCGGTCGCTTCAGGATTAAAGGTACCGGTCTGCCATTTCTCCAGTTGTCCTCCCCAGAGGCCGCCGAAATAAAGATAGGCCCGGTTGTCATCATCAATAAAAACTGCCGGATCAATGCTGAAGCTACCTGGGATGTATTGGGGTTGCGGCGTAAATGGCCCGGCCGGGCGGGGACTGGTGGCAACGCCAATCCGAAAGATTCCTTCCTGATCCCGCGCTGGAAAAAATAAATAATAGGTATTATTTTTAAAAGCCGCATCCGGAGCCCATAACTGTTGGCTGGCCCAGGGAATATCCCTAAGATGCAGTGCTTCACCATGGTCCACACAGGGAGAGTCGAAATCGTCTAAGGACAAGATATGGTAGTCTTCCATGACATATTGGTCGCCATTATCATTGGAAGGGATGTCTTTGTCAAGGTCGTGAGAAGGGTATATATAAAGCTTCCCTTCAAATACATGCGCTGACGGATCGGCGGTATAAATATGGGTCACTAAAGGTTCGTTAGGCTTCATTTTATTTTCCATTTTAGGTCTCCTTGATTTACTATTAATTTACTAAATTAGAATAACTTATTAAGCATATTATACCAAAATGTATAATATTTGGGAACTAATATATTGATTCATAATATATTGTATTGGTTAAAATATTCAAAAAGACCTTAGACTTCACTATTTGCCCAACTTAACTTTCATCATTCAAAATTCATCACCAATACCTCGTCAATTTCCCCCCGTTTTTTAGCATCGGAATTAATGGATCGTTTCGCTTTAATAGTTACCATTGGATAATCTTTGTATAATTCCTTAATAAAATCCGTGGCAGAATTGGATAACAAAAATTTAACTCCAGCTTCATTGAGCCGGTCACAGACCTTTTTAAGGCGAATTTGCTCGGCTTTATTAAACCCATTCTTAGCGTAACCGGTAAAACTGGCGGTGTCCGAGACCGGATCATACGGAGGATCAAAATAAACAAGATCCCCTTTTTTAGCTCCGGTTACAGCCTCCTCAAAATCTTTACAGGTAAAGGTAATATCCGCTTTATTAAAGTATTCACTAACAGCCTTCAAGGTTGGCTCATTAACAATATTGGGGTTAGTGTATCTGCCAAAAGGCGTATTAAATTCGCCTGCCTTATTAACCCGGAACAACCCATTATAGCAAGTTTTATTTAAATAGATAATCCGTGAGGCTTTCTGAAGCGGCGTCAGTTGACTATATCTAACGCTATCCCGATCCCATCCCCGGATTTCATAGAAATATTTTGCCTCGTTCTTATGCTTTTTAAGATCTGCGATCAGCATCTCAACGTCATTTTTAATCACTTCATATAAATTGATTAACTCCTTGTTGATATCATTAACAACTGCTTTCGGTGGTTGCAATTCAAACAGGACAGCCCCACCACCGACAAATGGCTCATAATAAGTAGCGATAGTTTTGGGGAGATGTTCTTTTATTTGCTCTACTATTTGCCGTTTTCCACCTACCCATTTGACTACCGGTGCAACTAATTTGGCGATTGTCATAGCTGTACTCCTCAACGCTCTGTTAGTAGATATTACCTAAGGTACGGTTATTCTCATTAGCACTTTCCCACTGCTTAAACCGGCAGTTTTCTGGCTCCGACCGGAACAGTGAGCCGTCTACCCTTGACCGTCCTTATCTACCGGGAGTTGATTAGATTCACCCGATCCAGACCATAAGCTTCTTGCCATTGACGTTTAAACTCAGCTACATCTGCCGTAGTTGCCGGAAAGGCAATCAACTTTTCAATCAATTCCGGTCCTACTGTCACCGCCTGTGCTCTGGCGAGACAGACGTCATGGACCTGTTGAACATTCTTAAAGCTGGCAGCCAAAATTGCGGTCGGCAACCGATAAACGGAGAATAATTGGGCAATTTCCGCAACCACTTTTACTCCATCAGCACCTAAATTATCGATACGGTTTACATAGGGTGCCACATACTTGGCACCGTTCATTGCGGCAAGCAACGCTTGCAAAGAAGTATAAACCGTGGTTGCCAGTGTCGGAATCGCGGCTGCTGCCAGTAGTTTCAGGGCTTTAAGGCCTTCCCGGGTTACCGGAATTTTCATCACAACTGCGCCTGATAAGTTTTCCTTGATAAATTTAGCTTCCTCCAGCATTTCAGCTGTTGTTGCTCCGAGCACCTGGACAAAAATCTCCTTTTGTTCACCGATTATTGCCCGAATTTCTTTAAGTACTTCCAAATAAGGACGTTTTGCTTTAGCCAAAAGCGCCGGATTGGTGGTGACGCCGGCTATGGGGTAATAATCGTTCAAAATGGTGATTTGTTTAACATCCGCCGAATCAATATATAGTTTCATCGCTTTTTCCTCCGCAGGCCTACTTTTTATAATTATTCACCCCACGATCTAAAAATCCTGGTTTAAACTACCGGCTAAGATAAAAATCATTCTTGGCAATTATTTATAACAACAGGAAAAAAAGGTCTTTGACCGAACTATTATCAATAACAGAGCAAATTTCACCAACCAAAATTCTTCCTTTTAACACAATGTATTAATAGACTAATCCTGGAAGACGCTATATATTGTAATTATGAAATCGCTTTATAAATTAAACAATTTTGAAATTTTGGCTACGGAGGCTGATAATCATGTTCCAACTTAACAACGCCAACCGGATTCAAGTAATTCAGGGCGACATTACCCAACTTCAAGTTGATGCCATTGTTAACGCAGCCAACCGGAGTTTACTGGGAGGCGGTGGAGTGGATGGAGCCATTCACCGTGTCGGCGGGCCCCAAATAGCAAAGGAATGCCAGGAAATCCGGAAACGCCAAGGTGGTTGTGAAACCGGTGCTGCCGTCATCACCAGCGGTGGTAATCTGCCCGCCAAATATGTGATCCATACCGTCGGTCCGGTCTGGAATGGAGGGACTCATCAAGAGGCGGAATTGTTGGCCAGCTGCTATCGGCAGAGCTTGGTCCTAGCAACCCAACACCAGGTTCATTCGGTGGCTTTCCCCAATATCAGCACCGGAGTCTACCGTTTTCCCAAACAGGCAGCAGCCCAAATTGCCATTAACACCGTTAGGTGTTTTTTAACTCAGGATCAGACAATCCAAAAGGTAATCTTCGTCTGTTTTGACCAGGAGAACTTCCAGATTTATCAGCAATTATTGTGAACCTAATTTTGAAGCGGTTATGCCAGCAGTAACAGAATGGCAATCACGCGATTTTGGAGACCGTAATCATGGGAGGTAAACCGGGCTGAACTTTCCACGCATTTCAATTGTCCAGAAAAAGTTTCGCAGACTCATTTACACCACTAAAGCTGTGGAAGGATTTCATTGAATGTTGCGAAAATTTACTAAAACCAAGACAGTTTACCCTTCCGATGATGCCGTTAAAAAGTCGGTTTTCCTATTGGTTCAGGAAATCACTAAAAAATGGAGTATGCCAGTTCGGGATTGTATCATAATAGGTCAACTTATGATCTCTTTACCGACCGGTTGGATGAGCGACACGCCGGTTAAAGCAGGCTTTTAGTTCTATTAGGTTTACCGCTTTGGTTTGTCAGGGCGACAAAAAGCAGCGGCACTCTGTGCGCTGCCCTGCCAAACCTTATGTGTGTCGCTCGGGTCGCACTTCAGCGTAACCCTATACTGCG
>DATCLA010000257.1:0-4950 GCA_036564195.1 Bacillota bacterium
AGTGGGGATACCACGGCCATTCACCTTAGCTATTGCCGCTGTTGCGCTTTCCATGACTTTCGGATTGACGCCGTCACCGGTAAACGCAGCTATGCCATTTTCCGCGCAGGCGGAAACCAAAAGATCATTATAAGTCATGTCGTTAAATTTATCGCTGTAGTGCATGTTTACTGCGCCAACCGGTCCTGCGAAGAACGGATATTTAAACTTTTGACCAAATAATTCCAAGGTCGTATCTACCGGTCTAAACTCACAGAGTGTATCCATATTGACCCGAATCTCCTGCCATTTCTGATAGTTGCGGATGGCCGTGTCACCGACGCCCTTGGCCCCCGGTCCCGGAATTCTGTTTTTACAGGCGATACCATTGCAGACATCACATGCTTTACAGTAACTGCCGATACAGGTACGGGCGTTCTCCAATACTTCCTGATAAGTCATGATATTTCTCCCTCTTTCGTTATCTTTTTTTCATGACGTATAAGCCGGAATAAGGCAGCCACATTCCTATAGTTTTTAATCTTCAATACTGTTACCTAAAATCCTTTTAGCTATGGTAAATTGACTAAACCAAAATTCCGATGAACAGACACTGACAAAGTAAAACCCACCAAGGATGGTGGGTGCGCAGCTTTGATTCAGGATGAATCTTAGCTGTCGGCCTTCATATCTGACCCTAATGGACCCTCTTCAGGATTCTAGTTAATCTCTATTCTATATCCCCAGCCGCGACGCATTTTCTTTGAATAACTCAATCAAGGATGGCGCTTTTACCGAGGGAAAATTGATCAGTTCAACATATTTGCATTTAACAACTTCCACAAGAGGTTTTCCTTGCGGGTTATGAAAGTTATCAATGATAATGTCCGGTTTTAGATTAGCATATTCCATGACTTTAGCAGGAGATAATTCACCAGCACTAAACACTCCGACAATATCATATCCAAGCCATTTTGCAAAAGGAACTTGATGCTGTTGAACCAAAGCCGTTGTTTTACTCACGTTTTTCTGTTTCGCTCGTTTTAAAATGTCACCGGCAACTTTGTCAAACTGAATCTCCCAAGTTTTTTCTTTCGCTTCGGTTCCTAACCTTTGAGCTAATATTCGCGCCTGTTGTTTTAAATTGACAGGATTATTCGCGGTCATCACCGTAACTACTTTTGAAGCCGGAATACCGGATGCCTTAATCAGTTTCTTAACAAATCCCTCATAACCGGCATAAACCAATAATGTCGCATCGATAAGCTTCGCGATATCGGAAGGGCGATAATCATATTCCGGCGGATGTTTTAATTCAAACGGGGCCAACACGCGCACTTCATCGGCACCGGCTGCTTCGGCAATCCCCCCAGTCCAACTTGTGGATGCCACGACAACAACTTTTGGTCCGGCACACCATCCAAGATTTGTTGCGGTAAACAACAAAACCGTCAGGAGCGCAAGACATATCAACCATTTGCTAACTGATTTCCCGCACAAAGTCATTTTCCCAGACCTCCTTCAATTGGTATTTTGGTAATCATCTGAACCAAACCGACCATACATAAGATAAAAACTGCACTCAACGTAATACTGGCCCCACTGGGCAAGTCAAAAATCATTGAAGCCATTAATCCGCCAACTTGAGATATAACCCCAAATACACTGGACAATATCAGTGTCCACTTCAAACTCCTGGAAACTATCATCGCCGCAATAGCCGGAAGTAACACCGCCGCATCAATAAGCAAAGCACCAACTATCCGAATATTAATCCCTATTGCCAAACCGGTCAGAAGTAACAACCCGTTCCGCAATATTTTCACCGGAACACCTAAACTTCCAGCCAGATCCGGGTTATATAAAAGCATTTGAATCTCCCGATAAAACAAGAGGAAAACCGCAATAATAACTAATGTAAGCGCAGCTATTACCCAGATATCTGCATTGGTTAACGCCAGCACATTTCCAGTGAATAAAGCAAAAGCATCCATAGCCGGGACTCCCGCTTTATAAAATAACAGAAAGGCCAATCCGAGCGATCCGGTCATAAAGACAACCCCGATAATACCGGTATCTACTTTAATATAATCTCCGGCAGGCCCCAGTAATAAAGCGGCGATAATAATACCAAGTATTACGCCGACCAAGGGTGAAAAGCCTAAAACCATCGCCACCGCTGCTCCCAGAAGGGCAATATGCATTAAAGCAAAGCGGATAGTTGTTAGATTCATATTTAATACAATTAACCCAAGCAAAGATAATCCCGCTCCGGAGAGCAGACAACCTAAGAAAGCTCTTTGAAATAACGGTACCTTTAAAAAATCTAACAGATTCATATTATCGTCCTCAGTTGCCCATTCTCCATTTGCAAGATGTCATCGGCAATTTTCTCCAAATGACCCGGATCATGGCTAATAGTAATTAAAGCTAATTTCCTTCCTGCTCTGACTCTGGTGATTAATTCCACCAAATCCTCTTGGGAACGGTGATCCAGATAAGTCGTGGGTTCGTCCAAAATCATAATCGCCGCATTACGCACCAAAGCGCGGGCAATCGCAACTTTTTGGAGTTCTCCTCCGGATAAAGTGCGACAATCCGCCTTCTCTTTATGAGATAACCCTACTTCCAACAAAGCTCGACTAACTGCCATTTTCTCCTCGAGGTGTGGTTTTTTGAGAAAACCAAATGTCTTTCCCCAACGGCCCATAAGTACAGCATCCAACACCGACACCGGTAACTTTCCCCGGACACTCTGTTGAGGTACATATGCTAATTGCTTTCGAACCCAATTCCGGTCTTTTTCATTCTTAAGTTCACGACCAAGGACAACAACACGACCCCGTGTCGGTTTTACCAAACCAAGAATGACTTTGAATAATGTAGTTTTCCCTGCGCCATTAGGCCCGACAATACCCAAAGACTGACCTTCCATTAATTCAAATGATATACCTTGCAAGACCATTTCCCGCCCATATCCTGCCCGCAAATCTTCAATAGTAATGACAGACAATTTGTTTTGAACAGTCGTCATGGTTTGCTGGCCACCAAACAGTATTCAGACTCATTATCGATCGTCGTTTTTACGATAAAACCGGCCCGCTTTACTTTAGCAGCCTCTTGTTCCACATCACCCAACAGATCCCGTTGAATATATTCATTTGACGAGGCCGCATGAATAGAGTTAATCCGGTCTTTACTGGAAAAATGGTTAATCGCTAAAACCCCACCGGGTTGCAATATGCGATTAATTTCAGCCAGTGCCAATTCTTTATCATGAAAATGCGGATAAGCTCCGTTGCAAATAACAACCTGAACACTCTGGCTAGGCAGATCCGAGTTATGTATATCAGCCTGAAGCAGAATAAGTCGCTCTCCAAATTTAGCCTTATATTTTTCTTCTACTTTCATCAACATCTTTTCGGAGAGATCGATGGCAATAACCTGCTTAGGTTGGTACCGGAAAATATAGGGGATTAATAAGCCAGTTCCCGTTCCTAAATCTACAACCGTAGCTTCTGATTCGATATTCAATCTGTTCAAGAAATTTACAATTTTCGCGTCAGACGGAGGAGAACCTAAACTATCCCATGTTTCCGATAATTTATCAAAAAAGAACGACCGAAAATGGTCAAATGCCGGCTTTTCCATTTCATCGCCTCCAATCACTAGCACAATTGGTGTTATAAATTTTAAATTGGTGTTACCATTCTTTTTATTGCAATAATTTCCTTCCTATTTACCGAATTGTAACTAATTAATTCTGCATCAAGGACTCCTATGAAAGGACGATAACATAAATAACTAAATCGGAATCAGCACGGATCTAAAAAGAAACCCTGCGAGCCTTACAGCCGGCAGGGTTTGCGCAAACTTCTTTTACTCACCCACAGCTCCCTGCTGCATTTTCCAGAAAGGAATAAAAATTATAATGGCTATCACCATTGCTCCAAAGTCAGCCATGGGAGTTGCCCAGGTGATGCCGTTGATGCCGGTAAGATGATTCATCAAAATCATCATCGGAATATCCAGGCCTCCTTTGCGCAGTAACGATAAAACCATAGGCTGAACCTTCTTGCCGATCGATTGGAAAATAGTAATGATGATCATAGTCACCGATATACAGGGACCGGTAATACAGATAATCCGCTGAAACATCTGACCGTAGCGGACTGTTGCCGCATCTGCGATGAAAGCCCTGACAATCGATCCCGCACAGGTGAACAACAGGACTGTTCCTGTGCCTGCCACCATCAGGCTGAGTAGAAAAGTGGTTTTAATGGCAGCCCGCATCCGCTGATAATTCCTGGCTGCATAATTATAACCGATTAATGGCAATACCCCTTGGGAGATACCTGTGGCGATGGCAAATGCCAACACATCGATTTTCTTGGCAATGCCGATCCCGGCCACTGCCTCGTTGCTGTAAGACGCGATCAGTCGGTTCAGCACAATATTGGAGGAGACGCCCATCAGGTTCATCATCCAACTGGGAAGTCCCACAAAGAATACTTCAAAGGGAATTCTTTGCTTGATCGTAAAATACTTCGGATGAAGCGAAATCACGGTGGTATTGCGGTTCCGGTAAATCAAAATCACAAAGTAAATCGTGGCACAGAGGTTCGAAAGCATGGTGGCGATCGCTGCTCCGGCAATCTCCAGTTTAAATCCTGAGATAAAGATCGGATCGAGAATGATGTTCAGAACTCCTCCCAGAGCAACTCCGAAGCTGGCCTGTTTGGAATAACCCTCGGCACGAACCAAATGAGCCAACTCGGCATTTAGAACTGTAGGTATGGCACCGATTGTTACTGCCCATAAAACATATTAATAACAATAATCATAGGTGCCGGCATTGGCTCCGATCGCAGGCAGGATAGAGGATCTGAACCCCATTAGCAGAATGCCATAAACAACAGACACTGCGATCGCCGTCCAGATGCTGAAGGCTGCAGTGCTCCTGGCCCTTCC
>DATCLA010000258.1:0-10033 GCA_036564195.1 Bacillota bacterium
GTATAGTATAATTAAATTATTGGTTTGACTAAGAATAGCAAAAACTGAGTAAGGCAGCTATTTGGCGAACCTGGCGGTGCACAGTTTTGCGGCAACGTCAAATCGGCGCGGTAAAGGAGTAGGTAGACTATGGCTCAGATAAAAGTGATCCCAACCCCAATTCCGGACTTGTATGTGATCGAGCCCACTGTTTTCGGTGATGAACGGGGTTTTTTTATGGAGTCTTATCACAAACGGGTATATGCGGCCGCCGGTCTGACCATGGATTTTGTCCAGGATAACCATTCCAAGTCCAAGAAAGGGGTTCTCCGGGGCCTGCATTTTCAGAAGCAACACCCCCAGGGGAAACTGGTCCGGGTGGTCCGGGGCCGGGTCTGGGATGTTGCGGTTGACCTGCGGCCCGGCAGCCCGGCTTTTGGCCGGTGGTTCGGAGTTGAACTGAGTGCGGCCAATAAAAAACTCTTTTACATCCCGGCCGGATTTGCCCACGGTTTTCTCACCCTGGAGGAGGAGACCGAATTTGTCTACAAATGTTCTGATTACTATGATCCCAATGACGAAGGCGGGATCCGCTATGACGACCCGCAACTTAAGGTTGACTGGCATTTTCAAGAGTTTGGGATCACTCCCGGTCAGGTTTTGCTGTCGGCCAAAGATGCCAAACTGCCGACCTTACAAGAATATCTTAACCAAGTCAGGTGCGGCTGATGATTCTGATCACCGGCGCCAACGGACAGTTGGGACAGGATTTTCAAAAGTATTTCGCACAGCAGGGTCTTGCCTATCTGGCTACGGACTATGTGGCAACCGCTCATTGTGCGGCACTAGATATCACCGACCCGGCCGCGGTTGAATCCTTTTTGGACGGAAAAGCAATTGACCTGCTGATTAATTGCGCCGCCTATAATGATGTGGACCGAGCCGAGTCCGAAGTGGCAAAGGCCTATGCCGTAAACTGTGACGCTCCTAAAAACCTGGCCCGGATCGCCAGGCAAAGGGGGATCCCTTTGGTAACCTATTCGACGGATTTTGTCTTTGACGGCACTAAAGGCGCACCCTACCGGGAAACCGACCCTCCTAATCCGCTGTCGGTCTATGGCAAAGCCAAATATCAAGGGGAGCAGGAAGCGTTAGACGCTTACGACCGGGTCTTGGTAATCCGGACTTCCTGGGTTTTCGGCCTGGGAAATAATAATTTTAATAAATCGGTGCTCCGTTGGGTGGCGGGTAGTGATGAATTGCGAATCGTGGCCGACCAAATTTCCGCGCCTACCTATTCCCGGGATTTGGCAGAATATTCCTGGTATTTAATCCGGGCCGGCGCCACCGGCTTGTATCACCTTTCCAACCAGGGCCAGGCCAGTAAGTACGAGCAGGCGGCGTATCTATTACGCCGCATCGGCTGGCGGGGCAGGCTGATTAAGGCAAGGACCGCCGAGTTTAAACTACCTGCCCCCCGGCCGGCCTTTAGTAAACTGGACAGTTCCAAAGCTGAAAGTTTAATCGGGAAAAAGCTGCCGGAGTGGACTGACGCACTGGACCGGTTTTTGGATGAGCTAAAACAAGCGGAGAAAGTTAAATGAAAACTATCCAGTAACCGGCGCGGCCGGATTTAGCGGAGCTAATTTCCTTAAGTACCTGTTTGGGAAGTATCAAGCAATCCGGCAGGTCTATTGCCAGCAGCAAATTATGGTTAAAGCGAAGGAGGCAGCAGATTGAAACCGGATTACCAACCGTTAGATACAAGTAAAACCTATCTGGTTACCGGTGCGGCCGGGTTTATCGGGTTTTTCCTGGCTAAAAGACTTTTAGAGCAGGGATGCCAGGTGATTGGGGTTGATAATTTAAATGACTACTATGATGTTAAGCTGAAGTATGCCCGTTTGAATCAGTTGCAACCAGCAGAGCGGTTTACCTTTATTAAAGCGGACATTGGAAACAAAGAGGCCGTTACCAAAGTCTTTACGGATTACCGGCCGCAGGTTGTGGTCAATCTGGCAGCCCAGGCAGGGGTGCGTTATTCCATTGACCATCCCGACGCCTATATTCAAAGCAATATTATTGGTTTTTATAATATTCTGGAGGCCTGCCGCTATTATCCTGTGGAACACCTGGTCTATGCCTCGTCCAGCTCGGTTTACGGGGCAAACCGCAAAGTCCCTTTTGCGGAAACTGACTTTGTCGATCGTCCGGTTTCACTCTATGCCGCCACGAAGAAGTCAAATGAATTACTGGCCTACACCTACAGCCATCTTTATCGGATACCAGCAACCGGCCTGCGTTTCTTCACTGTTTATGGCCCAATGGGCCGGCCGGATATGGCCTATTTTCAGTTCACTCAGAAATATTTTACGGGTGAACCGATCCATGTTTTTAATGACGGTAATTTTCAAAACGATCTTTATCGGGACTTCACATACATCGATGATATTGTTGAAGGTATGGTACGTCTGCTGGGCAAGCCGCCAGCTACTGGGGCTGACGTGCCGCACCGTCTTTTTAACATCGGCAACAACCGGCCGGAACGACTGATGGTGTTTATCGAAACCCTGGAGCAGTGTTTGAGTAAGGCTATCGGTAGGCAGGTGATATTTGAAAAGATCTTTGAGCCGTTAAAGCCGGGTGATGTACCTGCCACCTTTGCTGAGACTGATCGGCTGGAGCAGGCAGTAGGGTTTAAACCCCAAACTGATCTTAAGGACGGACTGCAAAAGTTCGTCGATTGGTACTGTGAGTATTATAAAGTGTTAGAAACTTAATCGTCGCATTTCAGGAATCTGACTGCAAAATCAAAACCGATTCGTGATGCATAAGCCAATCACCTACAGCAATAACAGTTGGTTTAGGAAAGGGTCATCCCGGAACGAAAAAGATCCGCATTGATGAATGGTTCTTTTTTTGATCCGGGATGGGTCCACTTTTTTCCTGGAGTAAGAGTGGGTGGCTGATAATCTATGCACTTGAATCCGGCTATGCTATAATAGACCTGAAGTATTACCTATACTACTTTCAACTGCGAGCCGGACCGGTAAGGGAATTTCAGCCTGAGCTTTTCTAAAGTAATTTTAATTAAGAGGAAGTATAAGTTGCTCAAAGCAGTAGTGTTTGATCTGGATGATACCTTATACCCGGAGTGGACTTTTGTAAAAAGCGGTTGTGATGCTGTAGGCGAGTGGTGCCGGAAAGAGTTGGGGCTGGAGGAGTTTGCCGCAACCGCCTTCCGAGTTTATCAATCGGGGGTACGGGGCCGGATCTTCAACCGTACGCTAGAGTTGTTACAAATTTCCTATGATGCAGCGTTAATCGATAAGCTGGTAACGGTCTACCGGGAGCACCGCCCCCGGCTGGCTTTGTTTGACGACGCCCGAATGGTTTTGACCCGGTTGCAGCGGCAGTACCGTTTGGGGTTGATCACTGACGGGGCTTACCAGGTCCAGCAGCACAAAATAGACGCACTGGCAATTGCCTCCTGCTTTGATATTATGGTCTTAACCGATCGCTATGGCCGGTCTTGTTGGAAACCGGCGCAATTTGCGTATCAAAAAGTAATGGAGACTTTGGGCTACCTGGGCAGGGAATGCGTTTATATTGGGGATAACCCGCAGAAAGACTTTATTACCGCAAAAGGATTAGGCTGGCGGACGATACGGATCCGCCGTGTCGACACGGAATATGCAGAGCTTACCATGGATCCAGACCATGAGGCGGAGGTAGAGCTGACCTCCTTGGAGAAAGTGCCGGAAATTATCATCCGTTTTTAAATAGACGGCCCGGTAGGTAAAGGCGCGGACTGTGCCGGTCAATACCGGGGCCGCTTTCCGGTGAGTATCAGCCTAAGCTGAATTTGCTCGATTACCGCCCGGTTTATAGAGGCGATTTGGTCTTTTCCGTGGGGGCAAATTTGACCGGAATAAACAATTAATGTAAGGGCTGAATTTTTTGAAGTACCGAACACGTTTTTGGAGTATTATTGGATTAACATTGGTCTTGGCGGGGGTGACCGCTTTTCTTGTGCACACTTCCAAAGATGTCCAGTGGAGCGGTGGTTTTTGGGAGCAGTGGCTCCGGACCCACCTGCAGTTACAGTCGGCTGAGGTGGTTTTCTGGCTACGCAAGACGGCCCATTTTTTAGGTTATGGCAGTTTGGCGCTGCTTTATTGGGTTTATTTTTATCTATGGGGGCTGCGTAAAACTGCGCCCTGGTGGGGAATTGTTGGAGCCGCTTTAGTGGCGTCCCTTGACGAGTATTTCCAAAGCCGCTCGGCCTTTCGTTCCGGCCAACCGACCGATGTCTTGCTTGACATTAGCGGCGCAGTTATTTTTACCTCAGTGACAACTATGTGGTTGCGATACTGTAAAAACCGGGTTAAAAAAAGAAGCGGGAGTTGTTAAAAGGGGTAAGATCAACTGCCTAATAATGATGTAATCTTCAACAAGGTTCAAATTATCCGGCGTTGTTGTGACTTGACTTCTTGTTACAATCCTGGTTCCGGTGAACTTAGGAAAAAAGCTCAAAACAATGGTGGGTGTGGAAATCGTTAGGCCAATCATTGCGTACACTGAGGTGATTTAAAAGAGTTTGCAGTGGTAGTTTTAAAAAACGGTTAATCAGGGAAGCGGCGACGGTGCCTATTGGGTCGGTTGGAAAAGATCGCCAGATAATTGCTTTCTAGAGTAAAGTAATTTATAATTTAACAAAATGTATCTAAACCTTTTAATTTAGGACAGTAGGATGGTGGCCGATGATTCGTTTTTTAACTGCTGGAGAGTCTCACGGCCCGGCTCTGACGGCGATTGTGGAAGGTTTTCCGGCCGGACTGCCGTTAACCGCAGCGGCGATTCAGGGGGATCTGGACCGGCGGCGTCAGGGCTACGGCAGGGGCGGTCGGATGCAGATCGAAGGCGATCGGGTGGAATTACTCTCCGGAGTAAGGCAGGGAGTTACGATTGGTTCTCCCATTACTCTGCAAATAGTTAATCAGGATTGGGAACGCTGGCAGGTGGTGATGGCTGCGGCGCCGGATAGTGGCGGCGAACGGCAGGTAGCGATCGTTGGCGACCGGCGGCTCGCCAAGGTTGACGCAGTAGTTACCAAACCTCGTCCTGGCCATGCCGACCTGGCCGGGGCTTTGAAATATGCTCAGACTGATCTCCGTAATATTTTGGAACGGGCCAGCGCCCGAGAGACCGCCGCTCGGGTCGGGGCCGGTGCGGTTGCCCGCCGCCTGTTGCAGGAGTTTGGAATTACTGTTTTCAGTGGAGTACTTGGCATCGGTACGGTAAGGGTGGCGCAGCCTCCGGAAAATCTGCAAGTCTACCGGGAACAGGTAACGGCTTCACCGGTGGCAGCGCCGGACCCGGAAGCCTCCCGGTTAATGACTGCGGAAATTGACCGTGCTAAACAGGCCGGAGATTCGTTAGGCGGGATCATAGAAGTGCTGGCTGAGGGCGTTCCGGTAGGCTTGGGCTCGCATGTCCACTGGGATCGGCGGCTGGATGCCCGTCTGGCCGGGGCGTTGATGAGCATTCCCGCAATTAAGGGTGTGGAGGTTGGGCTGGGTTTTGCAGCCGCCCGCCAAGCCGGTTCCACAGTCCATGATCCGGTGGCTTACAATCCGGAAAGCGGTTTTTGCCGCCTGACCAATCATGCCGGCGGGATCGAGGGCGGCATCAGCAACGGGGAACTGATCCGGTTACGTGTGGCGATGAAGCCGATTCCAACTTTGTATCAGCCCTTGCCGACTGTGGATTTGATCAGTAAACAAGCGGCTGTTGCCAGCGTGGAACGTTCCGATACCTGCGCGGTCCCGGCTGCGGCGGTAGTGGCGGAGGCAATGACCTGCTGGGTACTGGCTGAAGCTTTTTTAGAGAAGTTCGGCGGCGATCATTTAGAGGAAACCCGGTCCAATTTTCAAAACTATCTGGGCCAGATCCGGAGCAGGTCATGAAAATCAGCTTAATTGGCTTTATGGGAACAGGCAAGTCCGCCCTGGGGCAGTTGTTGGCTAAGGAATTGCATTATGATTTCATTGATACCGATCAGCTGATTGAAGCCCGCGAGCGACGCCAGATTACTGAGATCTTTCAAAGCGACGGCGAAGCCTATTTTCGTGCCCTCGAACACGGCCTGGCCCGGGAGTTGCATCGAGCGGAGCGGCTGGTGATCGCCACCGGAGGCGGATTTCCGCTTAACCCAGAAAACCTACGACTGCTCCGGGAGAACGGGCTAGTGATTGCACTGACCGCCACACCGGAAACTATTTACCGGCGAGTCATAAAGGAGACGCACCGACCGCTGCTGACAACGGGTGATCCGTTGGCACAGATCAGAGCTTTAATGAAAGCTAGAGACGGAATTTACCGCAATTCCGACTTGACGGTGGACACTAACGACCGAAGTTTACCAGCACTGACAGAGGAAATAATGACTGAATTACATAAAAGAGGATATTGGGATGGAAAAAATTGAACTGGACTTAGGCAAACGCAGTTATCAAATTTTAGTGGGTCAGGGTATACTGGCTGAAACCGGCCGGTTGATCCGGGAAAAAGGGCTGAAGGGCCGGGTAATGGTTGTGACCAATCCCACGGTGGCCGGGTTGTATCTGGAAATGCTTAGGGATTCACTGGAGGCAGCCGGGTATGCAGTAGACACTTTTTTAATCCCGGACAGCGAGACCGCGAAGTCTTTGGAACAGGCCAATCAGATTTATGACCGACTGGCAGAGTTGGAGTATGACCGTAAATCAATCTTGATTGCCTTGGGCGGCGGGGTCGTCGGCGACCTAACCGGTTTTGTCGCTGCCACTTATTTGCGGGGCCTGCGGTTTGTCCAAGTGCCCACTACCTTACTGGCCCAGGTCGACTCCAGCGTGGGTGGAAAAGTAGCAGTTAACCACTTTAAAGGGAAAAATTTAATCGGTTGTTTTTATCAGCCGGAGTTGGTCATCAGTGATGTGGGGGTTTTAAAAACTCTGCCTCAGTTGGAACTGAGCTCGGGAATGGCTGAAGTAATTAAACACGGAATTATTCTGGATGCCCACTATTACCAGTTAATTTTGGGGGAGTTGAAGTCGATCCGGGAAGCTAATCCCGAAATCATGACCTGGGTAGTGATAGGTTCTTGTAAGATTAAGGCAGACGTAGTCCATAATGATGAAACCGAAACCGGACTGCGGACCATTTTAAACTTTGGGCATACTATAGGTCATGCCTGTGAAAGTATTACCCGGTACGAATATTATAAACACGGCGAAGCAGTAGCCTTGGGAATGCTGGCAGCGGTCAGGATTGCTGACCGGTTACAGCTGTTGGAAGATACCGGCCTGGAAAGTTCCCTCACCCAGATGTTGCAGGAACTGAATCTGCCGGTTACTTTACCGGGTTTAGCGGTTGACGAATTAATCCACCGTCTTTACCTTGATAAAAAGGTTGAATACGGTAAGCTCCGCTGGGTTATGCCGCAACGGATCGGCAAAGTCACGGTGACCACCGCTGTCCCTGAGTCGGTAGTGGCAGAAGTCTTGATAGAGATGGGAGGAGTTCGATGAAACCGATTCTCGTGATCCACGGTCCAGTCGTAACTGGCTGGGGAGACGGAAACCGGAGATCTACGCGAGACTCACTTTGGAACAGATTAATTAGGCATTATGTAGAAAGCGGAGCGGCAATAAAGCCGTAACTATTTTAAGCGGTTAAAACGCGGCAGCGTTAAACAGTAAAATGTGTGCCAAAGGTTAATTACCGGTATGTCCGGGGAAAATAGAAGAGGGTATGGCAATGGAACGTTTACAGAAATTACAGTCTGCTCTGGAGACGTCAAAGGTTGACGCCATGTTGATCTCCGTTCCGGAAAACCGGCGCTATTTAAGCGGTTTTACCGGTTCTGCGGGAGTGCTGGTAGTCGGGGTGAACCAGGCCTTTTTAATTACTGATTTTCGTTATTGGGAGCAAGCTACTGCCGAAGCAGCAGGTTTTGATCTTTATAAACAGGGCTCCGATCTCCACCAGAGTATAGCGGAGTTAGTCATCGCCCAGGGTTGGCATGCCCTGGGGTTTGAGTCCGAGGGGCTGACTTATGATGAATATCAAAAACTCAGAGCGTTACTTCCCGATACGATTGTCTTAAAACCACTACCGGGTCTGGTCCGGAAACAGCGGGCGATTAAAAGCCAGGCTGAAATTGAACTGTTGGCGGAAGCGGCCCACATTACCGACCGGGCCTGGGAGCAAACATTAACCCTGATCAGGCCGGGAGTCCGTGAGGACGAAGTTGCCTTGGAGTTTGATTATCAACTCCGCCGTAACGGCGCGGAAGGTAGCGCTTTTACCACTATCGTAGCCTCCGGCCAGCGGGCGGCGCTACCCCATGGTGTAGCTTCTGCTAAAGTTATTGAAACCGGCGATCTGGTAATCTTGGACGGGGGCGCCCGCTACCGGGGGTATCACGCCGACTTGACCCGAACGGTAGTGGTGGGAAAAGCCACTCCGAAGCAGCGGGAGATTTATCAGATCGTATTGGAAGCGCAGCTTTTAGCGTTAAATGCCTTACAAGCCGGTTTAACGGGCCGCCAGGTCGACGCGGTGGCTCGGGATTATATCAAAGCCCGGGGCTACGGAGAATATTTCGGCCATGGGCTGGGACACAGTGTCGGCTTAGCGATCCATGAAAACCCCCGTCTCTCTCCAACCGAGGAAGCGATCATTCCCGTCGGGGCCACCATCACAGTAGAACCGGGAATCTACCTCCCGGACTGGGGTGGTGTTCGCATCGAAGATCTGGTGGCTGTGGGTAGGGCAGGGATCCGTAATCTGACCGGGAGCCCTAAAGACGATTTAATTGAAGTTTGAGATTTGCTCGACAAAGTTCCGGATCTTGTGGTAAAATATTTCCGGGTTTTATTACCTGATTTGGTTTCATAATTTTCTAATTTAGCATTTTAACATAAACATTGATAGCCTAATCCGGGTAAGTTACCAGATATTATGTTAAAAGCTTACTATTTACAATTATGAAACCGTCTAATCCATTAACTTTAGGTATTATAGGTATTATTAATTTCTTATAATATCTGAGGCCAGGATGGAAAGCTATTTTTGTTAAGGGAGGAAGTTAGATGATTTCGGTTACCGACTTTAGGACTGGCTTGACAATTGAGGTTGATGGCGACTTATATACAGTGGTTGAATTTATGCATGTTAAACCCGGAAAAGGGGCTGCTTTTGTTCGCTCCAAACTGAAGAATATCCGTACCGGTTATACGGTGGAACGTACCTTTAACTCCAATGAAAAAGTGGAAACCGCCCGAATTGACTTCCGGGAGATGCAATTTTTATATAAATCTGACGATGAATATACTTTCATGGATACGGAAACTTTCGAGCAGTTGGTTATTCCCGAGTCCAAGATGGGAGAGGCACCTAAGTACTTAAAGGAAAATATGAATGTAGAGATCCAAAGCTATGGTAGTGAAATCCTGGGAGTCCAACTACCCAACTCAGTTGAACTGGAAGTGGTTGAGACCGACCCGACCTTTAAAGGCGACACTGCTACCGGAGGTTCCAAACCGGCTAAGCTCGAGACCGGAGCAGTGGTTAATGTACCCTTCTTCATTGAAGTCGGTGATATCATCCTGGTCGATACCCGGACCAATCAGTATTTAAAGCGGGTTAATAAGTAAGATGTGAATTAAGTGGTTGGACAAGCAGAAAGCTGAAGAAAGACGGAAGACGCGAAACCACTAAAAATTCTTAGTAAGGCTAACAAATTTAGCAAAATATTATAAGTAATATAAAAATTCCTCCAAGATGTATATGTATAATTGAGTGGTGAAACAAATACATACCAAAAAGGAGGAATTTTTAATGCTCAAAAATGAGCAAAAGTAACTCAGCTTATACAAAAAAACATATAGTAGTTTATTTTGCTAATGGAAAACAAAATTGGGAAAAGAATTATAAAGATTCAACAAAAGCTTGGTTTAAATCAAGGTGAATTTAGTAAAGAAATTAATATTAGCCAGACTACCATTTC
>DATCLA010000259.1:0-1565 GCA_036564195.1 Bacillota bacterium
CTACACTACTGGTGGGAATTTCGGAACTGATTAACTGGGGGTTTGTCTGGTTAGTCTTGATTGGGTGCGCGGCCTTAGCGAAAACCCAGGGTCATATGTCGATCAACCTGTTTTTAAATAAGTTTCCTGCGAAGCTCAGGAAGGTTGTGATCATTGTTACGAATATTGTCTTAATTTTGTATTTTGCTAAAGTCATCAGTACCGGAGTGGAGTTTGCCATCCAACAATGGTCAATCAAGACTACTGCGGCTAACATTCCTAAAACTTGGTTGTTTCTTTCTGTCCCGGTGGGAATGACTTTAATGCTGATCCATATCGGAGTCCAAACTGTACGTAAATTTAAAGCTCAGGCATAAAGTCAGATTATTTTAGACTTAAAAGTCAAGGATAATATTCCACCTAAGGAGATGTGAAATAAATGCTAACAGTTTTCTTGGTACTGATCCTGATGCTGTTTGTCGGAGTGCCGATCGGTTTTGCCTTGATGCTGGCCAGCTTCTCGTATGTAATCATGGATGGCAGCCTGGCCTATAGTATCCTGACTCAGAAATTCGTCTATGGCGTTAATAACTTCACCTTACTGGCAGTGCCCTTCTTCATCCTGGCCGGGCAGTTTATGAACTCCGCCGGGATTACCGACCGACTGTTCGGTTTTTGTAAAACCATCATTGGCTTCATCCCGGGCGGACTGGCCCATGCCAATGTGGTTGCCAGCATCATCTTTGCCGGGATGTCCGGAGCGGCAGTGGCCGATGCCGGCGGTTTGGGGACCATCGAGATCAAGGCAATGCACGATGACGGTTATGACGATGAGTTTTCTGCGGCAGTGACTGGAGCTTCCTCCATGATCGGGCCGATTATTCCCCCCAGTATCCCGATGGTAATCTATGCGGTGGCTTCGGGCGCTTCGGTGGCAGCGTTATTTGCCGGAGGGTTTATTCCCGGATTATTCATGGGAGTGACCATGATGGGGCTGATCTACTATTATGCGGTGAAACGGAACTATCCGCGCCATTCTCGTCCAACTATTAGGGAAGCGGCAAAGTCCTTTTATGATGCGCTACCGACTTTGATAACTCCGGCGATTATTTTGGGCGGCATCTTTGGCGGTATTTTCTCGCCAACCGAGGCCGGAGCGATTGCAGTGGCTTACTCGTTAATTTTGGGCATCTTTGTTTATAAAAGTGTACAGTGGAAAGATGTAAAACAGGTCTTTATTGATTCGGCTTATAGCACTGCTTCCGTAATGCTGGTGGTCATGGCCTGTTCCATGTTTGCCTGGGTGTTAGCGATTGAACAAATCCCGGTCACGATTGGCAACTTTATCATTTCAATTGTCCAAAATAATGTCCCCTTGTTTTTACTGGCGGTAAATATTTTCCTGCTGTTTCTCGGTTGTTTTATGGAACCGTCGGCGGCAATCTTAATTGTAATGCCGATGTTCTTACCAATCTGCCAGCAATTGAAGATTGATTTGGTCCATTTTGGATTGGTGTTATTATTGAATCTGATGATCGGCTTGTTGACACCGCCGGTGGGACTGGTCTTAAATATTATGGCTGATC
>DATCLA010000260.1:0-1619 GCA_036564195.1 Bacillota bacterium
TGGATCCAAACGGCTTAGCGGATTATTCCCCGCATACGTATACCAATTCACACCATCCTTGATCGGATCCTCCGAAATAAACCTCCCAATACTCTGGTCATACCACCGAGCGTTAACTCGGTGTCATACGCGACTTGCCCATTAAAGCAGTTCAGCCCCTAAATACCCTTGTCTGCGACTATCACAAAAACATCGTTTTTTTCGCATCTTTTTTAGCGCTAGTTGTCATTGCATTTCCCCTTTGATCTTCCACTAATAAAAGGAATTTCCTTTACCGGCTGCTTAAATGGTATTTGCTCCAGCCCGTCAGGTCAAGAAGGGTAAAGTGAACGGCTACGCCGCCCTTGACCTGTCGGGCCTCCGCAAATCTAAGACAATTAAGCCGGTTAAGGAAAACTCTGCCCAACGGGCAAAACTTATCGTTTGCCGAGAGGGTGCGCCCGCCGGTGGGCGCTTTTAAATCGTGAAGGTCAAGGCGGGTGTAAACTTGGGTGGAATTGATACTGGAACGGATTGAAGCACGAAAAGATACTCGTGCCGGGTATTATCATCGTAGTTTAGAGACTAAAGCTGGTAAGGTTGATTTAAAAGTCCCTAAACTACGGAAGTTACCCTTTGAAACAGCAATTATCGAACGATATAAACGCCGGGAAAGCTCCATTGAAGAAGCGCTCATTGAAATGTATCTGGCCGGCGTCTCTGTTCGACGCATTGAAGACATTACGGAAATTCTCTGGGGTAGCAAAGTCTCACCGGGCACAATCAGTAAGCTTAATAAAAAAGTATACTTGCACATTGAAAACTGGCGTAACAGGCCGTTAAATGGTGAATACCCGTACGTATACTTAGATGGAATTTATCTCAAAAGAAACTGGGGCGGAGAATATGAAAACGTATCAATTCTGGTCGCCTTAGCAGTCAACAATGACGGATACCGGGAAATCCTCGGCGCGGCTGAAGGAAGTAAAGAAGATAAAGAGAGTTGGCTAAACTTTCTCAGACACCTTAAAGAGCGTGGTCTCAAAGGCACACAATTATTCATTAGCGACAAATGTCTTGGCGTAGTTGAAACCCTTGGTGAAATATTTCCGGATGCCCGCTGGCAAAGATGTATCGTACATTTTTACCGTAATATCTTTAGTGTGGTACCAACGGGAAAAGTCAAGCTGGTTGCAGCAATGCTAAAGGCCATTCATGCCCAGGAAGACCTGACGAGCGCAAGAGAAAAAGCTTCGGCAGTAGTTCGGAAACTGCGAGAAATGAAACTACCCAAAGCCGCAGAAAAGGTTGAAACCGGAATTGAAGAAACCCTATCATATATGCATTTTCCCCGGGAACATTGGATGAAAATCCGTACGAATAATGGTCTCGAACGTTTAATGAGAGAGATACGACGACGAACCAGAGTTGTGGGTAGCTTCCCGGACGGCCACTCGGCGTTAATGCTAGTCTGTGCCCGTTTAAGACATGTAGCCAGTTCCAATTGGGGTTTAAAGCGCTATTTAAACATGAAACTCCTAATTGACACCGGAGAGGGGGTGTCTGTGGGTTAAAACCTCTCCCGAATATGCCACTTTAGGTCGCCATTTATAAATGTGCGAAAAAATATTGACACTACC
>DATCLA010000261.1:0-8865 GCA_036564195.1 Bacillota bacterium
AAATCACTCCCACCGACATTCCCAGGAACCGGTAGATCCGTCCCATCCATTCTCCCTGAAAACGGGCTAAATAGTCATTTACTGTAACTACATGGACGCCTTTACCGGTCAACGCATTCAAATATACCGGTAAAGTAGCAACCAGTGTCTTCCCCTCTCCGGTTTTCATCTCGGCAATTTTGCCCTCGTGAAGTACCATACCTCCGATTAACTGAACATCAAAATGGCGCTGCCCGATCACACGTTTTGCCGCCTCCCGGACGGTTGCGAAGGCCTCCGGCAACAAATCATCTAAAGTTTCGCCATTTGCCAACCGTTGTTTATACTCCGCGGTTTTACTCTGGAGTTCCGCATCACTTAGCCTTTGAAATTGCGGTTCCAATTCGTTGATTTTCACAACTTTTTGTTGTAACCGTTTTATCTCACGCAAGTTGGTATCCCAAAGCTCGCTTAGAAATTTAAGCATAGTTTCACCTCATCTACAAAATGGAAAAGGCTTTTCAAACCTGAAAGTCTGATCATTATTTGGATTTAACGCAACTCTTTTAAAAAAGTGCCCCGATTTACCGTAATATTATACCACTTCCCGATTATAAAAACAAACCAGAGTCTGAAGTCAGAGATCCTTTAAAAATCACTATTCATCGGATTTACAATGTTTTCAAAAGGCGAGCCTTCAGGTAAAGTTCAGATACAGTTCCGGAGTTAGTAAAGCATCCATCCTAACGTCATAGGTTTCCACAGGCAAACCGTCCACCACTTGAAAATCGTAGGCCAGCCCCAGCTTAAATCCTCTCAAACCGCTTCGGCTCAAGAAACGGTCGTAGTAACCCATGCCGTGACCCAGGCGGTTACCATGAATATCAAAAGCCACTCCCGGTATAACAATTAAGTCAATGGTTGCCGGATCCACCAGCGGTGTTTCGGCAGAAGGTTCCCGTAATCCGAAACGGCCGGTAGGAACCACTTCCGCCAGGGATTGAATGGCCCGAGCTTCCAGATCCGGCCCAGGAATACAAACGGGTAACGCCACCTGCTTGCCTAACCTAATTAATTTCTCAATCAACCCTTCGGTTGCTACTTCTCCGTTAATGGAATGATAAATCATCACTACCCCGGCTTCCCGTACCGGGTTCAAATTGAAAAAGCGCTGTTGGATGCGGCTGTTTGCCCTTATGAAATCTTGCGGCGCTAATGCAGCGCGACGGCGGCTTATCTCCCGGCGCCATCCTTGTTTACCGATATTTTCCATCCCCTGTCTCCAGCTCCTTCTCATTAATAAATCGCTTTCATGATAAGTGCGCAACGTCTCCAGACCACTTTTTTTGAAGCAACGGCTGCCGGTAGAACAGAACCTGAACAGCGTGAGAGGACTGACCCAGTCAGATATAATCTAATGCGCAATACTTGCTTAAAGTTCGACTCCGGGCAGAGCGGGACTGCCATAACTGCAATGGATTCCGCCCGGTATGACTAAAACAAACCAGGCTTGCCGGCTTCAGCCCGACAATCGGCGGCGCAGTGACAAAAAGAATGACCGAGCATAACTACTCCCGATCATTTAGGCCGGCAAGATTGCGCCGCAACTGGACTATACGTTGTTTCAATCCCTAATCCCAGCTTTAGTATAATTTCTACTTTAGCTTTTCCAACCGGCCGATAATTTTAAACGTTTAAACCTATTTTAGCGCTACACTCCGAAAAAACCTAAAATCACTATCCCCAGAATAATCCGATAGTAGGCAAAGGGTTTGAAATTCCGTTTTGCAATGAATTTCATAAAACCGGCGATTACCAACCAGGCAACCAGGAATGAAACTATAAAGCCGGTACCTAAAATTAAAAGCTCATGTCCGGTCATTTTAAATCCCGTTTTCAACAAAGCATAGGACGAGGCAGCGACCATCGTTGGAATGGCTAGAAAAAAGGAGAATTCGGCTGCTACAACCCGCGAAGCTCCCAGCAGCATTGCGCCAACAATGGTCGCCGCCGACCGGGAAGTTCCGGGAATCATCGCCAAACACTGAATGAGCCCAATCAAAAAAGCGGTCCGATAATCCAAAGCGGCCATCGAATTGATCCTGCTGGTCTGATGACGGTTTTCGATTAAAAGCAGCACACCACCCCAGACGACTAATGCCAGGGAGACGATGACCGGATTAAATAAATACTCAGTAATGTGGTCTTTGAAAACCGCTCCGATTAGCAACATTGGGATTATGCCGGCCAACGTCTTCAACCATAAATCATAGATTTGCTTTCGTTCCGCTTGGGTTTTCCCGCTGCTGAATGGGAACAACCTTCCCCAAAAGTACACCACTACTGACAAAATTGCCCCTAATTGGATCACTACGTCAAACACATGAGTAAAATGTTTATCAAATGGCAGCAATTGATTAACCAGGATTAGATGACCGGTTGATGAAACCGGCAAAAATTCGGTTAACCCTTCCACTACTCCCAGAACCATTGCTTTGAAGAAATCGTTCATTCAGAAATCGCCTTTCTGTAATTTTATGATCCTGTAGAATCTATGGTATTATCCAGTTAAATAGTCCTACTCCCGACGAAATATATTCCTACTTCAAGGCAATGGTCACTGCACCGGCAACAGCACCGGCAACAATCCAACCACTCCTCTTGCTTCTCTTTATTTTTTGAATTAACAGGCAGTACTACTGTTAAAAACACTTCAAAGTTCGTAGCCATTCTTTAGCAATCAAGGCATGACCAGCCTCAGATGGATGTACCCCATCCGGAACCCAAAACTGAGGCGGTCGCTCCACTGCGGCGCGGTGAAAAATGGCATCCAACGGTAGTAACAAAGTATGAAACTCCCGGGCCAGATCACGTACTACCCCGATCTTCGGGTCCAGATCTTCCCGCCATTGTCGACGGTCCTCTGGAAACGGTAAAACAAAGGGTTCACAGAGGATAATTTGACGTACCTCTGTTTCTTGTAGACGTTCTAATAAAAAGCGGTAGTTGGCTTCAAATTCGGCAGTAGTAGTAGGATCATTGCTGTCAAACCTCCGCCAGCAATCATTGATACCGACCAGGATTGAAACCACCGTAGGCCGAAGTTGAATACAATCAACTTCCCAACGGTCCTTTAAATCTTTAGTCCGGTTACCGCTAATCCCTCTGTTAATAAAACGGACCTTTACTTCAGGGTGCAAAGCCGCGAACCAGGATGCTGCCATCATTGCATAGCCCGATCCTAAACTGGCGTTGTTTTCCCGCTCGCGGTGAGTATCAGTGACGCTGTCGCCTTGAAATAATACTAAATCGCCTTCTCGCAAAAGCACTTTAAATTCCTCCTTAAACAGGTAAAATCTTAGTTCAATCCTTTTCTTTTGTAAACCTGGAAATTTAAGTATTTCATTGCTGTAACGCAAATTTCGGTCCACAGCAAAGCCAGCATCCAGCCACCCAAAACATCACTAGGGTAATGAACTCCTAGATAGATCCGACTCACGCCGATTAATGCCGGTAACATTATTAACACCGTAATCAGAGTGCGCCGTCGCAATGACGGTCTGAGTTCCCGCCACACCAGATAAGCCAGAAATCCATATAAAGTCATCGATACCAGAGAATGGCCGCTGGGAAAACTAAACCCGGTAGCTGGGCCAAGCCAGGGCAAAGGGGGACGGGCCCGCTGAAGCAGGCTTTTCAAACCTTCACTAATCCCAAAGGCTCCCAACACGGTCAGCATCAACATAACCGATTCCACTGTTTTGTGAAAATAACAACAGGCAGCTACCCCACCTAAGCCTACTGCAATAATGCCGCCGGCAGAACCGAGGCTGGTAATACGGAGCATCAACCAGGTAAGCCAGTCGCTCCGTAAAGCAATTACCCACTGGTTGATGAACGTGTCAAAACGGGCAATTGCGATTAGCAAGCCGTTCATGCAAAGCCTCCCTTTTATTTTTCTTATTTATCTTGGGAATTCAATTCATTGTTTCCGGTCAAAAAATGGATTCTTCCCAGTACAACTAAGGGGAATCCCATAAATAATCCGGCAGTCTGCGCCCAGATACTTCAATTCGCGGGCGGCCATACCCACTGTGTACATTACCCGGTTATCCAGCCGCGCCTCCATGGCCACACTGACAGCGGAACCAATGGCAATTCCCAGATCTCCGGTATTAAAAGCACAAGGATGGTTCGGATGTTGCGCTTTTTCTTCGCAATTGGCAAAACCGCATAACCCGCAATATTTCAAGCCAAGCGGTCTGATTTTGGTCCCGATCAGCACCAACGCTTCAGCTTGTAACAGATTGGCGGCATCCCGCAAAAAGGTTTTCGAAGCAGCCCCCGTTTCCGCCAGTTCAGTCATCTTGGCAGCCAATAGTTCAATCCCCGGTTTATCCAGTATCGCGATACAAAGATTATCTACTCCGCATCCTTTGGGAGCAGTCCGGGCCGCTGCCATCATTCGTTTCGCCACCTCCAGCACTGTATGATTACGTTCCTCTTCTTCAAAGATTATTCCCATAATTGTCACCTCATCTGTTTTTAATTATTTTTACCTGTTTAAAAGTAACCGGCTGGGGAGCGCACTCACTCCCTGGTTTCCAAAAGCTCTGTTAGGGTCTCTTGCTTCCGATATACAGTAGCTTGCATTAAAGCTACCAATTGATCAGAGTGGTCCGTCACTCTAACCGTATAAGTACCTAATCGCGAATTTAGCGATTCTTCATTGGCACGGGCAATTAAAAACCCGTCGCTAACTCCTTTAAAATAAGAAATATTGGCATTAATCGATACCGCTGTATAGCCGTGGGAGTTGGCAGCAGCGGCTAATGCCAAATCCGCCAGGGTAAAGATGGCGCCACCCTGCACCCGGCCTAAGCCGTTAAGATGGGTCGGCTTAATTTGCATTTTTACAGTGGCCGCTCCCGGTGTAATCTCAATCAATTCCATTCCCACGGTTTCAAAACAAAACCGGTCGTTTCTGATAATTTTCTCCACTGGTTCCATTAATGTCCTCACCTTCCGCCGCTTTAATAAGAAATCTCCAACTTTATCTAGGAAAATAATTCTCATCAGGCTTCCCGATTTCCTGCCAAAATAATCCTAAACCAAGCAGAAATTAACCGGTTCGGGTCTTTCGGCTCTCACCGGTTATCCGAAGAAAATATAGACTTTCAGCAGTTTCTCCAGCTCAGGCCTTCCTTTGAAACAAAGTCCCTCCGGCGGCTGAATTCATTCGTTACGCGAAGAAAGGTCTGCAACTGGTTGCTTGGGAATTACCGGGCGCATCCGGCTCGCATACTGTTGTAAACCGGCGATAATCGCCTCAGAACAAGCCGAATGAAATCCGTCGCTTTTTAAATATGCCTCTTCCTGCGGGAAAATCATATAAGCCGATTCAATCAGTACTGCCGGCATTTGCGGTGTCCGGAGCAAAGCAAAGTTACCGAAGTGCAGACCGCCGTCAGGTAAATTATACTCACTGTCAGAATCAAACCTGGCCTTATAGGCTCCATGAATCTCCCGGGCCAGCGCAAGGCTCATCGGAGTAAAATAATAGATTTCAAAACCGTGCTTAATGAGGGGATTACCGCCATAGCCCAAAGAATTGTTATGCAGACTGAGTAAAATATCGGCCCGATTTTGCCAAGCGATTTTAGGACGTTCTCTTAAAGGGACATCGGCTTTACCCGGCCGAACCATTATTACTTTAGCCCCTTTTTCCAGCAATTTAGCTTTCAGATTCAGCGCCATGGCCATATTAGCATCCCCTTCCGCATAGCCGGTACAGCCGATCGCCCCGGTACCGGAGGCATGTCCGGCATCAACAGCAACGGTAAGGCCGTTCAAAGGCGACACCCCCGGCGCTACCGGTGGTGGAGTCCGTAATTCGACGACCAGTGCCTCAGCTTCATAGCGGACATCATAACTCCACCAGCTGTGAGCGGTGGTAAGAATCCGCAAGCGATAAGTTTCGGCGGTATCTTGAAACCACCTTAACTCTTTGATTACATCGCCGGACTGATTGGCAATGCGGTCGGTATTGGAAAAAGCACCAAATAAGGAAAGATCAAGATAGCTGCCTTTGGGATCTGTATCAATGCGAAACGGCAGTTTACGTTGGAGCGGGATCCGAATTTGGGTTACCTGCCCTGCGCTAGTTACGCTAATATTGCCTATCGCTATCAGGGAAGCCGACGTCCCTTTAGGCAACAATTGCAGTAGATCCGCTGTGACCCAGAGAGTTTTGGTTGCCGTTAGGCGGACCCGGTATTCATTGCCGCAGCGCCCGCTGAGTTGCAAGATAGTTCCCGGTGGCGGAAACATCTCATAACCGGCCTGGTCTTGGGGGCCCACTACCGGCCCGCTGCGCAAAACCGTACCGGATGCAATTACTTTGGCCATTACCGGGACATCCTCCGGGAATAAGCTGATCCTGCCCGGAGCGGTCATGGACTTTTTACGGTTGCTCCGGTTAACTAGAGTTACTTTGATCGCTGCCGGGGATGGCAACTTTTCCTTCCCAATCCGGTAAACTCCGCGATAGATGCCTGATCCCGCACCATCCTCCAACATTGGAAATTTTCCCCGAATTCCTTGTACCTTAAAATAGGCCTTCATCCCGGGACTACCCTTAAAAGCCACATTCACATCATCTCCAGGCAGCAACTCCTGATCCGACCGTGGTTCTACCCATTGAATCGTTAACGGATGAAGCGGAGCAGCCTCTTCCGGTCCGGCGACTATAATGTTCCGGGTTTCATAATATGTAGCCGCTCCGGTAATCAGTTCGGCTTTGATTGCAAACCGCCCCGGGGTTAGATTCACCATTGTTACAAACCCGCCGTCCGGGTGCACCGGTACTTCAACCCCGTTGATTAAAAGCCGACCTGGCAGTGTCACCGATCCGCAAACATAAGTCGCAGTCAACTGAGGCAGACGTGCATCCTCGGGTGGCTGGACGATCCGAATTGGCGCGGTCAATTTTGTTTTTTGTGCTGATTCTCCGATGTTAGTGCTAACCTTCACGGTTGCTTGCTGCCAAGAGGCAGCAAAGACTATTCCCACAACCAGCAGGGGTATCCCTGCCAAATAAATTAGATTAACTGGTTTCCGCACAGCTTTTTCACCTAAATTCGCAGTAGTTTCCCACCTATGTTTAACTCTTAAGGTGGTTTCTAAATTACATTTACTAAGCTTTTACGATATATGGGATCTTGTTTTTGATTAGTCTATCAATATATTGTGTTTGAAGAATAAAATTTAGCTTATGAAACTTGCTCTCTTAAAAGCAGATTTATTAACAGTTTTTAACTTTAATTAAAAATTTCACCAAGCTGTTGCACTTTTCCTGCTGGTTTAATCAGTAAAAAGAATCCAATATTACCGAATAATAAAAACAGCACCACTTGGGCTGCTGTTTAATTTTCTAAAAAAATTGGGTTAATAACTTTTATACACCATTGATTCGATTTATCCGTTCGTCCTACTTTTCCACCTTCACCAACCGGGCACCGCAGTTACTGCAGAACTTAGCATTCTCATCCATGGCAGCGCCGCAGGATTCGCAGATGCGCTTACCGATCGCCTCCTGAGTATCGGTACGGAGTTTTTTCAACTCCAACTCCTTCATTTCGATCTGCTGTTCCAAATCACTAACCATACGGCATTTTTCAGCAATTGCCCCATCACCGTTATAATCCGGGTTGCGAGACATTTTACAAACAACCTCCCCGATCTCTCTGAGGAGCTGGTTTTTACTATCCTCTAACTCCGCAATTTGAGTATTAATCTTGGCACTGTCCAGAATCTCCTTGGATTTAACACTGACTACGGTGATCCCTTTATCAATCTCCTGTTTAATCCGTTTAAAAAGTTCTTCCATCATTCAGCCTCCCAAACTTTACTAGATGAGATTCCATAATAGGATAATTGCTTATTTTCACACTTGAAAAGCCAGATCTGAAATAACCGCTGACAAACTTAGTTTGTATTGTCAAAGATGAAATATGTACCACTTTTTAGGTTCAACAGATAATATTCAAAACCTTCGGCTAATTTGAGGATCTTCAATGTTCGGCCGGGAATACAGTTTCTAGAGCCTGCTCCGGCACTGGATAGATTCTAAGTGATTTCCCGTTTTCCAGTCGCAGATAGGCTTGAACTCCGTCGGTGCCGTCGAAATAAAATTCCGTCGCTTTGCCGTTACTATTAATATACCACTCCAAGGCGGTTAGATCTGCTTTTAACCCCTCGGACAGGCCGACTTTTTCAAAAATTAATTTCTTATCTAAACTCGCCACCTTATAAACACCCCATCGGATCCGGTACCCCGGTCCGGACCGTTGCAATGACGCCACACAAACATCGCCGATTTGGGGCTTGGTAAAAAGCAGGCTGTATTCGAAGTCTGAATTTAAGAACAATGATTGAACCTTTAGCCTGCCACTGATTACCCGTTCAACCTCAATTTTAAAGTTCTGCCCCTGTTGACTGCTGATTTTCCCAATAATTAAAGCATCTTGACAGTTATGGGTCAACCGGTAGAGAACATCTGCTCCGTAGACCGGCATTAACCAAAACAGAAGCAAAATCACTTCTCCGATAATGAAGGTTTTATGCTTCACCTGCGTCACCTCCCGGCTTATTAATAAAAAGAACTAAACTACACATTAAGCTAGTTTCCTATTGCAAAGCCCGATATGAACTGCTCAAGAATTAGTTCAGCTTATAAGCAAAAAAGAGGTTTCACTTTTAAACTGCATTATTATTTAAATTAGACTTAAAGCGTTTTGTGAATGTTCCCATGGGGATAGTTTACTTTTCAACTATGCCACCAAGTTTACCTATGTCGGCATAAAAGGATTACGGACTGTCCTATAC
>DATCLA010000262.1:0-4475 GCA_036564195.1 Bacillota bacterium
CGGATCAGTCTATCAATATATCGTGTTAAAAGGAAGAATTCCGAAATTATAAAACTCGTTTATTACTAAGAGAGCCCCGAATTCGGGACTCTCAAAAAGCTTACTGGGCATTCTCCTTAATGTAATTAACAGCATCTCCCACTGTTACAATTTTTTCAGCGTCTTCATCCGGAATCTCCACATCAAACTCTTCTTCCAGAGCCATTACCAATTCGACAATATCGAGGGAATCCGCACCTAAATCATCTACGAAAGATGCCTGTTCGGTAACTTCTTCCTCATCAACCCCTAACTGCTCCACTACGATGTCTTTAACTTTACTAAAGATATCCAACCAATTCACCTCCTTCCAAAACGGCTGGCTAAAAATGGTTTTATGTAAAACAAGTTTATTATTGCCCTTAAACTACAGCACCATACCGCCATCTACATTCAGCACTTGCCCGGTAATATAGAGCGCCGCAGGAGAAGCCAAAAACACCACCGCGTCAGCGACATTTTCTGCCTTTCCCCATTTGCCTAAGGGAATAATGCTTAAATATTTATTTTTAACCTCTTCGGGGAGGGCTTCAGTCATTTTTGACTCGATAAAACCTGGAGCGATCGCATTTACCCGAATATTTCTGGATCCTAACTCCTTAGCCATTGTTTTAGTGAAGGAGATGACCCCACCCTTCGAAGCTGAATAATTTGCCTGTCCGGTGTTACCGATCTGTCCGATTACCGAAGCAATATTAATAATTTTTCCGGAACGTTGCTTCATCATGGGCTTAATTGCCGCTTTGGTGCATAAAAAAGTCCCTTTCAGATTAATATTTAAAACGGCATCCCAATCTTCTTCACTCATCCGTAAAACCAAATTGTCTTTGGTAATACCAGCATTATTGACCAGTATATCAAGTTTTCCGAAAGTCTTGACCGCCTTATCAACCATAGCTTCACAATCTGTAAATTTGGTAACATTTCCAATAATTGATACCGCTTTACCCCCAGCCTGTTCAATTTCGGCGGCAGTTTGATGTACTTCATCCATGACATCGGAAAGTACTACGGACGCTCCTTCTTTACTGAGAGCGATTGCAATCGCTTTGCCAATACCTCTGGCGGCTCCGGTTATAATTGCCACCTCATTAGCTAATCTCATATTACTAGACCTCCTTTAAAATTGCAAGAGCTTTTTTAACCGATTCCAAATCCTCGCAGTTATATACTTTGACCCCCTTCAGGGTCTTTTTCACTAAACCTGACAAAACTCTTCCCGGTCCCACCTCTAAAAAGAGATTAACTCCACAGCCTGATAAGTAATTTAAAGTATCTTCCCATAATACCGAAGAAAAGAGCTGGCGGTATAAACTATCAACAATCGCTTCTTTAGAAACCGGACGGGCATTGACGTTAGCAATAATAGTAACCTCCGGCTGCTGCCATTCGGTCTGCTCTAATACCGGCCGAAACCGTTCAGCGGCAACTTTCATAAAGCTGGAGTGAAACGGACCGCTAACCGCCAGAGGAATAAATTTACCACCTTTCGCTGCAACCAGCTCCTCCATTTTGGCTACTCCGGTTTTAGTCCCGGAAATTACAATTTGACCCGGACAGTTAAAATTAGCCGCTTCAACTGCTCCCAAATGGGAAGCAGTCTGCAAACAATCAGCTAAGACAGACCGGTTAAGTCCGATTATCGCTGCCATAGTACCGTTATGGTTAGGATCAGCCTCAGCCATCAAGCGCGAACGTTCTGCTACCAATTTGAGGGCCGACGCAAAACTGATGGCCTGCGCGGCAACCAAAGCGCTATACTCACCTAAACTGTGCCCCGCGACAAAATCCGGTTTAACGCCTGCCGCTTTTAAAATCTGATTAACTGCCACGCTGGTAGTTAAAATTGCCGGTTGGGCATTACGGGTATCTTTTAAAACTGGTTCCGGACCGTTAAAACAGATTTCTCGTAACGGCTTGCCTAAAACCTGATCCGCCTGATCGAATACTTTCCGGGCCTCCGGAAAGTTCTCATAAAGTTCTTTGCCCATGCCTAGGTATTGAGAACCCTGGCCGGGATATAAAAATGCAATTTTACCCATTCCTGCACTAGCCCTTTATCTTGTCAATAGTTTGTAACGCAATGGTTATCTTTTCAACTAATCGTTCTTCGACTGCCCGCATAGCCACACGAATCGCGTTCTTAATTGCTTTGGCATTAGAATTACCGTGACTGATAATACTGACACCGTTTAGACCTAAAAGCGGTGCTCCGCCATACTCAGTATTATCTAGTTTAGCCTTAATCTGCCTAAAAGCTCCCCGTAAAAACATTCCACCTAACGAACTCCACCAACTTGCGGTTACTGCAGTTTTGATCTGTTCAAAAAGGACTCCGGCTAAACCTTCGGTCATTTTTAACACGATATTGCCCACAAAGCCGTCACAAACAATTACTTCACAAACGCCCCGGTGGATATCCCGGCCTTCAATATTACCGATAAAATTTAAGTTACTTGCATTTAAAAGACGGTGCGCTTCAATAGTCAATCTGTTTCCCTTAGTGGCTTCCTCCCCAATACTTAACAACCCTACCCTTGGTGTATTAAGGTTTAAGACCTTTTCAGCATAAACTGAGCCCATGTGGGCAAATTGAAGCAGATCCTCCGGTTGACAATCGGCATTCGCTCCCGCATCTAAGAGCACGCTAATTCCCTTAGCTGTAGGCATAGGTATGGCAATGGCCGGACGGGATACTGCAGCAATTCGACCTAAACCGAATAAGGAAGCGGCCATGGCCGCCCCGGTATTACCGGCCGAAATTACTGCTGCGGCTTTCCCTTCTTTTACAAGTTGATTTGCTACCACTAAAGAAGAGTTCTTTTTATGGCGTACCGCGGTAGCAGGATGCTCCTCCATGGTAATTACTTCTGAAGTATGGCGAATCTCTAATTTCAATCCGGTGGTGGCTTTCCCCTTTAATACTTCTTTAATTGCGGTTTCGTCACCAACTAATATAATCTCTGCATTCAGTTCTTGACATGCGGAAACTGCTCCCAGGACAATCTCCCGGGGTGCAAAATCGCCTCCCATGGCATCTATTGCAATCCACAAACGGACACACCTCCGGAATTGTAAACCGAGTTAATTTTCTAATACCCCTGTTTAAAAAACAAGGTCAAATGACCTTGTCATTTAACCTTCAACCTTGGAAACAACTTCCCGACCTTTATAATAACCGCAATTTCCACAAACTACATGCGGCAGTTTGGGTTCATGACATTGAGGGCATAATCCGAAGTTGGGTGCAGTCATTTTCCAATTGGCACGCCGCAATCTTTTGCGCGTCCGGGAGGTTCTATTTTTAGGATTTGCCATTTGATCCACCTCCTTTTGGTGATAAAAAATTTTTTAAAATTTCAAACTGGTGATTTGTTTGTTCTGAACGGCAATGGCAAACTTCCAAGTTGAGATTTTTACCGCATTCCGGGCAAATACCCTTACATTCCGGAGTGCATAAAAACTTCATCGGTAAAGCCAAGATAATCTGGTCCCGCAAACATTCTGTCAAGTCAATACTATCTCCGGAAAAACCATAAACAGTCTCATCGGAAGCATGATCACCTTTGACAAATTCTTCTTTAACTTCAAAACAGCAGTCCGCAGTGAACTCGGTCAAACACCGGCTGCAACTGGCCTGATAGTTAAATTGAACTTTAGCTTCAACCAAAAAACCTTTCCCAGTATTTGTGACTTTTCCTTCAACCTTTGCCGACTGGTCAAGGGTTAATCCCAATGATTCCAAACCACCCAATCCAATCTGGTGTAATCCCCTAAAGGAAAGGGCGGCGCCTCTTTCATCGCGGATTGAACTTATATTTACTATCACCTAAATCACCTTCGAATATTATATAGGTTAATTTCATAAAAGTCAATCTTTACCTGAGTTAAACTGGTTTATCGTGGTACAGAATACTCATCAAAACGAATTGTGAAACAATGTTACCGTTTTCCATAGTTTACTCGTTTTAGCAGCTCAACAGCTTAAAAGGAGAAAAGACAATGATTCGTCATTATTTAAAAAACCGATTAAGAAGTGCAAATGGTCCGTTACTCACTACCGTTCCCACTCTTTGGGATTTACCCCCTTACCAAATAGCCCGTTTTGGCGGGGAATTAAGCAAGGTAATGATCGAAGCCGCAATACAGTATATCTTTGAGCAAAGCTATTTAAGACAACGAATTAGCTTTGAAACTGAGGCATTTCGGACTAAAACCAAAACTTAAAGCGGTATTTTCCGAAAATTCCAAAAAAAATGTATTATACCCCCTGACTTTAAGGATAACCTAAAAGTAAAGGAGGTGATAACCATGGGTACTGGACAAAAATCAAATAGTTATTTAGTGAATGCCGCCGGTCCCGCCTTGAATAAATTCAAATATGAAATCGCGAATGAATTAAACATCGACCTTTCGAAAATTCAAGGGGGTTATTG
>DATCLA010000263.1:0-6242 GCA_036564195.1 Bacillota bacterium
GGCTAATCTCGATTGATTGAGTTTCTTCAGCCTCAAATTCAAAGGCCAAGTGTTCTATGGCTTTCCATGGTATGGTATGTTCACCGCAAGTAAAGATGTCCACTGCAGCATAAGCTTGTTCCGGGCAGGTGTGAATGGTCAAGTGCGATTCGGAGATTACCACAACACCACTGACTCCCTGAAGTTCAAACTCGTGAAATAAACTTCCGATAATTTCGGCTCCGGCAGCCCGGGCGGCTGCCAGTAGGGAAGCTTCAATCTGTTTCGGATCATCGATTTTTGCCTGGTTACATTCCCATAACTCAGCCAACAACTGGGTACCGATTGGCCTGCCGAAGATGGTCCTTGAGACTCCTTTAATTTTAATTTTGATAACTTTAGTATGTTTGGCCAAAATCATTTTATCCCGAAACTTTTTAACAAGAAAATTTATTGAAGACAAGGTTAAGGAAGCAAACCATGAGACCAGTAATGACAGTAAATGGGCGCTGTTCCCGGAAAGTAGGGGCAGAATTGAGCGGAGTCTGCTCTTGATAGGATTATTGACGCATTACCATGGTAATGATAGAATCAGTCCTGAAGTGTAAGATCGAAAAAATGGGGAGTTCGCTAATGTTAGTTGCCACAGGGTGGAAGGATTATGAATTAATCGACGCCGGAGCGGGAGAACGTTTGGAACGTTGGGGCCAGATTATCCTGCGTCGACCTGATCCCCAAGCATTATGGCCGAAATCAGCCAATGAAGCTATCTGGGAGGACGTCCATGGGTATTACCACCGTAGCAGTACCGGTGGGGGAAGCTGGGAGTTTCGGAAGCAACTGCCCGAACAGTGGCTTGTTAAATATCATGCCTTTTCCTTTCGGATTAAATTAATGGGCTTCAAGCATACCGGACTCTTTCCTGAACAGGCGGTCAACTGGGATTGGATGGTTGACCTGATCCGCAGGCACAGCGGACCGGTCCGGGTATTGAACCTGTTTGCTTATACCGGAGGAGCATCAGTGGCTGCGGCTTATGCCGGAGCGGAGGTTTGTCATATCGATGCATCCAAAGGAATGGTTAACCTAGCCAAGGAGAATCTGGCCTTATCCAAGCTACGGGAGCGTCCGGTACGTTTTATTGTTGACGATGTCAGTAAATTTGTCCGGCGGGAACAGCGCCGGGGTCGGCAATATGAAGCAATTATCATGGATCCGCCTTCCTATGGCCGTGGCCCGGCGGGCGAGATTTGGAAGATCGAAGATGAGTTATTTGCTTTATTAAAGGATTGCATCCAAATTATGGCACCAAAACCATTGTTCTTTTTAATCAATTCTTATAAAACCGGGCTGGCCCCAACGGTGATTCAAAACATGCTGACTTTAGCCATGGACGGAAAATACCGGGGAACTGCAGTAGTGGATGAGATTGGACTGCCGGTGACAGTTACCAAACTGGTGTTGCCTTGCGGTGCCAGTTGTCGGTGGGAAGCGCAATGACGGTACAGCCCGTTACAGTCCTTTATGAAGATAATCATTTGCTGGTAGTAGTCAAGCCGATTAATCTACCGGTTCAGAGTGATCGAAGCGGGAGTGCTGATTTGCTCAATTTGCTCCGGGCGGATCTGAAAAAACGCTATCAAAAACCGGGTAATGTCTTTGTCGGTCTGGTGCATCGGTTAGACCGACCGGTCGGGGGAGTGATGGTCTTTGCTAAGACTTCTAAGGCAGCGGCCCGGTTGTCAGAGTTAATTCGCACCCGGAATTTTAAAAAGACCTATTATGCGGTGGCCAGGGGAGTCTTGCCGTCCCGGTGCGGCTGCTTGAGCCATTATCTGAAAAAAGAGGAAACCACCAATACAGTTAAGGTAGTAGCACCATCCGAACCGGGAGCGAAAGAAGCAATTCTTAATTATCAGGTACTGGAGACTAGGGAAGAATTAAGTTTAATCAGGGTTGATCTGGTGACAGGGCGGCCTCACCAGATCCGGGTCCAGTTGGCAGCGGTAGGAACCCCGTTGTGCGGGGATCAAAAATATGGTCATCATGTAAATTGTCCGGGACAACAAATCGCTTTATGGGCCGGGCAGATTGAATTTAAACATCCTACCCGGCCGGAGTTAATGCGGTTCACCTGCAAGCCACCGCAGAACGATTATCCCTGGAGTTTATTTGCGCTGTTTAAATAATAATTTAAAACATCCGACGCCGCCGCAACAGCACCACTGCAACTACCGAAAGGACCATCGAAATACCGAGGGTAAATACAAAGGCGTAGGGGGAATGTTGCATCGGGACTGCGACATTCATTCCAAAAAAGCTGGCGACCATGGTCGGTAAAGCCATTACGATCGTCACTGAAGTGAGAAATTTCATGACAATATTTAGATTGTTAGAGATTACCGAAGCAAAAGCATCCATCATGCCGCTTAAGATGTTACTGTAGGTTTCGGCCATCTCAATGGCTTGTTTATTTTCGGTGATTACATCTTCTAGCAGTTCTTCATCATCCGGGTACATCTTGAGAATCTGTGAGGTTAACTGCAAGTCCGGATCGAACTTGAGTAAATGTGACTTTAACAGTTTTTCCATTACAATTTCGTTGGCACGTAATGATGTGATGAAGTAAACCAGGCTCTTTTCCAAATTGAGCAATTTGATCAGTTCTTCATTTTCCATCGATCGGTGCAACTGATTCTCGATCATGCTGGATTTTTTATCAATCTGTTTTAAGAAACGCAGGTAGAAATAAGCAGTAACAAAGAGAATCTGTAACACAAAACGAGTCCTTTTAAAGGTACAAAAAGTTCGTTGGCGGGCAGCCTCAAACTCCTTTAAAATTAAGTTTTCCTTGAGACAGACTGTGACTACGTTATTTTCACAGACAATAATTGCTAATGGTATCGTGTCGTAGACTAACCGGGCGCTTTCTTCACTATAAACCGGTATATTAATTAAGATTAATAATTGATTGTCTTCGATTTCAATTCGGGAACGTTCTTCTTCATCCAAGGCGGCTTTTAAAAGATCGCTGTTAATATGAAGTGCGGCAGAAACCTGGTTTAACTCAGACTCGGTAGGGTTGATTAAGTTTACCCAGGCTCCTTTTTCGGCAATATTTTCGATGGTGATTAGTTGTCCGTCATCCACGGTTAAAAATGTTTTGAGCATACTGGCCAACTCCTTTCGGGCGTAAGATTAGGGATGGTTCTTACTCTTAGGCTCAGTTTGGCTCCTCCAAAATCCGTAAACTTCGGGGCAACCAAAAGTTAACGAAGCATACGGTGAGATCTGAAAGTTCGGCTAAACGGACAGCCAAGAATAAGAACCTTAATAGTTTTAGGGCAACTACCGTCGCCTTCCATCATTCTCACCTGCCTCTTAAAGTATTTACATTCTTCATTTAATATACTCTTTTCAGCTTTAGGATGTCAACAAAATTAAGGCTAATGTCATGTTTAAATTGTTAGCAGTGAGGGATTGGGGGAATATTTGGCGCCATTATTATAATAATGGTTACTGGCAAATAGGCACTTGACTTTAGACGCAGCTTAGGTTATAATCAACAATGCAGTTGCGGTCGCGTGGCTCAGTCGGTTAGAGCGCTGCGTTCACATCGCAGAGGTCACTGGTTCGAGTCCAGTCGCGACCACCATTATTTGGAGCCGTAGTGTAGCCGGTTTAACATGCCAGCCTGTCACGCTGGAGATCGCGGGTTCGAGTCCCGTCGGCTCCGCCATTACCATGCCACGATAGCTCAGTCGGTAGAGCAGAGGACTGAAAATCCTCGTGTCGCTGGTTCGATTCCGGCTCGTGGCACCATGATAGTGATAATAATTAATCCCATTCAGATGAGTGGGGTTTTTATTTTAGGAATGTCCAGTTTTATGGAAAATTTTGGGGGAGATTAATTGCCACTTTAAGGCCTTTTATATTTTGCAGTAGGGCTTGCTAAAACGAACCCAGCGTAACTAGGTGTAACACATCAGTAACAGTTATATGTTAAATTACCATTGTAAAAACACTACAGGTTACTCAAGCACTGTAACGATGCTGGGGTAGAAACAAGCTTAGTGTAGCAATATCGCCATATTGCTACTTACATATATATCATAATCAGGTCATGATACTAAAAGGTTGATTTTGGGCTTTCCTTTTAATATTGTGACCTGATTATTTTATGGGAGATTGTTGCAGAATAAATATACGAAAATTTTATAGCTTTAAGGTTAAGGCTAAAGGAATATTATTGCTTACGCCGAATAAAACTTACTGTATAAATATTCGTGGAAAGCAGGCGAACCCATGATAATTTTTAGAAAGGCTAAAATGCAGGATGTGGAGAGACTTCATGAATTAATCAATGCTTTTGCTGACAAGGGTCTGATGTTGCCCCGGTCGCTAAATATGATGTATGAGGCTTTACGTGAATTTACACTGGTAGAGGATGATGGGGTTTTAGTTGGGGCAGGGGGCTTACATGTAACCTGGGATAATCTGGCTGAAATTCGTGCTTTAGCAATTAAAGAGGAGTATCAGGGAAAGGGCCTCGGCAAACAGTTGATTGAAAAATTACTGCAGGAGGCGCTGGAACTCGGAATTAACCGGGTATTTGCCCTGACTTACCAAGGAGAATTCTTTAAAAGTTGCGGTTTCCATGAGGTTCCTAAAGAACAGATGCCCCATAAGGTCTGGAAGGAGTGTATTAACTGTCCTAAATTCCCCAATTGTGATGAAACGACGATGTTACGGATTTTATGATCATGCAATACCACAGTATTAAACCTGCCGTATTTTGGGAACGACCGAATCGCTTCACAGCTCGGGTGCTGGTAGACGGAGCCGTTACTACGGTGCATATGAAAAATACCGGCCGCTGCCGCGAGCTTTTACAACCGGGGGCAGCGGTTATTTTGGAAGAAGCCAGTCATCCCGGACGGAAAACCCGGTATTCGCTAGTTGCGGTTTACAAAGGGAAAATGCTGGTCAATATTGACTCTCAAGCCCCCAATCAGGTAGTTTTTGAAGGATTGCAAACGGGAGCACTACCGGAATTCAGTAAATTAAAACATCTGGCTCGTGAAGTTAGTTTTGGTAATTCCCGTTTTGATCTATATTATGAGACCGGTAAGAAACAAGGTTTTATCGAAGTCAAAGGTGTAACCTTAGAGCGGGAGAGGGTGGCGTTGTTTCCGGATGCCCCAACGGAAAGAGGGTCAAAACACCTGTTGGAGTTGGGTGAAGCTGTTCGTATGGGCTACGAGGGGTGCATCTTCTTTTTGATTCAGATGCGAGGTCCGGTCTGTTTTCAACCCAATACGGCAATGGATCCTAAATTCACAGCCGCACTGCGTTTGGCTAAAGAAACCGGGGTCAGGGTGCTGGCTTACGATGCTGTAGTTACAGCGGATGGACTGGTTTTGGGCAGTCCGGTGCCGGTAGCGATCTGACCTGTTAATGTACATTAACTGGATTAATTGGTTATTAATGGTAATGCCCTGACGGTGTTAGGAATACGGTTAGACTAATACCGGTTATGAGGCGAAATACTGGCTTGTTCAATTTAAAATATGGCCTACTTTATAACCGATCAGGAATTGCATAATACCTGATTTAAGCTTTAGCCCACAATATATTGATAGATACATCCTGGCTAGTTACTATATATTGTGTTCAAAAAGTTTATTGAGGTAATTATGCAATTCCTTTTCTATATTTAAAATTTTAAAGAACCTAACTTGTTACAAAACTGATTTAACTCCGGAACAATAAAAGTTGTACGATGCTAATAGGTTTCGAAGAGAGCGAGAGTATATTGGCCTTACAGGCTAATAAAGATTGGGGTGCTTAAGTCGCTCCCTATTCTTCCTTCGGGGTTCCGGAGTTTTTGGCGTTTTTTTATTGCAATAGCAGCTTCAGGTATATACATATTTCAAAATTTTGGTATAATTTGGGGTGAAAGAGTTCTCTAAGTTTAACGCAGCCTTTTCGGTTCCAGGTAAGCTCCGATAATCTGATCAACGAATAAATGGATAAAGGGGATTTTGACATTTACCTGATCATCCCAGTAAGGGTGAAAAGTGACGTTTTTCAGGTTAATAAATTCTCGGTAGTCAACATCTTCCTCGGTCAGGTGCTCTTGGTTTTGAATAATATTTTTGATCACTTCTTTAAATTTATCTTCCACATCACCTTTGAACAGACCAGCCGCAGTAACAAAACAGGCCAGGTTTTTTCCGGTGTTACCCTGCATGATCTCGGGT
>DATCLA010000264.1:0-9370 GCA_036564195.1 Bacillota bacterium
AAATTATTGGTTTGCCATAAATAGGATCACAAAATCACCTAAACACTGAATTGGTCAAGATAAAAGAGGCAAAGACCACCGCTACCATTGAGGTTAATTTTACCAAAATATTCAGTGACGGACCGGCGGTATCTTTAAAAGGATCACCGACAGTATCGCCGACTACGGCTGCTTTATGTGGGTCGGAACCTTGCCCCCCCAGATTACCATCTTCTATGTATTTTTTAGCATTATCCCAACTACCGCCGGAGTTGGCCATCATTACCGCTAACACAAAACCGGTAGCGGTGGAGCCAGCTAATAAACCGGCCACCCCTTTGACGCCGACTAATAAACCCACCGTCACCGGTGCAATAATCGCGGCAAGCGTCGGTAATACCATTTCTTGCTGTGCGGCTTTGGTACAAATGTCGACACAGCGGGCATAGTCTGCCTTGGCCTTTCCCTCCATCAAACCCACAATCTCCTGGAATTGCCGTCGCACCTCCAAGACAATGCTTTGAGCGGCTTTACCAACGGCTTTTATGGTCATGGAACAGAAAAGAAACGGCAGCATCGCCCCAACTAATAATCCGATCAACACTTTAGGATCAGTCAAATCCAAAAATTGATTAATTCGGCTGGCTTCCTGCAACCACTGTGGCACCGGCGCACCGTTAGCCAGCAGTCCGTTAATCTTTCGCAAGCTTTCCAACTGGACTTTTTCAGTAAAAGAAACGATTAAGGCCAACGCTGTCAGGGCAGCAGAACCGATGGCAAAACCCTTACCTGTGGCGGCGGTGGTATTACCCAACGCATCCAAAGCATCGGTACGTTCCCGGACTGCTTTACCCAAGTCGGCCATTGCCGCGATCCCGCCGGCATTGTCAGCCACCGGGCCGTAAGCATCAGTCGCCAGGGTAATTCCCAGCGTAGATAACATCCCTACTGCTGCAATAGCAATCCCATAAAGACCTGTTTCAAAATCACTGCCGCCGGCGGCGTAGTAACTAACCAGAATTGCCGCAGTTACCACCAGGATCGGGAGAAAGGTGGAACCCATTCCTAACGCTAATCCTCCGATAATTACGGTTGCCGGACCGGTAGTCGCATCAGCGGCAACTTTCCGAGTCGGTTGATAAGTTCCGGAGGTATAATACTCGGTAATAACGCCGATCAATACCCCGCTCAGCAACCCGGCCAATACCGCATAATAAATACCAATCTGTTTCCAACCCAAAATCATTCCGATTAACGGACCGGAAACAACCGCAATAATAACAGCGCTGGTATAAGTACCCTTACGTAAAGCAGCCAATAAAACTTTTTGCTCGGCCTCTTCCCGGGTACGGACGAACCAAGTACCGATAATCGATGCCAACACACCAACCACTGCCAACAGCATCGGAATCATCACCCCGCGTAATCCCAAGTCGGCGGCAACCGCCAGAGCGGCGGCAGCAACGATTGAACCAACATAGGATTCATAAAGGTCGGCACCCATCCCGGCAACATCGCCGACGTTATCACCTACATTGTCGGCAATCACTGCCGGATTACGAGGATCATCTTCCGGAATGCCGGTTTCCACCTTACCTACTAAATCTGCTCCGACATCCGCTGCCTTGGTGAAAATTCCTCCGCCTACCCGGGCAAAGAGCGCCATGGAACTGGCACCCATGCCAAAGTTAAGCATCGTAGCAGTAATTGTTGGGAGCGGAGCATTAAAAACATATTTTAAAACTAAAAACCAGATACTTAAGTCTAATAAACCCAATCCCACTACCACCAAGCCCATCACGGCGCCGCTTTTGAAAGCTACCTGCAGTCCCAAATTCAGACTTTTACTGGCTGCCCAAGCGGTCCTGACATTGGCTTTAGTAGCAGTAATCATTCCGAAAAACCCTGCTAAAGCAGAAAAAAAGCCTCCCGTTAAAAAGGCCAACGGGACCGGAGACGGGAGATAATCAAAAAAAGCCAAGATAATTAATAAAACAAACATCGCAGCGAAAAAGAGCCCTACCCCCTGATATTGGCGTTTCAGATAAGCCATGGCCCCTTCATAGACCGACGCTGCGATCGCTTGCATTTTGGCGGTGCCTGGTTCCTGTTTGTCTATAAACCTGAATAAGCAAAGGGCATAGAACAATGCTACCAGGGAACCCAAAGGTACCAGATAAAATAATATTTCCACCATGCTGTCTTTCAACCTAATTCCTCCTCCGGTTAAAATAAGCGAGTTTGACGATTTGTCATTTTAACACAATATATTAAAGAGCTGTCAGACTGGACATCATATATTATGTTAAAAGCTCACTAAATATAATTAGAAACCGCCAATAAATGTGCAGCATCCAGTGGAAATTATTATTTTTGCTATTCTGTTTTTCCGCGAAATTTAATCTTTCTTATCCCCATATTTGCGGGCAACCTGTAATTTGGTTAATGCCCGTTGCAATGAAACCTGGGTTCGGGCAAAACTGATCTTTTCATCCGGCGCCCGAAGTAATTCTTCTTCGGCTTGACGTTTTTCGGCCAATGCCTGTTCAACGTCGATATTTTCTGGTAAATCCGCTGCTTCGGCTAGGACGATTACCTTATGAGGGGTCACTTCCAAATAGCCTTCGCTAATGGCCATAAAATACTGTTTCCCATTAACTTTATATTCGAGTACTCCGGTTTCCAAAACCGTCATCAGCCGGATATGCCGCGGTAAAATACCGATGCGGCCTTTGATGGTTGGAGCAACCACCATATCGACCTCTTTAGAGAGTTCGATCTTGGTCGGTGTCACCACTTGTAACATTAATTTTTCACTAGGCGGATTGGGAACCGTACTTTTGGGAGTCGGGACCGGCATTGCTGTTGGCCTCCTCTTGTAGTTTTTTAGCCTTAGCTACGGCTTCCTCAATATTCCCAACCATATAAAAAGCTTCTTCGGGTAAGTGATCATATTTACCTTCCAGAATTTCCTTAAAACCCTTAACCGTCTCCGCCAGCGGCACATAACGTCCTTCGATCCCGGTAAAGGTTTCCGCTACATAAAACGGTTGAGAAAGAAAGCGCTGTAACCTTCGGGCCCGGGCTACCACCAGTTTGTCCTCATCGCTCAATTCGTCCATGCCCAGGATGGCTATGATGTCCTGTAATTCTTTATAACGTTGCAGGGTTTCCTGAACGCCTCGGGCTACCCGGTAGTGCTCTTCACCAATAATAATTGGCGAAACCAGGCGAGAAGAAGAAGCCAACGGATCAACCGCCGGGTAAATCCCTAATTCGGCAATACTCCGCTCCAAGTTGGTGGTCGCATCCAGGTGGGTAAAGGTAGTTGCCGGTGCCGGATCAGTGTAATCATCTGCCGGTACATAAACTGCCTGGATGGAAGTGATTGAGCCGCTGCGGTTGGAAGTGATCCGTTCCTGTAAAGCCCCGACTTCATTAGCCAGAGTCGGTTGGTAACCGACTTCCGAAGGCAGTCGGCCTAATAGGGCCGACACTTCCGAACCAGCCTGAACAAAACGGAAAATATTGTCGATAAACAGCAATACATCTTGGTTCTCCTGATCCCGGAAATATTCAGCCATAGTTAATCCGGTCAAAGCTACCCGGAGCCGTGCCCCAGGCGGCTCATTCATCTGACCGAACACCAAAGCGGTCTTATCGAGCACTCCTGATTCTTTCATCTCCAGCCACAACTCGTTGCCTTCCCGGGTACGTTCACCGACTCCGGTAAAGACCGAAAAACCCCCGTGCTGGGTAGCGACATTCCGGATTAATTCCATAATCAGTACCGTTTTGCCAACTCCCGCTCCTCCGAACAAGCCGATCTTGCCGCCCCGTGGGTACGGTGCCAGTAAATCAATAACCTTAATCCCGGTTTCCAATACTTTAACTTCGATGTCCTGTTCTTCCAGAGTCGGAGCCTTACGATGAATCGGATGGTATGCTTCGGGTTTAATCGGTTCACCATTGTCGATCGTCTGACCCAACACATTAAAGATCCGGCCCAGGGTCTGACGGCCTACCGGAACCCGGATCGGTTGATTGGTGCTCTCTGCAGTCAAGCCCCGTGACAGTCCGTCGGTGGAGTTTAACGCCACACAACGTACCCGATTATTACCGATCTGATGCATCACTTCGGCAACGACCTGGCGGGATTGTCCATTAACGGTAGCAGTGATGAAAACCGCCGTATTAATCCTGGGAAGCTCCTCCGGTAAGAATTCCAGGTCTAACACCGGTCCGATGATTTGAATAATATGGCCTGTTGCCATCGTTAAAGCCTCCTGTTATTGATTTTTTAATGCTTCCGCCCCAGCTACGATCTCCGTAATTACTTTGGTAATCCGGTTTTGGCGCAAACGATTATACTGCAGCCGGAAACCTTCAATAAGCTCTGTCGCACTGTCGGAAGCAGCTGACATTGCGGCCATCCGAGCCCCTAATTCACCGGCTTCGGTCTCTAAAAAGGCACGAAAGATTTCACTTTCAACATAACGGTATAAAATACTGTCTAACAACTCCTTGCGGCTGGGTTCAAAGATAAACAACCCGACGCCATCCGGTTTTCGCTGTGACTGTGTCGGGTCCAGCGGTAATAACTGAAACGGCCGGGGCTTCTGGTTCATCGCTGAATAAAATTTGGCATAAAAAAGGAAGATCTTATCAAACTCTTCCCCCACATAAAGATCGTATAATTCCTTGGCTAACTCTTGGGCAGTACCGAACGAGACCCCGGCAACCGGACGCTCAAAACGGCGGTAAACCGGAATTTGGCGCTGCAAAAAACGGCAGTAGCCCTTTTTGCCGATTAAATAATAGGCCACTTTAACTTTTTTACCTAACCGTTCTCCAAAGGCAACAGCCTGATCAGCAATATTATTATGATAACCGCCCGCTAAGCCCCGGTCTCCGGTAAAAACCAAGACTAAAACGTGTTTCATTTGACGGTGGGGTCGGATTAAGGGATTAAAGGACCAGTTGGTTGAAGCAGCCACATCCAAAGTAACTTCAGCGATTTTCCGGGCATAAGGACGGGCAGACTCCAAACGGGCCTGGGCCTTTTTTAACCGGGCCGCCGCCACCATCTTCATTGCTTTAGTGATATGTTCAATATTTTCTGTACTCTTAATCCGAATTTTCAGGTCACGGATTGAAGCCATTACGCTACCTTCTTTAGTATTCCCAAAATAAGCTTTTTAAGTTGTTACCGTAAATCGATCCCGGAAACGACTGGTCAAATCATGTAATTGTTTAGTTAATGTATTGTCCAAAAACCGGATTTCCTCTAGACGCCGGTAAAAAGACTGTCCTTCGATCTGCATAAAATGGAGGAAATCTTTTTCAAACCGCCGGATCTCACCGACGGGGATTTCGTCCAGATAACCGTTGGTTACTGCAAAAATTAAGACAATTTGTTCATAAATGGACATCGGGTTATATTGTTCCTGCTTTAAAAGCTCAACAGTCTTAAAACCCCGGTTTAGCCGGGCCTGGGCCGATTTATCCAATTCTGCTCCAAACTGGGCAAATGACTCCAATTCTCTAAATTGCGCCAAATCCAGCCGTAATCTGCCGGCTACCTGCTTCATCGCTTTAATTTGTGCATTACCGCCGACTCGGGAGACGGAAAGCCCAACATTGACCGCAGGCCGGTTACCGCCGAAAAACAATTCGGTACTGAGGATAATTTGGCCGTCGGTAATTGAAATAATGTTGGTAGGAATATAGGCAGAGACATCGCCCGCTAAAGTCTCGACAATGGGCAAAGCAGTCAGTGAACCGCCGCCGTTGTCACCATTAAGCTTCGCCGCCCGCTCCAATAGCCGGGAATGCAGATAAAAGATATCACCAGGATAAGCTTCCCGTCCCGGGGGCCGTCGCAGTAACAGCGACATCGTGCGGTAAGCAACCGCGTGTTTGGAAAGATCATCATAGATGATTAAGACATCCTTACCTTGGGCCATAAAATATTCAGCCATGGCACAGCCGGCAAAAGGCGCTAAATATTGGAGGGAAGCCGGTTCATTGGCAGTCGCCGCCACCACGATGGTGTACAACATGGCGCCCCGATTTTCCAATACTTGCACCACTTGAGCTAGTGAAGAGGTTTTTTGTCCGATGGCCACATAGACACAGATCACCCCGCTATGGGCCTGGTTTAAAATGGTGTCAATGGCGATGGCCGTTTTCCCGGTCTGTCGGTCACCTATGATTAATTCGCGCTGACCCCGACCGATTGGAATTAGCGAATCAATGGCCTTAATTCCGGTCTGCAGTGGTTCCCGTACCGGTTCCCGCTGGGCAATACTGGGGGCATCGTGCTCTACCGGACGGTATTCGCGGCTCACGATGGGGCCCTTCCCGTCAAGCGGCTGTCCCAACCCGTTTACTACCCGGCCGATTAAGGCTTCGCCTACCGGTACCTCAACTACCCGTTTCGAACGACGCACCAGGTCGCCTGCTTTAATTAAAGCTTCATCGCCCAACAGCACGCAACCAACGTTGTCTTCTTCCAAGTTTAGCGCCAATCCGTAGACCCGATTAGGGAAGATCACTAACTCTCCCATCATTACCTTATTCAAACCGTAAATCCGGGCGATACCGTCGCCAACCTCCAGGACAGTCCCGGTTTCCTGGGCTTCCAGGTCCAGGTGGTACTTAGCAATCTGTTCTTTTAAAACCGCAACAATATCTTCGGTCAATAAATTCATGGGATAATCCTTCTTTATTCCGAATTTGATTAAACCGGTTGCCCGGTTAATATCGTTCTTAACTGATTTATTTTACCGAGGATTGAACCGTCGTATAATTGATCGCCCCGTTGAATGACAATCCCCCCGATTAAACTGGGATTAACCCGCTTTTCTAAAAATACCCGGATTGACCAATGCTGCTCCAATTCTTTCCGGATCAACTCGGTTTCCGCCTTAGTTAACTCTTTAGCGCTGATTAGAGTAATAATCTCATATCCTTGGGCTTTGATTGCCAGTTTAATCGTTTCTTCCATAATCCGCGGCAACCAGCGGAAATGACGGCGGTCAATAATCAAGTCAACGAAGTTAATAAACACCTGAGGAACGCTTGCCGCTATTAATTTCCGGCAGAAACTTTTTTTATCATCCGCTTTAACTAGCGGATGCAGTAGATACTGGCGAACTTCCGGAAGATTCAACCGGGGCAGTAATTCCTCCGCCGCCTGCCGGACCTCATCAAGCAGCTGCATTTCTTGGGCTAAATCAACCATGGCTTTGGCAAAATTACAAATTTGCGGGCAATCCATCGTAGGATGGGGCCTCCTTTACGATCTCTTCAACGACGGCTCTGATTAACTCATCATTCAATTCTTTGCTCATCTTATTGCCAAGAATTTTGGTTACGGCCGACAGGGCCAAATCCACTGCCTCCTCCTTTAACTGATTCTGCATGGCCTGTTGCGAACGGGCCAGTTCTCCCTTAAACCTTTGCCGGAGGCGTTCTACTTCGGCGCGGGCTTCTGAAATCAGTTGATCCCGAAAGTGTTCAGCTTCATTTTTAGCTTTTTCAACCGTTTCATAGGCCTCAACATGCGCCTCTTCCAATACAATTTGGGCCTGATGGCGCAGACGTTGTGCATCTTCTTCCGCCTGTTTTGCCTGCTCCAATTCTGATATAATTTTCTGCCGACGCTGCTCTAAAATTCCCTGAACCGGCCGGTAAAGGAGGCGTATCAATATTACAAGTAAAATAATGAAATTTATCACCATCACCAGTAAGGTGCCAAAACGGATTTCGATCCCCATTACGATGATAACCTCCTTTAGTTTACGTAAAACAGAGAGCTGCAAAGAACTCTATTTGCGTAAAAGCAAATTAAATATTTTGCAAAAACTTCTCTAGCTTGAAAGATCTTAAAAATCGATAAGATGAACAAATTTTATGTAGTAAATTTGTTCATCTTATTTAAACATTAATATCATCCCAGTTTACCCAGGAGCATGAAAGCAATGACAATTGCGATAATTGGGATGGACTCCACCAAACCGATACCAATCAACATCGCCCGGAACAGTCCGTTTTCCACTTCCGGTTGCCTGGCAATGCTTTCTATAGCTGTCGCAACCACCCTGGAATCGGATAAGGCTGCCGCAAAACTGGCACCAAGACAGATTACTCCAATTGCAATTACCACCATCATTTGTAAAGTCATTCTGTTATTGCCACCTCACTTTAGTATTAATCCTGTTCTTCAATTGACAGGCCGGTATATGCTAAACTTAACACCGTAAAAATATAAGCTTGAATTCCCCCAATCATAACACTCATCAACAGCCACACACTGGGAACTACCAAATGAAAGGTTTCCGTGAGTTTCTCAATAAGAATCTCACCGGCATAGATATTGCCGAATAACCGCAGCGCCAGAGTTAGGGGACGGGTAAATAAATCCATCAGATGCAAAGGAAAGAAAACCGGATTGGGTGAGAAAAAATGTTTTAAATAATTAATCATCCCGCTTTCGCGGATCGCAATATATTGCATCCAGATTAACACTAATAGAGCTAAAGCCGCCGTAACACTGACATCCCGGGTCGGAGAGGCCAATCCCGGAATTAAACCCAGCATATTGGCAAATAAGATAAACAAAAACAGCGATCCGAAAAAGTAGGTGTATTTGACCCCTTTGGCTCCTAAGCTGTCAGTCACCACATTTTCAATGAACTCCACCAGAATTTCCAGGATATTCTGCCAGCCACTGGGGATCCAACTTAGTTTTCGCACACCCAACCAGACTAACAGAGTAATAATCAGTATGACCAGCCACGACATTAGGATGATCCATAAGTCAAATTCTAACCCCCATAAACTAATAATATTATTAGAAATTTCCATTACTTCAATCCCCTCTGTCTCATCAAATAAGCTCCTGCAAGGCCGGTAAGAGGTAAAGCTAAACTAAAAGCGGCACAAACCAAAAAATACTTCGATTGTAACCGGACACGGCTGAGTTGGAGCAACAGCAAGACACTGAACAACCGCACAAAAAAAAACGGGACTATGGTTAACCTTCTGCTACTCCGGTGCGCCTGTATTACTTGTTGAATCCGAAGCCATTGCCAGAAAAAGTCCAGCCCTAAAAGAGTGAACCCCAGCAAAATCGCACCGCTCAACCCGGGTAATAACAGGCCCGAAACTAAACCGAAGGCTATTAAGGACAAAATTAAGAGATAACTCATTTCTTCTTAGTTGCCTGATAAGCAAAGGAAAACATCTGGTACAAGCCAAAAAATAGGCCGGTTAAGATCCCAGTAATTGTCATATTAGACCATTGATAACGCTCCTCACATAATTTTCCCAGAAAGTAACCTCCCAAGATCATTAAAGCTAAATTCAGACTGAGGGAGCCGTATAA
>DATCLA010000265.1:0-2067 GCA_036564195.1 Bacillota bacterium
CATTGATACATTGCTTAATCCACTTACCTTTATAGGGGTTAACCTTTGAGTTGTTGTTCCATCCCCCAGTTGACCATCGCTGTTATCACCCCATGTCCAAACCGTGCCGTCATTTTTTAAAGCGGCACTATGTTCATAGCCGCAGGCAATTGATGACACTCCGCTTAATCCGCTTACTTGTACCGGAGTGAGTTTTCCTGTTTTGGTTCCGTTGCCCAATTGTCCCGAACTGTTCCATCCCCAGGCTTTTACAGTCCCATTGCTCAGTAAAGCCATGCTGTGATATCCGCCACAAGATATCGCTGTTACACCACTTAATCCATTTACCTGTACAGGAATCAGCCTTGAAGTTGTGCTTCCATCACCCAACTGCCCGTCTGCATTGTTTCCCCATGCCCATACGGTTCCATTGGTTTTTAACGCAATGCTGTGTTCATCTCCGGCTGCAACCGCTTTTACTCCACTAATACCGGTAACCTGTTTTGGGGTATGTCTGTATCTCGTTATTTCACAGCCTAATTCTCCATTAAAATTCTCACCCCAAGCCCAAATGGTTCCATCATTTTTTACAACTAAACTGTGTTCTTGACTGCCGGATATTTCTGATACTCCACTTAACCCGCTGACTTGTACCGGAGTCAGCCTGTTAGTTGTCGTTCCGTCTCCCAGTTGGCCATATCCGTTATCTCCCCATGTCATAACTGACCCGTTATTTTTTAAGGCAATGCTATAATCGTAGCCACAAGCTATTTTTGTTATTACTGTTAACCCGCTTACCTTTACTGGTGTTAATCTATCTGTTGTTGTTCCATCCCCCAATTGACCATATACATTACCTCCCCACGCTCTGACCGTTCCATCGCTCCTTAATGCCAAACTGTGTGTTTCGCCACAAGCTATTGCGGTTACTTTGGTTAACCCGCTAACCTTTACAGGTGTCAGCCTATCGGTCGTCGTTCCGTCTCCCAATTGGCCAAAGCAGTTTAACCCCCATGCCCATACAGTTCCATCGCTTTTTAACGCTAAATTATGAGCAAATCTGGAAGCTATGGCAGTAACGTTACTTAATCCGCTTACCTGTACAGGCGTCAACCTATTGGTTGTCGTTTTGTCTCCCAATTGACCTGAGCCGTTACTTCCCCATGCCCATACGGTTCCATTGCTTTTTAACGCTATGCTGTGCAAATACCCTGCGGCTACTTCCTTTATTCCGGTTAAGCCGTTTACCTGCACCGGTGTTAACCTATCCGTTGTGGTTCCATCCCCCAATTGACCATGTCCATTCCACCCCCAAGCCCATACTGACCCGTCATTCTTTGCAGCCAAACTATGAATAGCACCACAAGCTATTGATATAACATTGCTTAGTCCTGTTACTTGCAATGGTACCCTGCGGCCAATTTCTGTTCCGTCGCCCAATTTCCCTCTGTCATTATCACCCCAGGCCCATACGGTTCCATCATTCTTCAAAGCTATACTGTGATTAATGCCACCAGCCACTTTTGTGAAACCACTGACCGATAAGGCAGATATGTTTCCGTCGCTTTGTATAGCAAAACAGCTTTGGAAAATATTCAGATCTACCAGTTCCTGGTTTTCTTCATCAAATATTTCATTTTTTTTAAACATTTCGAACCGTGGATCATAAGCCAATTCCAGTATTATATCCGGGGTAATACCCTCTGGGACTATTCGCTGTCTGAGCATTTCGAACAGGTCTTCACTTGACATACTCAGCAATTTCTCAAAAAGCTCCGGGTTATCGTAAGGAATGTGACTTATTTTGGGAAACATTTTTTTGAAAATATACTTTTTTTCCTTGTTGATATCATCTTTAGAGTATGAATCTATTTTTTTGTTATAATTTTCTGGTGATTTTTTTATATTTTCCGCCTTGGAATTTTCCGTTACAACTATTATTTCCTCGCCTGGTTCGGAAATATTTCCTTCCATATCACATGCCTTGATTTGATATCGGTATTCTGTTTTCGGTGTTAATTTTTTATCCGTATATTTAGTTTCAGTACTTAACCCTATATCCTTTCCATTTCGGACTATTATGTACCC
>DATCLA010000266.1:0-11723 GCA_036564195.1 Bacillota bacterium
GAGTAAGGCAGAGCTTGGTTTGATCGGTCTGACGGTCACGGATGGAAAACTGGTAATAATGGAAAGTATTTAAGCGAAAACTAAAGGCACGAGGTAAAATCCTGCTGTGCCTTTTCGGTTAATATAAAAATCTAGGCAACCCACGGCTTGGTACTTGAGTACTTTTACGAAAAAAGCAAACTCTTCTTTCACAACTGCCAGGGTGGCGTATCGGGCAGATAGCCCCGGAACTCCCGGATTAACTCCGCCTCATAGCCACCGGCATACTTTTCCTCAAAGAACCGGTCCAAAGCTTCTTCATAAAAACGTTTCCAGGAAACTTCCTCCTGGCCCGGATTAATCGGATAGAACAACACCCCGTTGGCCTTCGCAGCCCCCAAGTCACCATAGGCGTCACCAACCATCAGGATATGGTTGACCGGATATTTTCCGGTTGCTGCCAGCCGCAGTTGTTCCTGTTTCGTCCCGGATTCCTGACCGGCAATAATAGCCGCAATTGCAGACAACCCGTGCTCTGCCCATTCCCGTTCAATGGTTTCGGCCGGAGTCTGTGAAACACAAACCAGGTCGGCCCGGGCGCTTAATTTAGTTAGGCTTTCTTTTACGTAGGGAAAGGGCGGAATCCCATGGACCATTGCGGCAATGGCTTCATTAACCTCATTGCTCCACTCCAATGCTTTTTTTAAATCCGGATCGCCACTGGCAGCTGCTGCCGCCAGGCTGGCGTTACCCAGAGGAGCACCGGAGTCAACCCATTGCCGCAGCCCTTTTAGTTCCGGAACTTTAAAACCGCGGGTCTTAACCTCCTCCCGCTCCCGCAAATAGTCAAAGACTTTCAGTAATGCCGGAAAACGGTTCATTCCCCGCCATTTTGAATAAAGATTAACAAACTCTACCGTCTCCCGGACATATTTGGCAACCGGCTGTAGCCCCCATACCCGAATGTTAACCGGACAAAAACATTCTTTCTGCTTAAGCTCCATCGTATCAAAGACGCAACCATCGGAGTCAACTCCGATAAAAAAGAGGTGCTGCGGTTGAAATCTTTTCAGTTGTTCCTGGTAATAATTCAAAGTTTAACTCCCCTCGGCTTCATCGTGGCTCCCAACCGATTTAAAAGGCGTATACCTCTTCAGCGTTCAGCAGCTTAACTCCGGATTTTAGCAACAACTCCAGCGCCTGGTCGATCTGGTCCATCCGGATGACCACCACTGCATCTTCCCGGGTCTTTCCGACAAAAGCATACATGTATTCGATGTTAACCCCCAGCTCTTTTAAGATCTGTAACACTCGGTCCAAGCCTCCCGGCTCGTCAGCAATAGCCACAGCCAGTACTTCAGTTTCACTGACGGTAAAATCATGCTCCTTCAAAACCTGCATCGCTTTGGCAGGGTCATTGACAATTAAACGTAAAACACCATAATCGGTGGTATCCGCCAGCGAAAGCGCACGAATATTAATTCTGTTCTCACCCAATACTTTGGTAACCGTCGCTAACCGCCCCGATTTATTCCCCAAAAAAACCGAAATTTGTTTTACTTTCATAGTAAGTCCCTCCCATCTTTAAAATAGGTACGGCTTAACTTCTGGAAATTTCTTAAGTCTAAATTCGGAAACCATAACTCAATTCCTGCTTTTGAGGAAAAATAAACCTCCGGCAAGGCGACAGTTTTTCCTTACAGACGGTCCTCTCCTATTATTCCTTATAGACATCCCGTTTATCAATCACCCGTTTAGCCTTACCCTCGCTGCGGGCGATGGTTTTCGGCTCCACCAGTTTTACCCGGGAAGAAATACCTAAAGTACTGGCGATCTCCCGTTTAATCCTGGCTTCCAGTTCCTCCAGTTGCCGGACTTGGTCCGAGAATAGTCGTTCGGAAACTTCCACCCAGATCTCAAGATCATCCAAATTACCTTCCCGGTCCACGATCAACTGATAATGCGGTTCAGTCTCGCCAATCTCCAATAAAACACTTTCAATCTGTGACGGGAAGACATTGACCCCGCGGATGATCAACATATCGTCCGTCCGCCCCATCACTCGGTGCATCCGGGCATGGGTCCGACCGCAAGCACAGGGTTCATGGGTCAGAATACTGATATCCCGGGTTCGGTAACGAATTAACGGTAAAGCTTCTTTGGTAATACAGGTAAAGACCAACTCTCCTTTTTCACCGTCAGGTAAGACCTCACCGGTATTGGGATCGATTACTTCCACCAGAAAATGGTCTTCCCAAATATGCAACCCATCTTGTTCCAGGCATTCACAGGCGACCCCTGGGCCCATAATCTCACTCAGACCATAGATATCCAGGGCCTTGATCTTCCATTGGGATTCCATCTCCTTCCTCATATTGTTGGACCAGGGCTCGGCACCGAAAAAACCTACCCGTACTGCCAATTCGTCTGGAGAAATTCCTTCCTCCGCCATGGTTTCAGCCATATGCATGCTATAGGAAGGGGTACAAGCTAAGACGGTAGTCTGAAAGTCTTTCATAATCTGCAACTGCCTTTTAGTGTTTCCCCCAGAAATCGGCACCACTGTCGCGCCGATCTTTTCCGCACCGTAATGGGCGCCCAAACCACCGGTAAACAGGCCATAACCATAAGCAATCTGGACAATATCACGGTTTGTCACATTACCGCAGCCCATCGAGCGGGCCATTACTTCCGCCCAAGTGTCAATATCATTACGGGTGTACCCCACTACAGTCATCTTGCCGGTAGTCCCTGACGAAGCGTGCACCCGGACCACTTCCTCCCGGGGTACGGCAAATAAATTAAAAGGATAGTTATCCCGAAGATCCTGTTTTTCGGTAAACGGCAATTTGGCTAAATCCTGTACTCCCCGGATAGCTTCTGGCTTCACCCCGGCCCGTTTAAATTTTTCCCTGTAAAACGGGACATTTTGATAAACCCGCTCCACTGTTCGACGCAGCCGTTCATTTTGGATCCGTTCCAGTTCGGTCCGGGACATGGTTTCAATTTCTTTGTTCCACATCAATGATTCCCCCTAATAATTTTTCTTTGTCTGGTCACAATCGTCTTGAAAAAATAAAAACCTTTCGTCTCACTTAATCGAGACGAAAGGTGTTCTTCCGTGGTACCACTCATTTTGGCCAACTGGCCCGCTTTTTTACTAATCGCAACTTAAAAAATGGTGCTTAAACTCTTAACCATCTTTTTAAGTTAGGATCGCTCCCTTGGCTAACGGCGGGAGATTCCGGCCGGACCTACTACCGGTTTTGGGGATTCAGTCGGCAACTCCGAGGCGAACTTCCTGCCAGACCCGTAAACCCGCTTTCACCGTTCCGGGCTCGCTTCATTACTGGTTTTGGAGTACTTTTCCTCTTCAATGTTATTGGTAAATATGCAACTTTAATTATTTTGAATTATAGCACAATTAGATTGAAGAATCAATTAGGGGTTTACCTTTATTACATCAGTCAAACTGATATTCAGGATCTTAAAAGTGTAACCGGCCTCGATTTTTCCACCCGTCCGGTAAGCCTTAAATTATTAGCCCATAAAAACGGGTCTGCCGCTTGTATTCCGATTGGGTCCGGGCTAATAAATTAGATTTTAAACTTGGCAACCGAGTGTCTTAAAACTGCGGCGATTTTGGAGAGATTCCCCGCTTGAACTGCCACCTCTTCGGCACTGGCGGTTTGTTCTTCCATCGTTGCGGAGATCTCTTGAGTAGTAGCTGCTCCTTCCTGGCTAAGCGTGGCCACCGCACTTATTGCTTTAACCACTTGTTCGTTGTGTTTAGCCATTTCCTGAGCGGATTGCGCCACTTCATTAATTTTGGTAAGCGTCGTTTCTAATTGTTTAAAGATAGTACTAAATGTTACTGCAGCTTCAGTGGTTAGGGTTTTGCCTGCTTCCACTCTTGCGACCCCTTTTTCAATTACATTTACAGCATGAATACTTCGATTCAGCATTTCTTGGATTAGGCCGGCAATTTCGTTTGATGCTTGTTTGGTTTGTTCTGCCAGTTTGCCGGTTTCTTTAGCGACCACACTGAAACCTTTGCCATGCTCTCCGGCGCGGGCAGCCTCAATTGCGGCATTGAGTGCTAATAGAGTGGTTTTTTCCGCGATATCTCCGATTAATTTAGTAATCCGCTGAATCTGCTCGGAGGATTGATTCAGTTCTGTGATTACCAGACTGATCTCCTTGGTTATGCTGTAAATATTACCGATTTCCGAGGCAACATCGTCCGATATCTTCTGCCCGTTCTTAGCTGAACTCGCTACTTGTTTGGAAGAAGCAGCAATCTCCATCGAGTCCCGTGATACTTTCTGGACCAGTCGTTCCAGTTGGGTAACATTGGTGACGGTTTGGGAAATTTGATTGGCTTCCTTAGCTGAGGCTATAGCCATACTTTCGATTGCCCGGGCTACTTCGGCGGCGGCCTTGCCCGAATCATTAGAAGCTTCGCTCAATTCATTACTGGCTCGAGCCAGACTCTGAGCTTGTTCGTTAATGTTGGCAAAGAGGGTCCGCAGGCTCCCGATGGCATTATTCAAACTGTTCACCACTTGGTTAACTTCAAGATTTCCTTGGGATACCAAAGTTTTAGTGAAATCACCGGTGGCCAGGGACCCGGCTACAGCGGCCATTTCCTTTAACGGCCTGGAGATCATTGCCGCAATTATAAAGCCAATCGTTAAAGAAAATAATAAACTGGTCATTAAAAGCAATATATTGGTATTGCGGGAGGTATTGAAAAATAGATTACCCCGTTCCATTAGGCTGGTGGTTTTAACGCCGATATTATCCTCAACCCGTTGTAAATTAAGCAGTATTGAGGTAAGGACTTCATCAAACTCTTTGTAATTTTCACGGGATAACGGCCTGGCACAGATAGATTTCAATTTTGCAAACAGTCGATTATGTGTTTCCTGTATATCAGGACTAGCATCCAAGGAAATTGTCTCAAAATAGTCAAAACTTAAGGAATATTGGCTTATTCCTGCCAAACTATGGAGATAATTCTTTTGCAACTTATAGAGGTCTCTTTTAATGGAGCTGATTGAATGGTATCCATGCACGCTTTCCCCAAAAACCTTTTGAGTAATTACTTGCATCTTATTGAAAGAGTTTAATGCTAATAAGCCTTCGACAACTAAAAATACCGCCATAAGAATGATTATGATTAGTATTTGGTAAGCAACCCGCATTTTTGCTAACAAAACATACAAAGGACGAAACAGTTTGCTGATTGCGCATTTAAACATTTTAATTTTCAACCTACTCCCCTTTATTTTTAATCTAATATCTAGCGTTCATACCAGAACACGCGATTAAACTTAATCCGACACGGTTCACCTTCCCGCAGTAGCGCCCGCCGCCGGGGTTTTTGTACCCGAAACTCAACTGACCCGACAGCGATTAGGTAATCAATCAGATCACCTAAATAGACGCGGCGTTTGACAACCCCCGTGACTCCGCCTTCCGTAACAAAATCAACTTCGGAGGGGCGAAAGGCCAAGATTGCAGTAGGAGAGCTAATATTTTCTGGGATCGCGGTTTCAATAGCCTCAGCCCCGGAACCCCCTTCCACCAAAACTTTGCCGCCGCTAACCACTACCGGAATAAAGTTGGATAACCCGATGAAACTGAAGACGAAGCGGTTAACTGGATAGTTATAGATGTTTAACGGCGTGTCGACCTGCTGGACCACTCCATCCGCCATCACCAGCATCCGGTCGGACAAGGCCATGGCTTCCGCCTGGTCATGGGTTACATAGATGATCGTAAATCCGAACTTTTTCTGCAGGTCTTTAATTTCGAACCGCATTTCTTCACGGAGTTTCGGATCCAAATTGGAAAGTGGCTCGTCGAGCAGCATCACCGTAGGATTAATGGCAATTGCCCGTGCTAAAGCAATCCGTTGCTGTTGACCGCCGGAAAGCTCATTAGGAAAGCTCTGTGCGACGTTTGATAAACCGGTGTATTGGATAGCTTTCTTAGTCCGCTCATAGATCTCATGTTTTGGGAGTTTCCTGACCCGGAGGGGAAACGCAACATTATCAAAGACATTTAGATGGGGCCAAACTGCGAAAGCTTGAAACACCATCCCAAAGTCCCGTTTTTCGGGAGGAAGATAGAATTTCCGGTGGCTCGAGGAGAAGAGTCGGCCCGCCACTTTGAGTTCTCCTTCATCCAAATCTTCGAAACCGGCAATCATCCGCAGCGTGGTGGTCTTCCCACAGCCGGACGGACCGAGTAATGAGAAACATTCACCTTTTTCAATCTTTAAATTTAGGTTACTGACAGCAGTAACAGCGCCGAACCGTTTGGTTACTCCGGTCAGTTCAATGTGGGCCATTAGGAATTCACCTGCCCTTTCCAACGGGTAATTTTACGAATGAATATTTCCCCAAGTAAGATAATGATTAACGCAATTGCTGCCAATGCTGCTGCATACACTGTTTCACCGTCTTCGTTTAAAGTATAGATGGCAACCCCGATAGTACGAGTGGTCGGACCGTATAACAGAACCGATGTGGTCAATTCCCGTAACGCCGGTAAGAAGATGAGGAAGAATGCGGCAACCATTCCCGGTTTGATTAACGGTAGTACGATGTGACGCATTGATTCCCAGTGAGTCGCGCCGCAGGCGCGGGCGGCCTCTTCCAGAGAATCGGATACCTGTTCCAACGCAGCAGAGTTCGATTTGATGGAAAATGCCATATAACGCGCAATGTAAGCGACAAAGATAATTCCGGCCGTGTTATAGAGGTTTAATCCGAACTGGCCGCTCCACATCAAAATCACACCTAAGGCAATCACCGTACCAGGTAGCGAGAAGGGCAACACCCCTAAAAACTCCAGAATAAACTTTCCGCGCACCTTCAGTTTTACAATTACATAAGAGATCATGGTGCCGGCCAACATCGTAACTATTGCCGCAGCCAATGAGATGTAAATACTATTCCAAATTGCATCGCGGGTTAATTGCCAGGAAAACAGGATATATTTAAAATTATCCCAAGTCATATTGTTCAAAGTGATCGGTAACCCATAAGTTTTCAAACCACCAACTAAAAAGATGGTAACCGTCGGCAGCGCCACGGTAATCAGGATGTAAAGAATACTAAGAATCAAAAGAGGATATTTTAAACCTCTTAGCTTCAGTACTACCGGACGCATACTCTTACCGGCGATAATCTGGAAACGGCCCTTTTTCAAGAGCAAGTTTTGACACCATAAAATCAATGCGGCTGAAATCACAAGAACGGTAGAGAGAATCGTCCCTACCCGAATGGCTTTAAAACTTCCGCCGCTTTGATAAATCCGTTCATAGATCTTGGTCGGAATATTATAAATTCCAACTTCAGTACCTAAAATTGATGGTACGCCGAAATGCGCCAAGGAATATAAGGCGACTAACAACGCACCTGCCACAATACTGGGAGTTACTAAGGGTAAAGTTATCTTCCGGGTAATGGTCAACAAACCGGCTCCGGAAATCCGCGCCGATTCTTCCAGGGTTGGGTCCATTCGTTCCAAAGCGCCACTCACTTGTAAAAAGACGAACGGGAACAGATACATGGTTTCAACGGCAATAATGCCGGGCATCCCATAAATATTGAAAATCGGGTTTTCCAATCCCAACAGGTTCATCAGAAAGACATTAATATAACCGCCCCGCGGCGAAAGTAACATCTTCCACGCTAAAGCGCCGATAAACGACGGAAGCATAAATGGAATCAAAAACATGACTTTCATTAAATTTTTTAGCGGTAGATCCGTCCGTGCAATCAACCAGGCAAAAAAAACTCCGATGATGGTGCTGAAGAAAGTTACACCGATAGCAATATATACCGAATTCAGCAAGGCTTTATAAGTATCTTTTTCACTTAAGACTCTTATCATATCGGCCAGATTTAATTTGCCATCCACGAAAAAAGCATTCCACAGGATCAGTAGGACGGGGATCGCCACAAACACCACCAGTACCAGGATCGAAAGTAGCAAGACTAACTCTGCCGCTCCCCAGTGATACTGGTGTTTCCCCATTGAAGGACCGTTGGGCTTAACTAGGCTTTTAATCAGATTCATCAGGACACCTCTTCCTCCAAGCTTTGCCTTTCAAACCATTTTAAATTGTGAAACCGGAGAAAGCAGGGATCGCCTTCAGCATAGAATCGACTGCAGTTCAAAGCTTCCTGAGTATCCTGCTGAACCCGTAATACGTGATCCCCAAGCTGAATCCGGTAATCAATAATCGGCCCTAATAAAGCCACCCGTTTAACAATACCTTGAATCTGGGTTGCTTCCGGAACTAACTCAATATCCATCGGGCGTAAACCAAGTAAGGCTGTTTCAGTCCGGAAAGGACTTGTTAAGGAAGAATCAAGATCCAAATTAGTTCCTTCTATAAACGCCTGGTTCTTTCTAAACTCAACCGGCAGAAAATTGGCAATTCCCACAAACCGGAAGACATACGTATCAACCGGCCGTTCATAGATTTCCTCCGGAGTTCCGACTTGACGGATGACCCCGTCATGATCGAAAACGGCGATCCGGTCGGAGAGCGCAAGGGCAACTTCTTGGTCATGGGTTACATAGAGAATGGTCACTCCGGTCTTTCTTTGTAAATCCTTGATCTCAAACCGCATCTCTTCCCGCAGGTTAGCGTCAAGATTACTTAGGGGTTCATCTAACAACATAATTTCAGGCTGGGAGACCAAAGCCCGTGCTAAAGCCACCCGTTGTTGCTGACCTCCGGAAAGTTGATACGGTAAACGATGTTCCAAACCATTCAGTCCTACTTGTTTAATCACTTGCAAAGCCCGCTGGTTGGCTTCATCCTTGGGAATTTTTTGAATGATCAAAGGATAAATCACATTTTCAATTACAGTTTTATGCGGCCAAACTGCATAATCCTGGAACACAACACCAATTTTACGGGACTCCGGTGGGAGGTTGATCCGTTTTTCAGCACTGACTACCAAGCGGTCTCCAATCAATATTTCACCTTGGTCCGGCGTTTCAAAACCGGCAATCATTCGTAAAATAACGGTCTTACCACATCCGGAGGGGCCCAAAAAGGTCAGGCATTCACCATCTTTAACGGTAATATTAATATCTGTAACAACCCGATGCCGGTGATAGGACTTACTAATCCGGTTTAGCCTTACCTCAGCCATGTTTGCACCTCGGTTTCAGTATGAATTAATAGGAAATTGTAAAAAGACAGAGGCGCTTCCCCACGCTGCGCCTCCCGGGAACTACTGATTAATTTAACATGATGTTAGTAAATTTCTCAATGATGGCTTGTTTTTCTTTGACCATCTTTTGATAATCCATCGGAATCGCCCGGCGCACCGCTTCATCAATTTCAATCATGCCATATTTTTTGGCAACCGGAACATCCCGGCGGACCGGTAAGGTATAATTATTAGCAATTATCCGCTGGCCCTGTTGGGATAAGATAAAATCAACAAAGATTTTAGCTGCTTTTAAATTACGAGTAGCTTTAAAAATAGCGATCGGGCTAGGTACTACCAACATTTCTGGGGGGTATACAAATCCAAGGGTAGCGCCTTTTTTAATTTTATCAATTGTAATATAGTCAACACCGATACAGGCTTTTAAATCACCGGAAGCAGTATCGTCCACCACTTGACCCGAACCTTGTCCTACTTTAGCACCGTTATCCCTGAATTTTTTAAACAATTCCCAGCCAAAAGTTTTTTGCAACATCGCCACGCTGACCATTGCTGTTCCCGATAAGGCCGGGTTGGCAATGCCGAAACTACCGGCATACTGTTTGTCCAGTAAATCGTGCCAACTTTTTGGCGCTACTTTAACTTTACTGGTATTATAGGCGATCCCTAAAGTACCCAACCGGGCCGGGGTAAACTCACCATCCGGGTCCTTTACCGGACTGACTACATATTTAGCTTGAGGGGAAATATATCTTTTTAATAATTTTTGCTGTTTTAGTTGGTAAAAATCCGGTATTTCACTGGTCCACAGGACATCGGCAACCAGTCTGCCTGCCTGCCGCTCGGCAGCAATTTTCGCCATCAATTTGCCGGCTCCGGCGGAATAATAATCAAACTGGATTTTAGGATATTTTTTAACAAAACTATCCCGAATTTCGCCAATCAAAGTTTCTTTCATCGAGGTATAAACCATTAATTTAAGTTTTGGAGCGGCAAAAACGGACGGTGTTAACATTACTGCAATCAAGATACCAAGCATAAATTTCTTCATTTTCATCTCTCCCTCTTAATTCAATTTATGGTAAGCAAGTTTCATAATTCCCAAACTCCTCTCTTAATGCAATATATTGAGTGACCACTCGGACAAAACACAATATATTGTATTAAAATTTTTCCAGTTGTAATTATGAAACCGCTTTAGTAATTTTACCGAATGTGTTTCCCATCGCACCGCTCGTAAATTAATAATGTATAATATTATTTATCATTAATAATTTAAAAGTTTACCATATACTACCTAAATTGTCAACTTATGGGCGCCACTGCACAAAACATATATTAACCAATAGAAATGTGATAATTATGTTATTCCCCATGTTCTTTATGTAGACTTAATTAAAAGGAATAGCTTTCTTTTAGAGGAATCCTTATAGATTGACTTGTAAGGGAATCGAATATGTAGATTAAAAAGCAGTAAAATGGTAACCGGCGAAGTGCTGTTACTATATTTATTAATGTGGCAATGAACGGTAAAGTAGAAGCATTACTGGTTTGATGGTTACAGTTTGCATTAAATTTATTTTTAAATTTTGCAGATATTTCTTTGCTTTTCTTCCAAAAACTCGCTCTTCTAATTGTGATGTTTTCTCTATTTAGGCTTCCGGGAAGAGCGGTAAACCTCTTTGAGACGGAAGCCCTTCCTTTTTTTTGTAGGATAGCTATCTAAAGATTTTTTTCTTTTTATCCTGAAAATTCAGTCCAAAAATTTAGCCTAATCTCCGTTGCTTTTTTCGGTAGTAGACTTTGACGGAGCAAGGTAATTATCCGACGCAGGTTGCTGCAATGGAATTAACTAATATCCCTTTTATCTAGGCTGGTAAAATGCACTTAGGAAATTTATAGTCAGTTACGCAACTTGTTTTAATGGTTAATAAAGCTAATCTGTTTTACCGATTCAATCACCCCGCTCGCTAATTCAGATACCGATACTGGCGACTCATGGTTTTAGGGTTTACCATATTTACCACATTTCGTCAATTTGGGACAACAGCCCAAACCTCTATGTGAAAAGACACAACTTAATTATTTCATCTGATTTTTTATGTAGCCTTTGTTGGGATTGTTTCTATTACTTTCTTTGACAATTTAAAGAATTACATAATTTATGATTTAAGCTTTGGCTCACAATAGAACAATAGATCGATAGATTACATCCAGGCTAGTCACTATATAGGATTTATTAAGGTAATTATGCAACTCCCTCAAATCAAAGTTCTTATAAAAAAAGAAACCTGCTGCATCCCACAGAGAAATCTCAATAGAACACTAACCAGTAAAGTCCGGAAAGTAATAAAAAAACAGCTTCCCATGTTTAGTAAGACAGGAAGCTGGTGCCTCAGGGGTTGTAACAGTTCATTTCTTAACCAAAATTACTCTCTCCTGGTTCTTTTATGCCGCTCCGAACGGGGAACCTCCGCCGGCCAGAGCTCCATCGGACGGCCTTCTCGGATTGCCGCAGCTAAGTTAGTAAAAATTCTC
>DATCLA010000267.1:0-1587 GCA_036564195.1 Bacillota bacterium
CGGGCTTTTAACTCTAATTCTTTGGATAAAAATAGGGGTTCACCTACTTGCCACCGAACCATTGCCTCCGCCCATATCTGGTCAACTTCGTTTAGGAGGTCTCGGAATACGCTTTTTATTGGTTGCTGCCGCATCGTTTCAATGGGCCAAAAGCGTCGGCCTCCGGTGGTGTCCTTCAGAAATTCGCTTTCATTGGTCGTACCCCAAAAGACGCAACGTCTGGGATAGCGCGCCGTTCGTTTGCCGAAAGGCTCCCGGTAAATATCTTCCGTCCGGCTTAAAAATTGCTTGGCTATGTTTGTTTCAGACCGGTTTAAACTGCTTAATTCACCCAATTCATTGATCCATACACCTTGTAACATTTCTGCCGCTTCTTTGCCCTCAAAATTGGTCAATGAATCGCTAAACCAGTTCCGGCCAAGCAAGCGGATTAGCGTGCTTTTGCCAACGCCCTGCGGTCCGATTAAGATCGGAGTATAGTCAAATTTAACCCCTGGTGTCATCGCCCGGGCCACAGCGCCGACTAATGACTTCCGGGTAACCGCTTTAGTGTAATCGGTATCCTCCGCGCCTAAATAGTCGATTAATAGGGTGTCCACTCGATTTACGCCATCCCATACTAAGCCGTTTAGATAGTCCTGTACCTCATTGAATTTATGTCGGTAAGCGCAAGCGCCCAAAGCATCATCAACTTTACTTGGGCACGACAACCCGTAAACATGTTCTAAATAAATTCGTAGCCCTTTATCATCATTGTCGCTCCAATCCCGCCGGCCTTCCCGCGGGTCCCAAGGCATTGCCCCCAGCACCACACCCCGGTTGGCGAATTCGTCGAACGCAATTTTACCTTTCAATGCCGGATCATTTTCCAAAATAATTAAAACGTTATTTGCTGTTTTTGTTGGTAATCCGGTTTTTTCTGTTTTCTGCAATAAGCGCATCCAATCTGTGTCGCCAACCGTTGGTACTGCGAAATCAGCGGTTGCCCGTTCGTATCGTTCCTGGCTGATTAACGCCGCGACAGCTTGATCTGCTACGGCTAACCGACACATGGCCGTATAACTTGGCAGTTTATTGGTAGGTGTTCCCGGAACTGCCGCATCATCCTGTTCGCCAAAAAGATGCAGTCGGACTAAATCAAAAGAATTAACCAGGCGGCCGCCGGCTGGATCCGTCGCATGGTGGCTGTATAAAAACGCTCCGTCCTCGTAGATAATCGCCCCGCCGGTTGTGCTCCCTCCGGTGTACGTATAACGATCCGGCATATTGTCAACCGGGACATAAATCCCGGGTAAAAATGTGTCTATCGCTTGATAAATGTTATAGGTCTTACAAAATGCTCCGACCGGGCCCGACTTTTCCAGAGGATTACCCTGCTTGACGGCACTTGATTTAAGTTGCTTTTGGGTCCCTGGGACCTCCGGCCATTCCGCCACATTCCGCCAATCGTGATACTGCGCCAAAACACTATCAGCCATTAAAAAGCCTTTGTCGGCGTAATAATATACGTACTGGCTGTTTTTACAACAACTCGGCCAATACATTAAACGGTGGCTTTGGAAGGTAGTTGGGTCGCAGCATTCAATC
>DATCLA010000268.1:0-5196 GCA_036564195.1 Bacillota bacterium
GGGGTAAGGTGATCAATGGAACCCAATTGCCGGAAGCAGTAATTTTACCGGATTTTAACCGTGAGGTACGTTTCCTGCTCCCCGACCAATTGGAACCCGGGCAATATAACTTACTCCTTACCCTACATTTTTTGGGAACTAACCAAACTGCCAACCGGACGGTACCATTTACTGTTGTTGCAAAATGACTCGGAACCCTGCTTTACCAAATCCAGCCCGGTGAGGTGTTTGACGAAAAAGGACGATGGAAGGAAGACATTCGTAAATGGGTAGAGTGATTCTTTTGATCCTATTATTGATCGTTACTCATGGAATAGTCCTTCCCAACTCAATGCTATTTGCCTTAAGCCCGGAATTGGAGACTAGCGTAGTAACACTGTTACTCCAATCCGATGAAACAGTCATTGAAAAAGACCCGCTCTTTGAAATCTTGGATCTGCAAAGTCACATCCTAATCCCAGTCAATAAATTACCTCCCCGGTTCGATCTGGAAATTGACTTTCAGCGTGAGCAAAACCAATTGGTCGTGGCCGTCAAAAACCAGCTGCGTCAAGTAACCGTTGATTTTAACAAAGGGCTTTACCGGATCGAGGATCAAAAAAGGATGTGGCCGGAAGAAACTCCGCTGATTTTTAACCACGACTTTTTTGTCTCACCGTTATTGCTTGAATATCTGACCGGTGTCCAAGTCGAGTGGAATTTTAAATACCAGGAACTAAGCATCAAAGGCAACTGGAAAATCCCTGCTTCCGAAGGGACTACCTTTGGTAATAGCGGACCGACAGCCAACTTGGAAGAATTAATCTACCAAGAAGGTCCCTCCTGTTCGTTAGGTACTATCCGTTATGAACTGCTTTGGGAATATCAAAAAGACGCTTTCGGTCAGACATACTCCGAAGGCAAACTACAGTTACGGGGTGACGGACGAGCCGGTAAATGGGCAATTTCCCTAGGCGGAGAGGTGGATTATCAAACACCGGAGGGGCAAAATGCGGAGTTATCCCTAATCCGGGCGAAGTATAACGATGAAAATAAATTGGTGGTCTTTGGCGATTCTGACCTTTACCTTGAAAACACTTTACGCCAGCAAGAACTACGCGGCGTTTTAGTCATGTCCCCTAGTAATGCTTTTTCACGCTTTTTAATCCCATATACTTCTGTAACCGGCGAAGCGCAACCCGGTGATCAGGTTGTCTTATATCTGAACGGTAAAGCCTACGATGAGACCTTGATTCCCCCCGGCCAGGAAAGGTACAGTTTTAACGACGTACCGTTGGCAATTAAACGTTTGAACATTTTAAAAGTGGTGATCACCAAACCGTCCGGTGAATCCCGGATCATCGAGAAGACTGTGGCTGCCAGTTTAAGAATCTTGGATCAAAACACCAACCAATGGCTGGCGGCAGGCGGCTATTTCCGTAAAACCGATAGCGAAACCTGGGAAAAGCAATTAGCTGCCTTTAAAGTCAAGAAAGCTCTGACCGAAAAGGTTTCTTTTGCCAGTGAGCTCACCCTGACCCGGTACCAACCGGACGAAATCGGTCCGGAAGAAGTTTTTTATGGCGCTGATACCGGAATTGCTTTCCGCTTGGGTCAAAATATCATCTGTTCCCTAGATTGGTTGGTTGGCGGTGCGGCTGATGACCCGGCCAGCGGGTGGCAATCCTCCGCCTTATACTGCTTGGAAAAAGGATTTATCGAAGGAATCATTTTTTACATTGACCCGACAATTCCCCAGGATGACCGGGTCCAGGTTGACCCCGGCCGGGGCTTTAAACTCCTGGGTGAACTGGAAATTACGGACCGCACTGCTTATCAGGTCAAGGCGACGGTTACCGAACCGCTCAGAGAAATGTTGGAAAGCTTTGACTCCCATCACTTTGAATTACGCCGCAACTATAAATATGGCGCTGACCTCCAAAACTTATACAGTATTGGCTTACGGGATATCCGGACTGAAAATTATCAAACCAAAAGCACTGAAGACCAGTCCGGGCTCTTCGTCGATCAGAACGTTTATGGGAAAAATTTTAACTTCCGCAATTACCTCAGCTTTGACCGGACTACCACCACCGGACTGGGAGCTTCCACCACTTCCAATGAGATCAATTATGAAACTGATTATATCAAGATGTTCAATGAATTATCTATGTTCAACCTTTCGGTTCAGGCGAAGCATAACTATGGAACGATTGACGCTAACCGGCTTTACTGCGAATCCGGTCTGCGCTGGCTAACGCGGGAGCATCTGGCCGGGATTTACGCTAAAGCCACCTTTTACGGTGTAAGTTATCAACCAGCTGTTTCCAGTCTCCAAAAGACTCCTTTTCAAATTGATAATGGTACTTTGGGACTTTGGGGTAAATACTTTTTTACTCCGGAACGGAGTATCTATGCCAGTTGGGACTGGAATATTTATGAGCGCGACGCTGCCTATACTTACGGACTACTCAATTTTACCCAATTGCTGCCGGACAACAAAGGAAAACTTTATGCTGAATACAGCTATGCCTCACCTTTTAAATACAAAAGCCGGACTCGGAACTACCCCGAAGCCCAGTCAAAAATCGACCGTCCTGCCCAGCACAGTTATAAACTGGGGATCCAGTACGCCACCAAAAAGGGGTGGGAAATCAAACTGGAGCTGGAACGCTGGTACGAAAATCTCACTTTCGCCCATGCCCAGCAGGTCTACAGATTGACCTGTGGCCAAGCCATCGGATTTAGCGGCAAACACTATAAGACTATTACTCCGGATTATGAAAATCTCTCCTTCGTTAGCGGCACGATCTACCTTGATGAAAATGGCAACGGACAATATGACCGGAATGAAAAAACCCTTCCCGGCTTACGGATGTCGTTAAACGGACGTCAGGTCACCACCAATGAAAATGGGGAATATCTTTACAAAAATGTCGAACCCGATGCCTATCGGCTCTTTTTTGACCTGAGGTCGTTACCGGCCGACTATACCCCGGTTACTGATGCCAAATTGTTTAAATTAAAAGAAAATGAGAATATGTTTTTTGACTTTGGTGTCACCTTAAACGGTTCCATCTCCGGAAAGGTCTTTCTCGACCAAAACGCTAACCGGGCTTATGATCCCGGCGATCAACCGCTAAACTGGGTGGCAGTGGTCCTGGATCATGGTAAAAAGAAGGTCTATACCGGTTCCGACGGTGTCTACTACTTTGAAAATGTTCCTTTAGGCGAGCATAGTATTGAGGTTTTAGCTGATTCCCTACAGCAAGGGATGGTAATCAGTGGTAATAAATCCTTTGTCTGTGCAATCCGGGAAGACGCTCTGGATATCACCGATCTTAATGTTCCGGTGGTGTATGAGTTTAAAGGGAACTAAATGCAATTTTGCATAAAACCCAACCCATTCTTAGCATGAAACAAAAATATGACTGGAGTTGAATTACTGTCAATCAGTAGCATAACATAACAACAGAATAGCCTTTTATTTCTTGAAAACATATAATATTGTACAGTATTTAGGAGGTGAGTTGAATGAGCTCATGCCGACCAGTGATTTGTCCTCCGCAATGCCGGATCAATAATTGTGTCATACCCAGAATGGTCCCTTATATTCATCCGGTAGTATTTATTAATCGCCTGACTATTGTAAATGTCCCGCGACACTTTTTCTTACCGATTAATCGAACCGTGATCGTTGACCCGGGTTGCCCTACTACTTGCAGTTAAACCGCTATCATTATTTAAGGCCTACCAGTTAAAGCTAAATGTGGCTAGGAATATTTTCCTAGCCTCAAACCATTAATATTGACTACTTAATTCACTAATATCTCGTAAACTGGGAGTGATTTTTACTTTTGTCTACAGTCTGAAGCGCCAATCGCTTCCGTCATTGGCACTAATTACTTTTGAGTCAACTTTCCAAGTTAATCTATTGCAATTTTGAATAGGGGTCCATCGGCCTATCTCCAGCTAAGTTGTTTTTTCCGGCAAGTATATGCTCCATGCCTCTTACTAAAGTATCATCTTCAAGCACACTATATAAATGATAACCCAGGTCTTCCCGATCTACCAGTACTTCTTCAAGAACTTGGACAGTTCCGAAATCTTTTAGTTCGTGCGCGCGGGAAATGGTCTGCCTCATCATTTGTTGCAGTTTTAATTCGTGTTCAAGATCGTTTCTCAAAAAGTCCCGAATGGAGTATCGTCCCTCAACCTCATGTTTTAGGTAGGACAATTCATGTTGGGTAACCGGGTGCGCCGTTGGCACCATTCCAAGACGGGCCACTCTTTCACCTATCATGTCAATGTGCTTTTGGGTTTGCTCAATATGTTCTTCAAGCAGATGATGCAAACTTATAAAACCCTCGGCGCCTTCCGACATCCAATGGTGTTTATTGTATTGATGCAAGGCAACCGTTAAAGCGCATTGGTGATCATCCAACATTAAACCTATTTCCTGGCGGACTGCAACCGGCAGTGAGATTCCGGAACCGATTTTCTTAGCTGTTCTCGGCTGTTGGCGCAAAATCATAGTATGGTCGGTATTATGTCCGGGCATATTAGGATCGAAACCGGTTTTTGTAAGATTAAATTGTCCGTTAAAATTGCTCATGTCCGTCATAACTCTGTTAATGTCTGCGATTGGCTGACTCATTGGTTTCATATTATCCATTTGAAACGCCCCTTTTGAATTTAATTAATTGTAGTCATATTGTTTGACGGTGGTCAAATTATATTCATTTCTAAAAAAAGTTTTGGAAAGACTGGGCTTCATATAATGAAACTATATCTGTCTCCTCGATTGATACCCCCGCTATGGATCTGCGGGAATAGATCAAAGGTATATTTCCCCCTCACCTAATATTCGGAAAAGCGTGACTTTTCCGGTCCAAGAATGTGGGAAGAGTGCAGTCAGATAAAATAAGAAACTACATTTAAAGTCAGGGAATAACTCCTTGAAAAAGGGCTAGCCTGACCATTGACAAACTAATGGTGTTAATTTATCTTATAACTAATATCATTAGTTTAATGTCGAGGGAAGAGAAATGGCACACAAGGGGCTTAATAAAGAGACGATTATAAAGGCTGCCGTGGAACTTATCGAGAAAGACGGGTATGGGAATTTTTCCATGCGTGCTCTGGCGGATAGGTTGGGTATCAAAACAGCCTCCCTCTATAACCATGTTTCCAGTATGGAAGAGCTGTACACCGAGA
>DATCLA010000269.1:0-4506 GCA_036564195.1 Bacillota bacterium
GTTTCCTACGGCCAAACGGTATTCGGTTATGGGTGAGTCCGCTTCAACGGCTTCAATCCCGATGATGGCTGTTTCACCGGAAACCAGTTCTCCTGACGGTATGTTGACCGCCAAGATCTCCGGCGCATCGTTATCATAGATGAACTCCTCACTGTAATATATGGTTTCGGACCCGGCCCCGTTTATTGCTTTCACTCCCACCTGGTAAACAGCGCCGGTTGTTGTAATATGGCTTTTTGTCTTTTCCCAGTCACCCCAGCCGGACTCCGAACCGCCGGGCTCTCTGATGGCAAAGAGGACCTCTTTTATCCCGGATTCCGGATCAACGGTTGTAAGCTCGGCCTTCAAATCCTTGATTGCTCCCAAGTAGTACTTGCCGTTGTAAGGTATAAGACCGGTAAGGGTTAAAGAAACTTCCGGCGCGGTCCTGTCCAGTAAAACCCGGCCGATCTTTGTTACCGGCGACTCGTTCCCGGCACGGTCGGTAACCTGGATTTCAAGGTCATATTCCTTGCCGTTTTCGCCGGTCATGTGTAGGTACGGTGTGTATTGGTTAATGTTTGGGCTAAGGCCAATCTCTCCGCCGCCCCCGTCTTTACCGTCAATACCAGTAAACCAATAGCGGAGACGGTGCAAACCGGAATTGCCATCAGCCGCGGTTATTTTGACGGGGATGAAATTCGGCCCGACCATGTATTTACCGTTAACCGGCTGGAGAAGGAGTCCGGTATTTGCTATGTCAATCTCCGGAGCTGTATAGTCCACATACAAGTTGTTCAGGTTTTGCTCCGCTCTGTTCCCCGCACGGTCCTCCACGCTAAGCTGCAGGTGATACCTGCCTTCGGGGAGGGGAATGGAACGGGTTGCCTCTTCTCCACCGCCGGAATTGATCGCTATTGTCCCAGCCTTGACTACACTGTTGTCGGCGACGGAAAGCATTTGGTAGCTGAGTTCTTTTACCCCGCTCAAAGCATCGCTGACAGTTACCGTTAATTGCTTGAGGTTGGTATAATTGTCCATGGTATCCTGAATGGTCAGAACGGGAGGTGCGGTATCAACGGTGAACCATACCGTTTCACTTGCGGTGATGCCTTGTTCGTAACCAGGGAGGTCAACTTCATCATACGCCTCCACGTACCAGGCGTATGTTTGGCCATGGGAAAGTTTATCTATAGCGAATTTAACCTTCTCCTCCAGGTTGCCGTCGTTCTCCTCGATTTCTACAGTCGGTTCCACTTCTGTGAATGGTCCTGTTCCTTCGGCGATATACACTTTGTAGTTGACCGGATCGCCGTCTGGATCCGTTACCCCTGTGAAACGAAATTCCACATAGTCCCGGGCATAGCCTACCGGCGTCTCCGGTACCGGGGCGCCGGGAGGGAAATTCGGCAGGGTATAGTGGAATTCATCGCCGTAGACCCGATCGCCACCGTCATTTACTGCCACAAGCCGGTACTTATATTTCCCGCGCGGGGTTAAATTAGTTTTGGGCTCAACGTTTCTCTCGTTGTGGGTAAAGAAATTACCCTCGCCCATTGTTAACACGTCCGGGAAGCCTACTTCTCCTGTTTCACCCGCTTCCAGCAAGTGGTAGGCGGCTTCACCCTGATCTTGAAGTTTGAAGCGGATGTAATGCTTCTTTGTGCTCCAATCATAGCCGGCCTCTGCTTCCACGTTCCCGTCTTCATCCCTCGCGAGCGCGCCGAGCTTGGGCAGGGTCCAGGCGTAACAGGGTTTCTCTGCTGATCTGTTGCCCGCTGCATCTAAGGATGCGACTGCTATTGTTACCTGTTTGTTAAAACCAATCTCTTCCGGGTCTGCCTTAATTTCTACGGTCCCACAGAGATAGCGCTCCCCTTCTTCGGTTACGTCGGTGTAACTAATATTATTATCATCAATACTAATCCCGGTTCCGTCCGGGAGGGTACAAATCCCGGTGAATTTCTCTATGTCCCGCAAGGGGTCGTCCGGTTTTTTTGCCTTCACGGTAAAAACAATCACGGGGTCTCCTTCTGCATTTATTGCATGACGGTACTGAATCTCCTCAGGAGGAGAAGGAGGCGTCCTGTCCAGGAAAACGGTTCGAATGACAGGATCCCTTTCCGGGTTTTCATTGCTGCTGTTACCCGCCCGGTCGCGGATTTCCATTGCAATCTCTTGTTTTCCATCTTGATCTTTCAGTCGCCAAGGTATGGCTTCTGCAATTCTGACTTCTGTCCCGCTCACGGCTATGCTGATTCCGGCCGTGCCGGCAGCCACTTTGTCAAGGATATCTTCACTGATTTCCCCTGCCGGTTCGATACGGTAAATTTCGCCCGGCCGATCTTCAACTGTTCCGTTCCAGAAGAGGAGTTCCTGCAACCCCAGGTTGTCGTTGGCATATATATTTACCAGCTTAATATTCTGATTATTAGTGAGGTTGGGCGCTAACTCGAAACCTCCATCAGGAAAACCAAAATCAATGGTGATGCTCCTGCTATGGTTATAAGTAGATTGACGTGAACCGGGGATTTCATTTTCATCTACATATTCCGCCGTTTCTACCCACCATTCTCCTTCCCCCTCGGGAAATTCAACCTCTATCGCTTGAGTTTGCATATTATCAGGAATATACTGGGGATTCCCACCGGTGGGTTGATACCCAACACGGAAACGGATCTCGTCACCTTCTATATCTACTTTTGGGTTTATATCAATGGTCCATCTTGTTTGATTTGTGTAAGTGTTGTTTTCGGGCCCTATGATAGCAAATTCTGCCGGAATATTCGGGATTGTTTGCTCATTGGTGGATCGATACTCGCTTGTATGATCCAGTACATTTTTCGTATATACCCGGTATATGTATTTGCCATGTTTAGTCACACTTGTGTCGATAAATTCGAAGTTGGCTTCCCGCAGATCATTATAACTTATCTCTGCCAATTTTTCCCATGTGCTGGAACCAACATTTTGCCGCTCGACCACATACTTGGCAGCGTCGACATCTTCCAAGGTTAGCTTTACTTGATATGATGGTTTATCATCATTGATAATTTTTGCTATTGGCTCCACGCTGATAATCTCAGCCGGAGAGGGGGGCGGGGAAAAATCTGCTGTGTTTCTCCAATTGCCAATATTACCAAGATTATCGACCGCCCTGACTCTTATCTGATACAAATAGCGACTGGATAAATTTGTAGTAAATGGTTGGGAAAGCATACCTCCTTTTTTTTCCTCGAGACTATCATACGCCCCGGAACTATTTTTTTGTCTTAATTGTACCTGGTATTCCTTAATCCCGCAGGCATCATCCAACTCTTTCCAGTGAGCAGTCACTGTCTTTTGACTGCCGGTCAGGCTGAATTCTATTGGGTTATCGGCAAAAGAGACCAATCCTACCGATCGATCCACCTCAAGATAAATAGGATCGCTTAATCTGCTTTCATTGTTTTCATTATCCCGTGCTTTGATCTGAATTTTGTATTTCCCTTCTGCCAGGGAGGAGAATTCATACTGGGGAGTAGTAACCCAGTCATCTTTCCCTTGCCTTTCCATGGGGTTCCCGTCTTTATACACCAAATAATCCTTGACCCCGCTCGGGCCGGAGCTGAAATCTTCATAATCTGTACCGAGATCTTTCGGGGCCTCCCAGATTAGAACAATTGGATCATTGTTCGTATATATCGTATTATTATCCTGGTCCCGGATAACACCGCTTTTCCCATTAACTTCAATTCGGTCTACCGCAGGTGCATTAGGCGCAGTGGTATCCAATTGATAAGTAATCTTATACCAACTTCGATAACCTCTGGCAAACTGACTAAAATGATGATACCATTTTCCAGTATTTAAAATAATAAAGAACCCTTTATCTTTTTCAAGAATAAAATTTCCTTGTCTTCTCCCATTATAAAATTTTTCTTCAACAATAGGTTTGTCCGAAATCTCTCCTTCCGTATTACAACTGTAAATTTTAAAGAAAGGTGTGTTATCGTTTCTAACAGTCCGATCACTAGGATTATCACTTACCCACACTTCATACCAGACCTTGATAGAATAATTACGGATCTTTAAATTAGACTTAGAATTAATGTAATGTTTTTTCCCCCTGCCTAATGGCATAAATTCATATTTCCCTGGTTGAGGGGTGTCGGCAGGTAAATACAAATAGAATTCATTTAAAACACCTCGATCGCTGGATTGATAAAACTTATCATTTTTAAAATCCATTTCATAAACTAGAGGGCCGTTGCTACAATAACCTATACTAAACACTGAAAATACGCTTAGCCCCAGCAAAAGAGCTAAAATGGTTTTTCTTTCCATAGTGATCCACTCCCAAAAACCACGGAAATTCATCTTTAGGAACACAGGATTGTATCTAATATAGGGTTTCCTGAATAATTCCCAAACCCGCATGAATAAAGGAAAAAACTCAAAAAAGTAGCAGGAAAAATGCAAGGAAAAGCAGAACTTTGATGCAAAACCCTTGCATTTGGAGTGACTGCCATGTACCGTAAAACTGAA
>DATCLA010000270.1:0-22586 GCA_036564195.1 Bacillota bacterium
TCCCTTTGGCAGACGAACCTGGATCCGGCTACGGTGGAACTGGAAAAGAAAATTATTGTTTATGAACTGGATATGAATTATTCGCAGCAATATGCCTTTTACCCGATAATCCGGTATTTTTATCCCGAAATGTATCATTCCAAGCAAACCCTGGCCCAGATTGAAGTGGAGGATTTGCGGGCCTTTCATCGCCAATATTATCAACCCCAGAACGCTACCTATATTTTAGCCGGTGATTTTAACCTCAAGACAGTTTTGGAATCATTGGAAAGAATTAAAAAAACCAGCGAAATATTGACTCAAACTGCGCCCACCCAATCCGAAGGATTGGAATTTCCCCGGGGCGAGCTGGTGGAGGAACGTAACTTATATCCGTACCAATATCAGATCCTGATGGGGTACGAACTGGAAGGCTTGACTCCCAAGGAACGAATGGTCTTAAAACTACTTTCTTATATTTATGGTTCCAGCTGGAAAATTGATTATCTTCAAAACCGTTATAAAATTTATAACGTGGTTACCCGGACCGTGGGAAAGAAAGACTATTTTGGCATTTTCTATTTGGAGCGGTTGCAACCTTTTAATAATGCCCGGTATCAGCAGGACAAGACGAATATGCTAAAATTTATCCGTGAGTTTAAACAGGTTGAATTTAAGCGAGAAGTTAAAAACTTTATTAAGCTGCTCGAGCGGGAAATGAAGCAAAGCCAGGCTTCGCCGGAGGCTGCGGTTGAGTACGAAGTCCAACGCCTTACGGATCCCGATAATATAACCATTGATTCATTAGCAATTATTAAAAGTTTACAGGAAAAAGATCTGCTAAACGTAATCGTAAAGTATCTTGGTAAACCTCCTACGGCATGGATTGTAGTAAAACATAAGGCGGGAGGGGAAACCAAATGAAACGGAAACTGGGGATAATTTTATTAACACTGGCTTTAGCGCTGACAGTCTCTCCCGTGGGGGCGAACGGGTCGTCCCGGGTCGAATATACTACGGTGAATGGAATGCAGATTATGCTGCAGCAGACTGATTCAGAATTAACCGAAGTGTCTTTATTGTTAAAATCCGGTAGTGGCTTGGACCCGAAGGGAAAACGGGGCACCGCTTTGCTCATGAATTCTTTAGTTGAGCTGAAACTGTTCTCAAGTAAAGAAGAGTTTGGTGATTTTAATGTGCTTACCTACCCCGATTATACAGTGATTAACTTTAAGACTACCGCTACCGAATTAAAGTTGGTCTTGCAAGAGATTAAGGAGTTGTTGACCACACCTTTATACAGTTATGATATTATTACCGATCTAATTGAAGTTTACAGTACTGATATTATGGCTGCCCCGGTATTTAACAAAGCTTATACCAAAGTTGGGGAGCTGTTTTACGGTGTGAACCATCCTTATAATGAAGTCCTCAGCCCCCAAAGTATTAAGGCCATTCGGGGTACTGATGTATACCGATGGTACCGGAAAACATACCAACCGGGGAATGCGATTCTCTCAATTGCCGGTGGCAGTACAATGAGCATTAAAAAGATTGAGAAATTTTTCAAGCCGATGCTCAGTGAAAAGGTTGACCATCGCCTAATGATTGAGCCGATTTTTCCGAAAAAAAACATTAGTGCTGATTTTGAGGATCCCAACGGAAGAATCGCCACTCTATGTATGGCCTATCCAGCGCCGCGATTGCAGGATCCAGAATATCCGGCCTTTTCGGTTTTGGTCTATTATCTTGAAAACTTTCAACACTACTTTGAAGAACTTCGTGTGAAAGAAGGCCTAATGTATTCGGGATTTGTATACTATAATGTTTTGGAGAAGCCTAAAGCCCCTGGAGTAATCTTTATGACCATGACCGACCGGGAGTCACTGCCGTTAGTTGAAGCAAGAACCGTCGCTCTGCTTAGTAAATTAAGACGGGACGGTATTGATCAAAAACAGATCGGTCAAATTGTAAAAACCATTAAAGCTAAAGCTAAAAACCAGGTCCTGGCCGGAGAGGGAATTGCCTATCGTAATGCCCTCGGTGAATATTTACAAACCAGGATGCTTGAGACTGACTATTTTCTGGGGATGCTGGAAAAAGTAAAAACGGCTGATATTAAAACCGCGGTAACCAAATATTTGAACTATTATGTCCGAGTAGCTTTTATTCCCGGGAAAAAGGCAAAGGGTTTGTATGATTAACAGCAGATGGTTCTCTTTCAAGCTGACTGTTGACACAATTAGTCCGGAGGGAGCCGGACTTTTTCTTAGGCTTATTTCATAATTATTTAACCCAACCGAACTGACTTGACAAAAATGGTTAACCATGTTAAAATTTATACATGTTATAAATAAGGAGTTTGTAAGAGGTTGGAGACAAGCTTATTGGAAAAGGCGGCGCTTTTATTTTTTCGGACGATGATTACCCGGGTGATTGGGCCGGGCTTGAAAGAGTTGGCCGATCAGCAGCTTACCCAGGTACAACTAGCCTGTATGCGTTTTGTGTATTTACACCCAGACCCTTCGGTAGGTGAGATTGCCAATGGTTTAGCGATTAGTAACGCGGCAGCAGCCAAGCTAATCGACAGGTTGGTCAAGAGAGCTATTCTAATCCGGGAGGAAGACCAGACGGACCGGAGGGTTTTAAAGATTAAACTAACCCCTGCCGGACGGCTGTTATTAGAAACCTTCATTGCTACAGAAACCCAACAGTTTGAAAAGATTATTCGGAAAATGCCACCGGAGGCGGTTAATTCCTTGCAGGAAGGGTTGACCGCTTTTTTAGCAGCCGCTTTAGTTACACCGGAGGAGATCAATGCCATCTGTCTGAAATGTGGCTGGGATCATACCTTTAACTGCCCCGGTAATCTCCGCTATTATCAATTGACTGGCCGCAACCGAGATCAAGGGTGAGTCAGGGGATCGTCCCCTGATTCACTGATTTTTACGGAAAGTTAGCATTAAACCACCTGTAAGGACATATTTATAAGGGCACAATCTTTTTTGGGTGGTTAGGATGAAACAAACAGCTTCGGTGTTAAAGGGCACGGTGGTTTTGAGTGCCGCGGCGCTGGTTGTAAAAGTACTCGGAGCGGTCTACCGGGTCTCTCTCTCCCGTTTAATCGGCACGGAAGGGATAGGTTTATATCAGATGGCCTATCCAGTATATCTGATTTTTTTGTCTTTATCGACCGCCGGGATTCCGATTGCCATCTCCAAAATTATTGCGGAAAAAGCCGGTTCCGGTGATCTTGGTGGGATTCAGGAAACTTTTCGGGCTGCTTTTTGGCTGCTGTTTAGTTTGGGTTTAGTTTGTTCCGCCGGAATGATTTCTACTGCTTCCTGGGTGGCCACAAATTTATTAGCGGACTTCCGGGCAGTCTATTCAATATGGGCTCTAGCGCCGGGTATTTTTATGATGAGCCTGACTGCGGTTTTTCGGGGCTATTTTCAAGGCTGGTTGCAAATGCAGCCAAGTGCCTGGTCGCAAATTGTTGAACAGATTGTCAGAGTGGCAGTAGCTTTGATTTTAGCTAATTTACTGCTGCAGCAGGGAGTGGAACGGGCCGCTGCCGGTGCCGCCTTTGGGGCAACAGCGGGAGGAGCAGCTGCCCTCGTGTTTTTGACTGTAACTTACTGGTCTCGGAAACGCTTGCCGGTAGCGGCACTTCGGAAGGAAACTTCCGGAAGGTTAACTCTACAAACAGTGCAAACGATTATTCGTTTTGCCCTTCCCATTGCGATTGCAGTAGTTTTGACCCCATTGCTGCAGGCCTTGGACTCGGTAATCGTCCCCCGCCGCTTGCAGGAGATCGGATATACGGTTTCGCAGGCTACTTTTAGGTTAGGAATTTTAGGAAATTGTTGGGCAGTGGTACATTTACCCTTAATTGTGACTACCGCAATCTCAACCAATCTGGTTCCAATGATTGCGGCTGCTCAAGGCGTGCAGTTTCCCCGCGGCCTGGAGACCCAGACAAAGGTGGCCAACGGTTTGAAGCTGGCTTTAATCTATCTGGTCCCAATTTTTTTAATCTTAGGCCTGTTCGGAAAATCGATTTACCGGGTAATCTACGGTAAAAGCGGAATTAACCTGTTGTGCTGGTTTGCTCCGGCGGTCTTATTTTTAGGCCTGGAACAGGTTTCCGCCGGAGTGCTCCAGGGGTTTGGTAAGCCTAAATGGCCTTTATATAGTTTTACAGTTGGATCACTGCTGAAATTGGTAATTACGGTAGTTATGACTGGTTGGCCGGGGTTAAATTTAGCCGGAGCGGCTTTAGGGACGGTTTGCGGCGCGGGGTTGACTACTTTTATTAACTTAATCCTGATTCGCCGCTTGTGTATAATCAAAGCCACAGGTGTTTTACAGGTATTATTGGCAGGGGTCGGAATGTATTGGCTAGCGACCTTCCTGAAAGGATTGATTAATACTCATTACCTATTTGAATTTATTACTGTCAGTGCCCTTAGTTGTCTGGGGTATTTAATAATTTTGGGGTGCTTAAGAGGAATCAGTTTGAAAGACCTCGAAATCATGGAGAGATTTTTACGGAAGAAGGAGAAAATCAATGACTGAAGCGTACCAAAATCAATCCGGCAGTGAGCTCCGGCGTTTAGTGGAAATCATGGCTTTGTTACGCGGTAAAGACGGTTGCCCCTGGGACCGTGAGCAAACCCATCTTACCCTCAAACCCTGTGTGGTGGAAGAAACGTATGAAGTGCTGGAGGCGATCGATCTTGGCGATCCGGACAAGCTCTGTGAAGAACTTGGGGATTTGCTGCTTCAAGTGGTTTTTCATGCGCAATTAGCGGCTGAAGCCGGTCAATTCACCATTGACGATGTGATCCGTTCGATTGTGGAAAAACTAATCCGTCGTCATCCCCACGTTTTTGCCGGGGTTCAGGTTGCGGATGTTGCCGGAGTGATTGATAATTGGGAGAAAATTAAACAAACTGAATTGACCGGAGAAGAACGTCAATCGGCTCTGGACGGAGTACCTAAAGACCTGCCGGCATTACTGCAAGCGGAAAAATTACAGCAGAAAGCAGCTAAGGTGGGGTTTGACTGGGGAAACCTGGAGGGACCCTTGGCTAAAGCTAAGGAAGAGTTTGGGGAATTTGAGGAGTTACTCTCTCCCGGGATTAAACCGGAAATAGGGTCAGCCGACTGGGAAAGATTGGAGGATGAATTCGGCGATATTCTGTTTTCTCTGGTTAATGTGGGGAGGTTTCTTAAAATTAACCCGGAATTAGCATTGCGCCGAACCAGTGCTAAGTTTAGCAAACGATTTCGGTATATGGAAACGGAAGCTAAAAAAGCCGGAAAAAGTCTTAAGGAAATGGACCTGGCGCAGATGGACAAACTTTGGGAAGCAGCCAAAACCGAATAACCTTTGTTGAAATTGCTCCGGTGTTCCGTATAAAAAAAAGTATAAAAGACATGCTAAAGGCAGGAAAAATATGACCGATACGGTCATGATTTTGAACCGGATCACAAAGGGGCGATGATTAGTGCTGATCTTTAAACGATTTATGTTGTTTCTGGTTTTGGGCGGAGTGGTCTTAACTTCCGGCTGCCCTGGTAAAGAAGGCACCTTGTTTAAAAACATGGTCACCCGATTTGGGGAACCGCCGCGGATTACCGTCTATATGCATGAGACTAAGACTAAAAAGCGAATGGATATTGAGGAGTACTTGGCCGGAGTGGTAGCGGGTGAAATGAAACCGAATTGGCCTTTAAACGCCTATGCAGCCCAGGCTATTTTAGCCCGAACTTTTACGATGGAGTTTTTATCCCGGGGCGGTACCCGAAAACTGCATGGTACTGATATCTCCACTGATGAGACTGAGGCCCAGGCGTATAATGCCGCTGCCATTAAACCGATTATCCGGGAAGCAGTCGAGAAGACTAAAGGCTTGGTGTTAGTCTATAAAAAGCGTTACATTAAAGGCTGGTACCATGCAAGCAGCGGCGGGATTACCGCTTATGCCAAAGAAGGCCTGGGTTATAAAGGAGCGGAACCTCCTTATATCAGTTCGGTGAAGTCCCCCGAAGAAAAGTATACGCCGCCAGAGGAGTTTTACTGGCAAGCCACTTTAACCAGCGTTGAGATTAATGCTGCCCTGCGTAAGCTGAAAATGAAAGAAATCGGAGAAGTGCAGAAATTGGAGGTTTTGAAGCGCAGTAAGACCCAGCGTGCTGTTTTACTGAAGTTCACCGGAACCAAAGGAACCGCTCAAGTAGGCGGGGCCGATTTTCGGGGGAGTTATGGTCCGGAAAAGCTGCGTTCAATCTGGATCTCTGATGAGATTGTAAATACTCCCGGGAAGATTAAAGTTAAAGGAAGAGGGTTCGGCCACGGAGTGGGGTTGTCCCAGTGGGGCGCTTATGCACTAGCTAAACAAAACTGGTCGCCGCAGCGGATCGTCCTGCATTTTTATCCGAAGACCCGGGTGGCAAAGATCTGGTAGGCTGTTTACTTATTAACATTACCCACAAAAGACTGAGTTTCAGTCTTTTTTTATTAAATTCTTTTCTAAGCTGCGTACAAGCAACATATGATCTAATATAGCACATTTCAAAAAGAAGGATTAAAAGTTGGGATCATCAGAAAGGGTGAGCTGAATGGAGGGAATTAAAAAAGGGGCTGAGACTACTGCTGCCGTGCATCAAGTGAACCTGATTAACCGGAATTTGTTGGGAGTTGAGGGAGTCATTAATCTGGATAGTTATGATAATGAACAAGTTATTTTACAAACCTGTGCTGGGGTTTTGGAAGTGAAAGGTGAAAAGCTGCACATTCAACAACTCAACCTGGAACTGGGGAAAGTAGTACTGGATGGGGAAATTACCGCTTTAAATTATACTAACGAAAATGCGGGGAAAAGGGGGCGAAACTTTTTAAGCAGGCTGGTTAAGTAATTGGCCATTCGGAAAATGGTGCTACCGGGGTGTATTTAACCTTTAAGTAATAACAACAAATATAACATAAAGCAATAATTTATAAAAATTTCCGGAAAGGCAAGAGAATGGAATAAAGCTAAATAACGGCAGGAATTTAAAACAGTTGCAGCGAATCAATGAATAATTATGCCACTTTTGACCAAGTATTCATTTTTACGTTGAATAGGAGTTAACCATGCCGTCAAAGTACTTCGTTAAGCGTAACCGGAAATCACGGCCTAATTTTTTGTGGCGTTGGCTTGCCCCAATAATCAAACTGGTACTGAGCCCCATTGTTTTAATTTGGGATTCGTTCCGAAATCAACGGCTGGTTGACCACAGTTGGTTATATGCATTTTTCTTATTGACTTCGGCTGTACTGAGTGTGGCTTTTTTGGCTATTTGGATTACTGACAGCCCGGTTGACCAAACTTTAAAGATGTTATCAACTATCAAAAGCCATTCCTTACCGCTGGAAGGGGATGTTGATCCGTTAATTCACCAGATTAATCAAGTAGGATTGAAGTATGATATTGACCCTAACCTGATTTTTGCAGTAATTGCAAAGGAAAGCAATTTTAACCCCAAAGCAGTCTCCCGGGCGGGGGCTCGGGGATTGATGCAATTGACCCCCTTTGTCTGGCAGGAGTACAGTGGGTCAGCCTGTACCGGGACCCACACCAACCGGGTGATTTGTAAAAAAAACAGCTGTATTTTCGATCCGGAAGCCAATATCCGGGTAGGCACCAAATATCTCCGGATTCTAATTGACCATTACCGGGGAAGGATCGATTTGGCTTTGGAGGCCTATAATGCCGGTTTAACGAATGTGGTACCGGGACGGCAAGCTAAATTTAGCGAAACCCGCCAATATGTGAAGAGCGTATTTTTAGAATGGTATAATCTGCGTAAAACGGTTATTGCTTTAAAATTAGAAGCGGCTTTATACTTTAGAAAGGGAATCAGGCAGCTTTTGGGGGGTGCGTTTGTTTGTTGGCTGATTCTGTTTTGGTGGGCTAACCGAAAATTGTTTTCGGACCAGTTTTAAAATGAATCGGCTTGGCATATGGTGAACTGAATAAGGGGGTAGCTTCATGAACTATGTGCATACCCAATTGAGTTCTTTTCTTATTCTCCTAATAACTGGTTTGGTATTGGGAGGTTTTTTTGATTTTTACCGGGTATGGCGTAGCCAAATCCGGGTCAATTGGTTTAATACGGCCGTCGGGGATCTGTTCTTTTGGATACTGGCCTTAGTCTTAGCAACCCCATTGATTTTCTGGGGTACCTGGTTGGAACTGCGCTTTTATGTTTGGTTGGCCCTGGGACTAGGTACCGGATTATACTTTTTTGTCTTTAGTTCTCTCTGTATACCGATTTTTTTAAAATTTTGGCAGACCGTCACTTGGTTACCTCGGCAACTTGGCTATTTAAAGCGCAAAGTGGGATTACGCCTGAAACAGATTGTTGCCAGAAGCCTTTTTCTAAGAAACAGCCGTAAAACCGGGGTTTAGGATTAACCCCGGTTTTAAACGTTATATTTAAATTTAGATTCCGATAAACATCTGAGTATAAATGTTTCCGTAAGCGCTTCCTGAAGCGATTCCGACTCCAATCTGATTGAAATTGCCGTTTAGGATATTAGCACGGTGTCCCGGACTATTCATCAGATTTTGGTGGGCGCTTTCAGTGGTGCTGGCGCCGGCCAGGTTTTCACCGGCAGTTTTGTACTTTATACCGTTGTTTTTCATCATGTCAAAGGGCGAACCATACGTGGGGGAGGTATGGCTGAAATAATTGTTCTTTACCATATCCTGACTTTTTAATCTTGCTAACAAAACCAGTTGTTGATTAACACTTAACGGTTTTACCCCTTGTTCCAGCCGGGCTTGGTTTACCAGGTTCACCATTTTGGATTCCTCAGCAGTTAGGCTGGTTCCACTCGGCTGCGAAGCCGGTGCGGTGGAGTTGCCGGGTGCTGGTGTAGTTGGGGAAGTTGGATTTGGCGTAGTCGGGTTAGTTGGCGCTGGAACCGGGTTGGGAGTAGTTGATTGAGTGGTGCTGGGTCGGATATAATAATAAATCCGGCGCACGGTATAAGTTCCATTATTATACTGGGTGTTGTAGTAAGTGATGCCTTTGGTGGTAGCGGCCAAAGCCGGAATCGCTGTGAGACAAAGCAGATATAAAACTGCTAAAAACGCGGTTAATGATTTAAAGGTTTTTTTCATCAAATTAACTCCTTTCTTGTCTAAAAAATTAAGTTTAGCCAAATTATCTCTATACCCCCAACTTTTTGGCTTTATATAGATTCGTTCCCAAACAGGGATGACCTTTTGGGAAGGAAAGGAAGGCCTGGTAACCCCTTGCGGTCCATGAAAAGAACCTTAGTGGTTTTTATAATTTCTTCTGGCTGAATAGCACTTTATAAACAATAAGATCAGAATTGTTCTATTTTAGAAGGTAGGTGAAGGCGGTCGCTGTTATAAAATATCAAACTTTTGTTATGTAATAATAATAAAAACAGTTAACAATTGACATTTGAAGGCAGGTTTTTTGATGAAATGATAAAATATATATTACAATGAAATAAGAGAAAGTTTTCCGGTAAGCGATTAGAGGTTAGTTACAAATCGGGATTTTATAATAAGGAAGGTGCCAGGTATGGTGTCCCGCTATTATAAAGAAACAAACCAGAAGAGGTTGAAAAGACTATGCCGGATGACTACCGTAACAATGGGCCGAATTGCCTATCTGTTTAAAAGGGAAAAAGAATATATTTTGGTTTTTATTTTTTTGATTGGACTGTTTGCGGGAATAGTCGGGACCATCCAAACCAGGGGATTATCCATTCGGGAACTTTGTCAGTTCTCTCGGCAAGTTTCCAATGAAACTGTACTCCAACTGGAGGCAAAGCTTGAAAGTTATGAGGATATTTTATTTCAGTTTGTAGCTAACCGGAGTTTAAATCGGTTAGTGAGCGATTATGTTAAAGTTGGCGACGTCTACGCTTTCTCCCAAAGAAGTGAACAATTCAGTAGTTTTTTTGAAGGGTATGCTTTTAATGACCAATCCATTTATGATGCAGTCTTTATTGATGAGAATGACCCTCAGCGCAAAGCTTTAACCATGGGCGAAGGGTTTTCAAACCGGTTTCTTCAAAATTTACGCAAGCAGCAAATCTATCTGAAAAGCCTGGAAGCAGACGGCGAAGTGGTCTGGGGAGAGCCGTTGAAAGCTCCCAATGAGGAAAAGTGGTTTTTACCTTTGGGCAAAAGGGTTAAAAATTTATACAGTGGTACCCCTCTGGGGATCATTATTATATTTATCAGCGAGAATAAATTAATTCAGGCAATTAATGAATGTTTGTATAATAATTTCTATTATTCAGTCGGCACATTTAAAAGCGGTTACACGATGCTTGTTGACGCTGCAGGTAAAATAATTTTAGCTCCGCAGCACCGGCATGTTGGTGAGGATTACCGCGTTCTTTTTAAAGGGTTGAAACTGATCGGGTCAGTGTCGAAAGATTGGAGCAGACCCTCGACCTGGTTAGCGACATTAAAAAGACAACCCATTTTACTAGTTGAACAGTTAATTCCGGGAACCAAGTGGTATCTCTTGTTACCGATACCGCTGGCGGACCGGGTGAGCGGGTGGCCCTGGTGGCATCTTAGTCTGCTGATAGCCGGATTATCCTTCTGTGGTCTGCTGTACTACAGTTGGTTTTTATGGGGTAAAACAAAAAAGGAGGACCATCTTACCAAAGAAGCATTACCGGACCAGGGGACAGTATTACCACCGGCTGAATCAATTGGCGAGACTATTGCGCCCCCGGCCTGGTTGGATGAGTTGACTGAGCGGGAACGAATCATTTTAAGTTATATTGCCCAGGGATGTAATAATAAGGAAATTGCTCGGCGGATGTTCGTCGCAGAGCAGACAGTGAAAAATTACGTGAGTACGATTTATAGTAAAATCGGAGTACATGACCGGGTCCAGGCCTCTTTGAAAGCAATCGAAGCTGGATTATTACATTTAAAGCAGTAATAAGCGACGGGGTTACAACCCCGTTTTTATTTTAGATTTATCAGAAATTAGTATAGAGTACCATAGTACTTTTTTTAGTTTGCAGTACTTCGGTACAGTGACATCAAACCACTTTGAGGTTATAGTGTAGATGATTCCATTATGAGTTACTAATAATGGAAATAGCGAAAGGAGGGCCGAAGGACCGGCTTAAGGACCGGCTTAAGTAAAAGGAATTTGTTAGGAAATAATCTGAATTTATAAGGAGGGTTTTTTAATGAAAAAAAGGTTAGTTCTGGCTCTATCGATGTTCGCAATGGTTATGACTTTAATGATGCCTCTGGCAAGTGCGGCTAAAAAAGAACATTTAATGGTCTACACTTCCATGAAAGAAGTTTTAATCGGTGAAGTCCGTGACGCTTTTGTTAAAAAGTACCCTAATATTCAATTTGATTATTATTCAGCCGGTGCCGGAAAACTGATGGCGAAGATTGCCGCCGAACGTCAATCCGGCAAGATCCAGACTGATGTATTGTGGACCAGTGAAGTCCCTGATTTCTATCAGTTGAAACAGCAAGGCGTATTATTGAAATATAAACCGCGTGGAGCAAATAAGCTGGTCAGCCCGGTCAATGATCCGGATTATTATTTCACACCCGCCCGTTTGGGAACTTTAGGTATTGCTTATAATACCAATAAAATTAAAACTGCCCCGAAAACTTGGGATGATCTGTTAAAACCAGAGTATAAAAACGGATTTGGCATTGCTAATCCGGCGCTTTCCGGTACTTCTATGGTTAGTGTGGCTATGTTGGTGGAAAACCTCGGTTGGGGATATATTGAAAAGTTACGGGCTAATGGCGCAAAAATGGGACAAGGATCCGGACAAGTGGTTGACGATACTGCCATGGGTGACCTGAAAGCCTGTATCGGAGTAGATTACATTACGATCAGTAAGATTAAAGCCGGTGCGACCATGGGTTTCGTTTATCCTGACAAATTATTTGTAGTCCCCAGCCCGGTCGCTATTATGAAAGACACAAAGAATGCAGCTACAGCCAAGAAATTTGTTGATTTCCTCGTATCCAAACAAGGCCAGACGATTATTGCCAAGAGTTATACCCTGCCGGTCCGTGATGATGTGGAAATTGCAAAGGGAGTCGGCCTGATTCAGCCTAAGGAAGCGGTTAAACGTTCATTTAAGCTGGATTACATTAAGATGATCGCCGAAAAAGAAAAGATTGCTGAGAAATTTGCAGCGATTATGACAAAGTAATAAAGTTATAAATAAAAATCCGCCTTGTGAACAGCCAGGTAGGTTGGATCACTTTGAACTATCAAACATCCGGGAGCGGAGATGGAGGCGATCCGCTCCAAAATTTTAGTCTTAAGGCGGAGGTAATACAATGGCCGAAGTAAGAGTAGAGAAGGTCAGCAAGAGTTATGGTAAGCTTAAGGTGATCGAGGATCTGAGTATTACAATCCGGGATGGGGAGTGCTTTACCTTTTTGGGTCCGTCGGGTTGTGGTAAGACAGTAATTTTACGGCAAATTGCCGGATTTGAACACCCTGACCGGGGTGAGATTTTTATCGGAAACAATTTGGTAGCCAGCGCGGAAAAGAAGATTTTTTTACCACCGGAATCCCGTCACATTGGCGTAGTCTTTCAAGATTATGCGGTCTGGCCTCATAAAACTGTTTTTGAAAATATAATTTATCCCTTAAAAATACAAAAAGTAGCCAAAGAAGAGGCTGAGCGACGGACAATGCAAGCGGTAGCCCAAGTCGGCTTGGCAGGGTTGGAAAAACGTCTGCCGTATCAGCTTTCGGGAGGTCAGCAACAACGGGTGGCCTTGGCCCGGGCGTTGGTATCCCGGCCGGAAATTATGTTATTGGATGAACCGTTGAATAACCTCGATGCCAATCTCCGCGAGGAGATGAGGTTTGAAATTAAGGAGCTGCAAAAGAATACCGGTGTGACCATTTTATATGTAACCCACGATCAGGAAGTAGCATTAGCGATCTCCGACCGGATTGCAATTATGGACAAGCAGGGCAAGATCCGCCAAATCGGAACACCGCGGGAGGTTTATGAGCACCCGGTGGACAGTTTTGTCTTTAATTTTATGGGGGTTTCCAATTTTATTCCGGTTGAAAACCGTTCCGGAGTGGCTTACGTCGAGGGCAGTGCGGTTCCCATCGGTAAACCTGAAAATGGATTGCAGAAAGCTAAAAACTTGGTAGCGGCCTGCCGCCCGGCTGATGTAGAACTGACCCGGACCACCGGAAATGTGGAAGGCCTAGTGAAACGTGTAACTTATCTGGGACCGACATTTGATTATTTAGTTGCGATTGGGAAAGCAGAAATCCGGGTGGAACAGGATACTCAGGAAGCTCTTTCCCAAGATTTACTCTTTGCTGAAGGCGAGACCTGTTTCTTAAAGTTTCATGATCTAAAATGGTTCGATTCGCAAAGCGCAAAGGAAGAGGTGTCCTAATGAGCAGTAATAATGTTTTTCAAAAAAAGAAGATTGGTGCAGCTGAGATTGTCTTAGCAATATCGATTCTAGTCTTAGTGGTTTTTGTAGCAATTCCGGTCTTTCTAATCTTTTGGAATGCCTTTACGGTTAATGGTAAACTAAATTTACAAGAATTATTCAAAATTTTAAGTCAGCCCGATACCTATCAGGCGTTAATGAATTCTCTAATTATCGCGGCGGGCGTAACGGTAATCAGTACGATTTTAGGCGTATTTTTCGCCTGGTTGGTAGCACGGACTGACCTACCCTTTAAAGAGACTATGAAATTAATGTTTATCGTCCCGTTTATGTTGCCTTCGTTTATCGGGGCAATTGCCTGGAAAATGTTACTTTCACCCCGGGGCGGTTATATTAACTCCTTCTTTATGAATCTGTTTGGACTGGATAAACCGATTTTTAATATCTATAGTATGGCGGGGATTATTATCGTCGAAACCATGTATCTTTTTCCCTTCGTCTTTTTGCAGGTTAACGGGGCCTTGGAACGGATGGATCCGACTTTGGAAGAGTCGGCCCGGATCTCCGGTATCAGCTTGTTTACGATTACCCGCAAAATTACATTGCCGTTAATTACACCAAGTATCGTGGCAGGTGCCTTGTTAGTCTGTCTGTATTCTCTGGCTCACTTCGGGGTGCCGTCAATTTTAGGTACTGAAATCGGACTTTATAATATTCCTACTTTAATTTATCAAAAACTCTATGCAAGTGCCGGAAGTTTTACCGCCATTCGTACCGGTACCATTCTTTCATCAATCCTGGTAATGTCGGCGGCACTGATTCTTTATTTGCAAAACCTGGTTTTGAAAAAAGGACGTTACCAGATTATCGCCGGAAAGAGCATGCGGCCGTTGCTGTTAAAATTACGGGGCTTAAAGATACCCTTGTTAATTATCAGTATTATCTATATCCTAATTACTGTAGTGATGCCGACCGTAACCATCTTTTTGGTTGGTGCTTTAAAAACTTACGGGTTACCCTTGAAACTTCAAAATATGACCTTTAGGAATTTTTCGTACATGTTAAGCTGGAAGATGACGCTTGATGCCATTAAAAACAGTTTGTTCACCTCTTTAGGCGCTGCGTTTGTGACCATGCTGGCCGGGACCATGATCTCTTATGTAATTGTTAAGATGAAAGTCAAAGGCAAATTCCTGCTGGAGTTTCTCGGGGTGTTACCGTTTTCAGTTCCCGGAACGGTGATCGCTTTAGGAATGATCCTGATGTGGAGCGGTAATTTTGGAATCAATCTCTATAATACCATTTGGATTATTTTTGTCGCCTACATTGCCAGATATATGGCATTCTCGATCAAATCAAACTCGGCTGCACTGGAACAAGTGCATAACTCGTTGGAAGAAGCCTCCCGGGCCTGCGGGGCCACTCATTGGCAGACCTTGAAAAACATTGTGATCCCGCTGATTAAACCGGGAATGCTCTCCGCCTTTTTCCTGATTTTTCTGCCGGCATTACGGGAGTTGACAACTTCGGTGCTGTTGTACGGACCGACTACCCGGACCATTGGTGTTGCTATTTATGCTTTGAATGAAGATGGAGAAACTGTATATGCTGCAGCTTTAGCATCAATTGCCTTACTCATTATTGTTACGGGTGAAATCATTATCAGGAAGATGGCCGGCTCGAATGGAAGGAGAGGATAGAGATGGCACATTTAGAACTTATCAATGTTACTAAACGTTTCGGCAATGTGATTGCCGTCAATAACTTGAATTTACAGGTTGAAAAAGGTGAATGTTTCTCCTTTCTAGGGCCTTCCGGGTGCGGTAAAACGACTACACTGCGGATGATAGCGGGATTTGAGGATTTGGATGAAGGCGAATTGAAGGTTGCTGGCCAAGTCTTCTCCTCCAGTTACAAGAAGTACTATTTGCCTCCGGAAAAACGTAACTTTGCAATGGTCTTTCAGGCGTTTGCAGTCTGGCCCCACCTGTCGGTCTTTGATAACGTTGCTTTTCCGCTTAAAGTTAAAAAATATTCTAAAACGGAAATTGCCGAGCGGACCCGGAAGGCTTTGGGGTACACGGGATTGACCAAATTTGAGCAGAGTTACCCCAATGAACTTTCCGGTGGGCAACAACAACGGATTGCTCTGGCACGGGCCATTGCCTTAAACCCAACCGTAATGCTTTTGGACGAACCTCTTTCCAACCTGGACCCCAAATTACGTGAAGAGATGCGGTTTGAAATTAAGGACTTACAAAGGAAGCTGGGTTTTACAATCATCTTCGTTACCCACGACCAGTCAGAAGCAATGGCTTTATCCGACCGGATGCTGGTAATGTCCAATGGAGTAGTCCAACAAATTGATACGCCGATCAATATTTATAACCATCCGGTTAATGATTTTGTCTTTAGCTTTATCGGCTTATCTAACTTTATCCCCGCTGAAATTGTGGACGGGAAGGTATACGTTGAAGGAGCCCTTGAAGCAGGCCCCTTGACGGAACAAATCCCTGCCGATGTCCAGGACCGTCTGGTTACCGTAGCCTGTCGTCCGTCGGAAATCGAGTTTGTCTCCGCAGGTGTCCGGGGTACAATTAAACGTATGTCTTATTTGGGAGATATCGTTGACTATCGGATTGCAATTGGACAAATTGAACTACGGGTACAAAAACAACGGCGTAAAGGGGTACTGGAAGAAGGGGAACCCTGTTACTTGAAGTTTAACCGGTTACTCTGGTATCCACGGAAAAAGTAGGGTTACTAAAGCAGTTAAGCATTTAGAAACGGCCTTTCGAGGCCGTTTTTATCGTTAATTATTAGCAATCAGCAAATAATTCATTTTTGATTCCTTAGCGGCAGAAGCCATAAAATTCGTAATTTTCCGTTATTATGATAATATATCTGTTTGAAAATTTAAGGTGAAGGTATATAATGATAAGCATAAGGAAGGTCGAATAGTCATTTACCAATACCTGAGAATGGTTTTAGCCTGGGCAACAGCGACGAATTTCCGGCTTTGGTCAATAAGTAGCCGCTAGGTTGAAGGATCTTATTAATTGCAGTGTTTTGTATATAAATTATTAAAGGTTAAGGTGATTTCCATTAGTAAGTTATTACAGATTAATCCCCAAGATAATGTAGCAGTGGCGCTAACTCCTTTGACACAAGGTACGGTTCTTAAAATTGCCGGTTTCGATCTTACTGTAAAAGAAGCAATTCCCCAAGGCCATAAGGTTGCTCTCTGCGCAATTGCCAGTGGCCAACCGGTCATTAAGTATGGTTATGCAATCGGTCGGGCGACGCAAAATATTGAACCGGGCCAATGGGTTCATACGCACAATCTGGTTTCCGGTTTACACGGTAAATTAAATTACATTTATCAACCTACGGATCGTAGTTCATTAAAAGCTGCGAACGTTGACAATAGGCCGGTGCCGGTTTTCCAAGGTTACCGGCGGGCGGACGGACAAGTTGGGATCCGTAACGAAATCTGGATCCTTAATACAGTCGGCTGTATTAATAAACAAAGTGAACGTCTGGCAATGCTGGCGCAAAAAAAGTTTGCCGCTGCCATTGCGGCACGGCAAATCGACGGAATTTTCGCTTTTTCCCATCCCTACGGCTGTTCTCAGCTGGGTGCAGACTTGACCAATACCCAAAAGTTCCTTGCCGGAATGGTCAAGCATCCTAATGCCGCCGGAGTATTGGTGATTGGACTGGGTTGTGAAAACAATCAAATGGCTGATTTTCAAAAAATTGTGGCTGATTATGATCAGAAACGGGTTAAATTCTTAGTAATACAAGAAGTAGCGGATGAGATTCAAACCGGTCTGGAGCTAATTGAGGAACTGATTGCATATGCCCGAACCTTCCAAGCGGAACCAATCCCGGTTTCCGAATTAAAAATTGGCTTGAAATGCGGCGGTTCCGACGGACTTTCCGGGATTACCGCCAACCCCTTGGTCGGCCGAATTTCCGATCTGCTGATTTCATACGGCGGTACCTCTATTTTAAGTGAAGTCCCGGAGATGTTTGGTGCGGAGACCATCCTGATGAACCGGGCAGAAAACGAAGCAGTGTTTAACCAGATTGTCGCCTTAATCAATAATTTTAAAGATTATTTTGTTAAAAATGGTCAGGAAGTATATGAAAATCCTTCCCCCGGTAATAAAGAAGGCGGTATTACTACCTTGGAGGAGAAATCCCTCGGTTGTATCCAGAAAGGCGGGACAACCGCAGTTACGGATGTCTTGAAATATGGTGAAAGGGTTAAAGTCCGTGGTTTAAACCTTTTACAAGCCCCGGGGAACGATATTGTTTCGACCTCGGCAATGACGGCAGCCGGGGCGCATTTGATTCTCTTTACTACCGGGCGGGGTAACCCAATGGGTGCACCGGTGCCAACCCTCAAAATTGCGACTAACTCCCAATTAGCTTCTAAAAAAGGACATTGGATCGATTTTGACGCTGGTCGCTTACTGGATGGAGTGGCAATGACCGAACTGACGGAAGAACTTTTCAATTATATCTTGGCGATCGCCAGCAAACAGGTATGGACTAAAAATGAAGTTAACGGCTACCGCGATATTGCGATTTTCAAAAACGGGGTAACTTTATGAGGACGCGCGGTGAGATTTTAAATAAAACCTTATAGTGAAAATGGTTTTTGTGGAAATTATGAAATTATGGTGAAATAAAAAATCCGAGATTAACCGGATTAATGTTTCGGTTGGAGCTGGCGATGGGATTTGAACCCGCAACCTGCGATTTACGATACCGCTGCTCTACCGTTGAGCTACGCCAGCTTTAAAAGATGGAGCGGGCGACGGGATTCGAACCCGCGATCCTCGGCTTGGGAAGCCGATGCTCTACCACTGAGCCACACCCGCATTAGCATAAAATATTATATCGAAGTTTATCCTAAAAAGCAAGTGATTTAATTAGGAATATTATTCCATAACAAAATTATTTTTAAAGCTATCTAAAGTAAAAGGATTTTTTAAAGATTGGTCGAATTTTTGGTCATGAATGTTTCATAAAAATTGAATTGACCCATATTAAACTGTTGGAGGTGTTTTAATGAGTTATAAAATCAATAACGAATGTATCAGTTGTGGCGCCTGCGCTTCGGAATGCCCGGTAGAGGCCATCAGCGAAGGAACAGACAAATACGTAATTGATGCTGAAAAGTGTATTGATTGCGGTTCCTGTGCCAATGTTTGCCCGGTAGGAGCTCCGAATCAGGAGTAATCACTCCGCCGCTAATCCGGTTTATTAAAACCGGATTTTTAAATTTTATAATCCCTGTTTAAAAAGAGCTGTCCGAAAGGGCAGTTTTTTTTTTACAACAGCGGCGGTGACAAAAACTCCGGTTCGTCGATGGCCTTTTCCTCCAGGTATTCAATGATTAACCTGTTAACTACTTCAGTCAGGGTCCGTCGTTCATAAAAGGTGATATGACGGAGTTTATTATAGAGTTCCGGATCAATCCGGATATGCAAGTCTTTTTTAGCTGGCTGTTTCATAGTCCTATTCTCTCTCCAGAACGCTCTTTTTATGCGTCGGATAACCACCCGGACCGGACGAATACTGATGATACTGTTTTGGTAATATTAAATTATCATAGCTACTTGAAGCAATTGGAGCAGCGAGTGAGTTTCATAATTTTAAAACTATTATTTTAGCACAAGATATTGGCAGTTTAATCCTGGTTAAACACCATCTATTTGTATTAAAACTGAATCTTGAGATCTGGGGTTCGCATGATACCGAAAAAACGAAGAAAACGTAGTAAAAAAGTTAAGAACCGGAAATTTCCCCGGACTATTTTGGGTTTGGGTTTGCTGGGAGGGTTTGGATTAATCTTTGCGGTCTTTTTTAACCCTTGGGTATGGCGGCTTAATTTACGGGCCGAGTTGGAAAAGAGTAAATTTGCTTCTACTGTCTACGACCGTAACGGTGAGCCGATTGTGTCGCTTTACGCTAAAAGCCGACTGTGGGCCAGTGCCGCAACTATCCCCTTAAAGCTACAACAGGCCTATGTAGCTACTGAGGATGCCCGCTTTTATCTTCATAAAGGTATCGATATCCGGGGAATTTTACGTGCTTTATACCAGGATCTTAAGGCCGGCCGGAAAGCCCAGGGCGGCAGTACCATTACCCAACAGCTGGTTAAAAACCTCTTTTTTTCCCATGAAAAAAACGTAATCCGTAAAATCTGGGAGATGGCTTATGCCATTCGGATCGAGCAGCAGTATACCAAAGAACAGATCCTGGAATTATATCTCAACAGTATTTACCTGGGGCATGGGGCCTGGGGAATCGAAGCGGCTTCCCGGGTTTATTTCGGTAAACCGGTCCGGGAATTAAACCTGAATCAAGCAGCTTTACTGGCCGCTTTAGCCCGCAGTCCGGAATATTATTCACCGTTTCGAAACCCGGAGGCAGCCTTAAAACGGCGTAACCTGGTCTTGCAGCTAATGTATAAATATCATTATCTTACTGCTGCCGAGCTCCGAATTTATCGCGAGAAACCGTTGGAAGTACTAAATAGTCCGGGGTCCACCTATGTCGGAGCCTACTTTATTGATTATGTGGTTGACTTTTTAACCCGCCGGACCAAATTAAGTGAACAATACATCCGCGGTGCCGGATTGAAGGTCTATACTACAATGGACCGGCGGATTCAAAAAGCTGCGGAAGGAGTTTTTAATAATCTCCCTTCTGCCTCCCGGGACCAATGGGGGGTGTTGCAACCGCAGGGAGCTTTAGTGGCCCTTAATCCCTATAACGGCGCTATCCTGGGCTTGGTGGGCGGCAGGCGCTTTTCCGGTGCGGAGGTTAACCGCAGTTACCAGATCCGGCGTCAACCCGGGTCGGCAATTAAACCTTTTGTTTATGCCGCAGCGCTTGAAAACGGTTATACTCCCGAAAGCCAGCTGGAGGATAAACCGGTACTGCTGGTTATCAACGGTCGGCCTTGGCAACCGCAGAACTACGATAATCAGTACCGGGGGACGGTAGATTTGCGGACCGCCTTGGAAGAGTCCATCAATACGGTGGCAGTCCAATTGGTCCAGGCACTTGGGGTCAAAAAAGTGTTTAATTTGATGAGACAAATGGGTCTGGAGAGTCTGGTAGAGCATAACCGCCGCAATGATCTGGGCTTAGCACCGCTGGCCCTGGGAGGATTAACCCGGGGAGTTTCCTTACTGGAATTGACCGGAGCCTATAGCGCCTTTGTCAATCAAGGAGTTTATTCTCGCCCCTTTGGAGTCTTAAGTGTTTACAACCATGACGGGAAATTAATCTACCGGGCTAAACCCCACCAAAAACAGGTGATCAGTGCGGCTACGGCGAGGAATCTAACCGAGATGATGCAGGGAGTAATTGAACGCGGTACCGGCATCCGGGCGCAAATCGGGATTACGGCGGCTGGTAAGACCGGAACAACCAACCAAAACACCAACGGTTGGTTTGTAGGATATACCCGGGAACTGCTGGTGGGAGTCTGGATTGGTAATGACCAGGCCAATCAGCCGTTGTTGGTCGAAGGCGTACCGTTAGGTAGCGGAGCTGCGGCCGGCCTTTGGGCTAACTTTATGCGTCAAGTTTTGTAAAGAACGGCCTTAATTCAAGCATACTGGTTAGAGCTGTAAAGATTTGAATAATGACAATGGCCCAGGCTACCCCGTGGATACCTAAGTGACCGGTTAAAAAGAGCAAGGTGGTTTTCAACCCGATTGCCCAGAGGCTGATGGTCAGGATGTTATTGGTAGCGCCCGTTGCCGCCATGATGCTGAAGTTGAGCATGGTAAGGGCGGAAAACGGCATACCGGCACTTAAAACTTTGATTAGTATCACTGGCTGTAAGGATTGATACAGAAGCCGGGAAATCCAGTCGGAGCTGAGCAGGATCAATCCGAAGCAGCTTAGAGAAATGACCGCGGTTACCAAATAAAAACAGCGAATTTTAGTCCTGAGAGTGGGTAAGGCGCCGGATTTAAAGCAGGAGCTGATCTGGGGAGAAATCACGGAACCCAGAGGAAATAGTAGAAGCAACGGAAAATAGGCAACCGGAGCTGCCATACCATTTAACAAGCCTAAACTGTGGGTGCTCTGGGCGACTGAATACCCGGCCCGGATTAGGAGCCGCGGGATAAGCACCCCTTCACTGGCGCTACTGACTGCGCCTACAATTTGGTTGACTAACAAAGGCCAGGAATATTGCAAGATTTCGATACGGGGGATGGCCACTGCGACTGCTGTTGACGGGATTAATTCCGGCTGGGGTTGCCGGATAAAAAATAATGTGGCCAGACAAACAAATTCACCGCAGGTTAAACCAATGATCGGGTAAGTGTAAGACGCCAATGGCAATCGGGAAACTAAATAGTGGAGTCCAATGATGGTGGTGCCGACTTCGGCAAGCTGTTCGGTAACTTCCGAGAGGGCGTTGGGCCCCATTAAGGAAAATCCTTGATAATAGCCGCGCACGATAGCTGATACTGCTGAAAACGGGATGGCCCAAGCCACAATGGGTAAAGCCGCAGTGACCCGGGGGTCGCTGAAGAGAAACCGGCTTAAAAACGGGACGCAAAGGTGAAGCAAAGCGGCAGTAATCACTGAAGTGTACAATACCACTTGAATTGACCAGTTTCTTAAAGCCCCGATAGCCCGGTATTCTCCGCTGACTAGATATTCCGCAACCCACTTGGTCAGCGCTGGGGGCAGGCCAATGGTAGCAACACTACTGAGCAGCCGGTAAAGGGGATAAATCATACTAAAGATTCCTAACCCTGCGGCGCCAATCCGTCGGGCGAGCCAGACTCGGTAAAGAGTGCCAATCAACTGGATGGCGAGTCCGGAACTGACCAGATAAAAAAAGTTTTTAAGATTGGGCCGTGCTTTCATCCTGCTGTTCCTCCGGTTTGCCATGTAAATATTTATGGGACCAAAGGGATTAATATACTTTCTTACTACCTAATCTCTGAACATTTTTAGACCGGCCTTTGTCCGTCGCGGCTTTTTCTCTTTAAAAATGCAGCTAACTAACTGTTAATTTTTTTTAAATTTTTAAAGAGGAAAAATCAATATTTTATAGAATAATTTAGCAAAAGGTAAGTAAGAATG
>DATCLA010000271.1:0-6492 GCA_036564195.1 Bacillota bacterium
ACCTTGGGGTGGTGGGGGCCGTGGGTTCAAATCCCGCCTGCCCGACCAGAAGAAATTCAAGAGTGACAAGGATTTGAAGCCTGTGCCGCTCTTAATTTTTACCCATTTGGTGCAAAATTGGTGCAAAAACACGCAAATTCAGTATTGACGCTGATTTGAAGTAATAAATAAAAAAACGGCTTTTTGCTGTTTAAAGATCTTAAGCCATTTTTAATTGCTTGTTCTTGCCTTTCAAAATTATGTAGTTGGCACTGGCATGACTTATATCAGTCATGCTTTTTACTTTTCTTGGAATTCACTGATTGATTAGGGCTGATTGAAGCTGATTGAAAAAGAGTAAATTTTTTGAAGTTGCAAGGATATTACAATCCTACTAACGAATATTATTAACTAATGAATATTATTTTATTTTCATAATCACCTTAGTAAGCTTCCTTAATATTCGGTCCTAGCCGAGTGTCGCTTAAGATACCATAATGGCTGGGTATAAAAATCATGAAACAGGAGATTAAGCAATGCAATCTAAACTTGTGTTTTGGTTAAGATTATTACTGATTGGTGGCGTAGTGCTAACATTTTGTGTCATTCCGGCATTTACCGAAAACGAATCCGGTAAGATTCTTTCTCCAAAACCAACGGCAGCGGTCTCTCCGGAAGCTAGTTCCAGTTTACCCCGGTGGAGAATCCAGCCTGGGTTTTTATCCAATCTTAGAATTTATACGCCGCAGAAGCAAATATTTTTCGTAGACGGCTGTCTAAATTTGGCGATGCTTGAAAAAGGTAAAATTCAAATCTACCAAAACAATAACGAGACTCCCTGGGAGCAGTTGCAGACTTTAGAAGTTTCCGAAGTCAAATTTACCACTTTTATAATCAGTGATCTTAATCATGATTCAATCCCGGAAATAGTTGCCGGCACCACTGATCCGGGTTTCATTTATATTTATAAGTGGGATTCCGGCCAATGGCAATGGGTGACTCATGGTAATCCCAAATATATCTGGTCGGCTATAGCCAAACTGACAACCTTAAAATTGGGTAACTTTAATATCCCTACCAAGTCCGGGACAGTTAAAACTTCGAAGGGTAATGACAATATTGAAACCTATCTTTTAGTCCAAAATAAAGAAGGGTTTCTGTTAACCTTTAAAGTAACCGACACTACCATTGACTTGACCTGGAAAAGCCCGTCAGCGTGGAAACCGCTGGCAGCCGTCTTACCGTTCAACCTGGATCAGGATAGCAACGATGAGCTCATCGCCGTCTATCAAAACGGTGGCATCGAAATCTTAAAAAATGTAAGAAATGCAGTTACACCAGTTTGGAAGTACTTTCCTTGGGGTAAGGTTTTAGAAGTTAAGTATGATAATTGGGACAATGACAATACTCCGGAATTAATCTTGACTACCACCCAAAAGATGATTTCCCTGATTAAACCGGCGCATGGCAAATTTATAGCGAGTCAACAAATGTTCAATTACGTGATTGAAAAGATGTATTTTACCAATGTAGCTAACCGGAGATTCTTGTTTACAGCCGATACTACAGGTAAAGTCCACTTGCTAGAACAGCCGGCCAAAAGCTCTGCGTGGAAAGAGATTGAATCTTTTAAAACCGGGCGGATTTTGGAATTTGTTCCTGTTAGCCCCAATAAATTACTTGTGGTAAATCAATTATTACAAACTTTTGAGCTTCAATATGCTAAAAATACTCCGGAACATGAAAAAGATTTATTTTCTGAATGATGGTATAACGCTGGTTCTCACCTCATAATTATCCTACTAACCCGGTTGTTAAGCCAAACGACTCTCACAATAGAAATCTAAAGTACGTGGGTACCATAAGATCGGTAACAACCGGGAACCAAAATAAATTGAGGTGAAAGAGATGAATTATAACCAAAACGGTGACGGAGCAATATCTTACCGGTCGATCCTGATCGGAGGGTTAACTGTCCTGTTGGGGATGGTGTTGCTAACGGTTGTTTTAGGAACCTTGACCCACTTGGGCTGGCCGGGGTTGTTAAATTGTTCGAATACGTTTTACTTGGTAATGTTTTATCTGGCTTTAGTAACCGGCTCGGTCTATGCCGGTTTTAACAGCCAAAGCATGGGGTGGCTTACTGGAGCCGGAGTTGGCCTGTTTGCTTCGGTGCTGTTGTTGATGATTTCGATTTTAACCGGCCCTGCGGTGAATTGGTTTTTTTTCAGCTTAAAAACATTGATTAATTGTTTGATTGGCGCTTTAGGCGGGATTATTGGAATTAATATTACCAAAAGATAACAAGCTGCTGTTAAACGTTTATTATAGCTCTGCAGGTTAAAGAGTTAATTCAGGTGCTTTTGGAGTGTACTAAGTGTTATCTATTACAAAACTATTGAAAGTACTAGACTGCAAAAACCACTGGTTATTAAGTGCTTCATTTCTGTTACTTTGGTTTGGGTTATTTCCGGGAAGAACATTCTTACCTGGAAAACTTATTTTTATCTTTATTGCCCTGGCTAACACCTTATTAATCTTCTCCTTATTAAAAATAATCCATGACTTTAAAAAGCTGTTTTTAAAGGTAAAAACGGACTTATCCCAATTAAGGGAGGAGAATAATAAACTCAACGCTGATCTTAATAAAGCAATCTTTGAAATTATGGCTTTATATGAATTTACCAACATTTTGGGTACCAGTAACCAATACTACAATCTCTTCGATCTAATCATTGATGCCATAAACAGGATCATCAGTTATGACCGCTGCTGCCTGTTAATTTACGATGAAACTTCCAATGAATTAATCAGTAAAGTCCAGCGCGGCTTTGTTCCGGAGATCGCTATGGTTAAGATTCCATTGGAACAGTTTTGGTACGGTAAGACTTTAAAAACCGGACAAGCTGTGTTAATTGACGATCTACCCCGGGAAATTCTCCGGGGCAACCTGGATACCTTTCGCCATCTTGAGTTGTTAGGCAACACCAAATCATTACTGGCCGTCCCGATGACGATTCAGAGTAAGATTATTGGAATTATTTTAATTTGCAAAGATGTAGCGGCTGGTTTTACCCATGAAAACTTACGATTATTATTTATCATCGCCAATGAAGCCGCTTTGTTGCTTCAAAATATGAATCTTTATGAGCAAGTTTATATCTCTTCGATCACCGATGGCTTGACCGGAGTATATAACCATAAGTATTTTCGGGAGCAGATCGAACTTCAGGTGCAAAAAGCTAATGAATATGGTTTTAACCTCTCACTGGCGCTGATTGATATTGACCATTTTAAATCATTTAACGATACTTACGGACACCAGGTGGGGGATGCTGTCCTTAAGGAAGTTGCCCGCTTAATTCAGGAAACTGTTCCTCCCGATAATCTGGTCGCCCGTTATGGCGGGGAAGAGTTTGCGGTAATAATGCCGGATACTCAAATTGAAGCGGCTTTAGATTTATGTGAACAGATTCGCCACAAGATTGCCAACCACTACTTCCAGGCGGAGGATAAGGCAATGCTGAGAGTAACGGTAAGTTTAGGAGTAGCTAATTTTCCAGAACATATTAAAAATATGAACCGGATGGTTGAAGAGCTGATCGACCTGGCAGACGAGTATTTGTATTATTCCAAGGATAAGGGAAGAAACCAGGTTTCCAGCCCGGTTTGGAAGTTCATTTAAAAAATTCCTTTGCTTAAATGGATTTTTAAAATTGACAACCTAGTGAAGATCCGCTATAATCTATATATGATGAACAGGGGAGTGGCTCAATTGGTAGAGCGTCGGTCTCCAAAACCGGTGGTTGCGGGTTCGAGTCCTGTCTCCCCTGCCAGTTTTGTTACAGTGGTTATTCAACCGCTTTTTTTGTTTATCTAATTAATTTTTACATAGGATATGATCATATATTGATGATGGCGGGAGCATCATCAAAAGCGAGGACACAGGAAGGAGAAGCAGGATGAACTTTATTGATCACATTAAACAAAAAGCTAGTCAAAACAAGAAAACCATTGTCTTACCGGAGACAGAAGATCCCAGAACTTTAAAAGCGGCTGCCGCTGCTCTAAAAGAGGGGATTGCCAATCTCATTTTAATCGGCGACCGGGATCAAATTGCCAAGCAAGCTAACGGTCTGGACTTGGATGGGGCAACTGTCGTTGATCCAAAACATTCGGACAAGCTTCAATCTTACATTGATTTAGTGGTGGAATTACGAAAAAATAAGGGGATGACAGCGGAGAAGGCGGAGGAAATTCTGACCAATGATAAGCTGTATTATGGTGTAACTATGGTTAAGGCAGGTGATGCCGATGGTATGGTTGCCGGCGCCTGCCATGCTACTGCCGATGTACTCCGGCCTTCTTTGCAGATTTTAAAAACCGCACCAGGCACGAAGCTGGTATCCGCATTCTTCATTATGGTCGTTCCGAACTGTGAATATGGCGAAAACGGAATCTTTGTATTTAGTGATTGCGGTCTGAATCAGAATCCTACTGCTGAAGAACTGGCAGTAATTGCCGCCAGCTCTGCGCAGAGCTTTAAGAATCTGGTTGGGGCTGAACCGGTAGTGGCCATGCTTTCCCATTCCTCAAAGGGCAGTGCTAAGCATGCTGATGTTGATAAAGTAGTAGAAGCTACCAGAATAGCCAAAGAAAACTACCCCGAACTTAAGTTGGATGGCGAATTACAGCTGGATGCTGCCATCGTTCCCAGTATCGGAGCATCCAAGGCACCGGGAAGCAGTGTTGCAGGTAAAGCTAATGTATTGATCTTTCCTGATCTGGATGCAGGAAATATTGGTTATAAATTGGTGCAACGGCTAGCAAAGGCTGAAGCCTACGGCCCGATGACTCAAGGTATTGCCAAGCCTGTCAATGATTTATCCAGAGGATGCTCTGCAGAGGATATTTTAGGTGTAATCGCAATTACCGCTGTCCAGTGTCAAGCAAACCGGTAATATAAATACTAGTTATTTAAATAGAAAATATAGAAAAAATAGAAGGATAAAAGAAATGCCGATTTATGAGTTTAAGTGCGAGAAATGTCTGTATCAATTTGAAGAACTATGTTCCGTGAACGGGAAGTGTGAACAATGCCCGAAATGCGGTTCAGCTCAGGTTGTAAAACTAATCTCCACATTTTCGGCTCGAAGTAGCGGATCAGAAGGAACCAAAAGCATCAGTGCTGGCGGTTCCTGCACTTCTTGCCAAGGTGGTCACTGCCATAGTTGCCATTAATTTACAGTTATGTTATTATAAACTGTAAGTTATATGTAGGGTGTTTTTTTCTTTCGATATGTCTTACAAAATAAGAAATTCATATTTAAGGAGGCTTTTAAGATGGCTAAAATGTATTACGATGAAGATGCCAATTTGGGTTTATTACAAGGCAAAAAAGTAGCTATAATCGGTTACGGTAGCCAGGGACACGCTCATGCTCAAAACCTGCGGGATAGCGGGGTGGAAGTAATTGTCGGGCAACGCCCGGGAGGACCGAATTATGACAAAGCCATAAATGACGGTTTTAAACCAGTGTCCGCTGCCCAAGCTGCTCAAGAAGCTGATATTATTATGATACTGCTTCCGGATGAAGCCCAAAAGAAAGTCTATCAAGAAGCGATTGCCCCTGGGCTCACCGAAGGAAAAGCTTTAGCCTTTGCCCATGGTTTTAACATTCATTTTAACCAGATCGTTCCTCCTCAAAATATTGATGTTTTTATGGTAGCCCCTAAAGGTCCCGGCCATATGGTACGGCGAGTCTATACCGAAGGCGGTGGCGTTCCTGATATTTTTGCTGTTTATCAGAATTTTACCGGTAAAGCAAAAGAGATTGCTCTGGCTTATGCAAAAGGAATCGGCGGTACCAGAGCAGGAGTCCTGGAAACGACTTTCAAAGAAGAAACCGAAACCGACCTTTTCGGGGAACAAGCCGTATTATGTGGCGGCTGCGCCGCTTTAGTCAAAGCCGGCTTTGAGACATTGGTAGCTGCCGGTTACCAACCGGAAATCGCTTACTTTGAGTGTTTTCATGAATTAAAATTGATCGTCGATCTAATGTATGAAAACGGTTTGGCTGGAATGAGATATTCAATTAGCGACACTGCTGAATATGGCGATTACATGACCGGTAAGCGGATTATCACCGATGCCACCCGTAAAGAAATGCAAAAAGTCCTTCAAGAGATCCAAAGCGGCGAATTCGCCAAAAACTGGTTATTAGAAAACCAGGCCGGCCGTCCCAATTTTAACGCGATGCGTCGGATCGAGTCTGAGCACCCTCTGGAACAGGTCGGTAAAAAATTACGGGCAATGATGTCGTGGATTAAAAAGAAATAAAACCTAAGTTAAGAAAACCGGAACTTTAACCAGTCCGGTTTTCTTGCTGTCTTTCAATGATTAAAATGATTAAATGGAAGAAATTTTAAAATAGATCTTAGCTAATTTTGGGAAGTCTTTTTTTACCCTTAAAAAAATCGGTTTCTTCTTTAGTTAACATAATATATATTATAC
>DATCLA010000272.1:0-25518 GCA_036564195.1 Bacillota bacterium
TTATAATAGAATGTATATAAAGTAAAAGAGCTTTTGAATCTTTTCAAAAGCTTTCTAAAGGACAATTTTAAATGGCTGGGGCGGCAGGACTCGAACCTACGCATGCGGGAGTCAAAGTCCCGTGCCTTACCGACTTGGCTACGCCCCAGTAGATGCAAGATATAGTATATCAAGCAACTGCTTTGCTGTCAATAAAAAACACCGACATTTTTGCCGGTATTTTTATCCTTAATCAATCTAAATTTATTCCGCTGTTTCGTATTCTTTTAGGATTGCGGTTTGAATTAATTCGCGAGCTTCCTGGGTTATCGGGTGAGCTATATCGCGAAATTCCCCATCGGGAGTTTTGCGGCTGGGCATTGCTACAAATAAACCGTTTTGCCCCTCAATAACCCGAATGTCCCTCACTACAAAAGCATCATCAATCGTAATGGAGGCAATCGCTTTCATCTTGCCATCAGAATTAACCTTTTTAAGACGTACGTCAGTGATGTTCATAACCCCACTCACCTTTCCATTCATGTTCGAATAGTAATATGTTAAAATTCCATAAAATTTTTGAAACTCCTTCTAACATTGAGAAATTTTACTAAAGTTCTTTTCACTTTACTATATTTCGCTTTCAGAACATTTTATGCTGCTTAATTTTTAAAATTATTTTGTTTTAATTTACAGATTCCGCCAAGATCTGACGGGCTAAAATTAAATCGCCTGGTTTATCCACATCAATCCCAATTTCCGGGTATTGAGAGGCAATTGCAACTGCCTTAATATTAAAAGCCTTGGCAATTCGTTTTTCAATTTCGGAAATAGTTAACTTTCCTACCAACAAGTTTAAAAAACACTTCCATCCCAATAAGGAACAGAGTTTTAAGGGTTTTTTACGTAAAGCGGCGGCTTTTTTCAGCATTTCAATGTTCTCCAAGATCGCCCGTTCCGCAATTAAGGCCACATTGCCACCGGTAAAGACTCCTTCGCGGAGTTTAACATAAGTCCGGTGCACTCCTGGGTACTTTGCTTCACAAAGCTCTTTAGCAATGAACGAATAGTAAACATCACCCGAACGGAGTCGGCAATTAGCTAAAAAATCCTCTAATGCTTCTTTCGTGATTAAAGGAATGTCTGAAGTGGTAACCAGGACCGGTTGATTTTTATTTAAAACAGCCAAACCGTTAAGGAGACTGTCGATCATTGAGTCTCCCGGTTCCACCCGTTGCGCGATCATGCTTTGACAAAATTCCGTCATAATCGATTCCGGACCGGAGACGACAATCCGTTCAATGGAGGAAACTTTTTTTAAGGCCATTACGATATATTCCAGCATCGGTCGTCCGGCAATCTCTATTTCTGCTTCATACTGGGCTGAAGAAAGTTTTTGTAAAGGCCCGGTGTTTAAAGCGCCAGCCAAAATAATCGCATCCAAAGTTAACCACCCCCAACATTCCTGGCCTTTTGGTAGACACTCATCAGGCTGTTTTCCGCATTTTCAATATGTTCTTTAGCCAATTCCCGGGCTAATTGGCCATCCCGGATGGAGATTGCTTCCACTATTTTTCGATGTTCCTCCAAGGCAGTTTTCATCCGGCCCGGGTAAGAGAGGGAGGTAGTCCGGAACCGTTGAATCTGCTCCCGTAAATTATTGATGATCTGGGATAAATGGTTATTATGGCTAGACTGATACAACAAAGTATGAAAATCCGTATCAGTTTGAACCACCCGGCTTAATTCACCCTCTTCAATATCGGCAGCTATTTTAACCAGATACCGCTCTAAATTTTCCAGTTCTTCTTCGGTAATTCGTTCTGCCGCCAACTCAGCAGCCAACCCTTCCAAAGCGCCCCGGATTTCAAAGACATCGGTTACATCTTTGATCGATAGTCCGGCTACATAAGCGCCTTTCCTGGGAACCATCACTACCAGGCCTTCCCGTTCCAATTTACGAATAGCTTCCCGGACCGGTGTCCGGCTAACCCCCATCTCCTCTGCCAATTGGATCTCCATCAGCCGTTCACCCGGACTTAATTGCCCGGAAATAATCGCCTCACGAAGCGATTCAAAGACTAACTCGCGTAACGGTTTATAACTATCCAATTTAATTGGTACTAAAGGTTTTCGAGCCATACTTTTACCTCCCTACTTTTAACCCCAAACAAGCTACATTAGTTTTTAAAATCACAAAGAGATTTAAACCAAAGTTCCGGCAGTTCCTGAAGGATCAGGCCGATACAAGCCTCGGGAGGGTCTAAGGCAAATACTGAGGGACCGCTTCCGGACATCAGACAATGGACTGCCCCAAAGCGTCTTAAAGTCGCTTTTATCTTAACCACTTCCGGATAGCGCGGCAAAACAACTTCTTCTAAAACATTACCCCAGCTATCTGCCAACCGTTCTAAATTACCTTCTTGTAAAGCTGCGATTACTTCGGTTACTTGAGGATGGCGCTGGATCGTCTCCACCACCAACTGTCTGTAAACGGCAGCGGTAGAAACCGCTACATTTGGAGTTATTATTAGCACCCGGCATTTTAAGGACGAAGCAAACGGTGTCAGCTGTTCCCCGATTCCTTGAGCCCGGGCGGTTTGTTGTAAGACACAAAAAGGGACATCAGCACCTAACTTCAGTCCCAATTCCATCAGTTCCACAGTAGTTAAACCTAGTTGCCACAGTTGATTAAGCCCGTTTAAGACCGCAGCCGCATCACTGCTGCCGCCTGCTAAACCGGCAGCCACCGGTATCTTCTTATGAATAGTTATTCTTACACCGTCAGCAATTGCCATCTCCCGGCGCAGCAGGTCTGCAGCCTGCCAAGCCAAATTACGGCAGTCGGTTGGCAACTGCGGCTGATTACAGAATAATTCCAGCTCCGGACTGGGTTCTAAAACAATCTCATCAGCTAAAGTCAAAGGTTGCATAACCATATCGACTTCATGGTAACCATTGGGACGCCGTCTTAAGACATCTAAAGCTAAATTAATTTTGGCCGGTGCTAAAATTTTTATCATAGATTTCCCTTTAAAATATATCCAATAAGTTTAAATCTAGTAATCGCCAAAATGAGGTTAATTTTAATACAACCAAATATATTAGCTAACTAAATAGTAATTCCTGCCTTATTGTATACAAAAATACACCGGTTTAAAAACCAGTGTAAAAACTTGAATATGGCCGGGCACCAAACTCCGGCCGAGTTTTCCCAAACGTACCGGGTTAGCCGACTCCAGTCAGGTGTTTCTACGGCACACAAAAATTTCTACTTACCGCTGCTTCCTTCCGGACCTGACGGGGTTCATAGACTTTTGTTGCGTAGGGCCCAACCATCAACGCCACTTGATCCGGCCGGACTCACGAAAACCGGCCTCGGTTTGGAATTCGGCCCTGCTATAGCGGATTGCAAGTAACAGGGCACCGCTACCTCCCCGCCTAGCCCGACCATAAACTTGATTTGAATAATCAGTATATTTATTTTACCATATTCCAATAAATCCGCAACCGGAAATTTAATCCTGATTACTCGATCTTACCTCTACGGACAATAATTTATTGAGATAACCTCCTCATGCGGTTTCTGTTAAACTCCATTTGATTAGAATCGATTGACCCAATACTTTGGCTGTCCTTCCAGCAATGCTTGCTTCACTTGCTCCGCTACTTTTCATTGCAATTAGGTAATGGAATTAGTAGAATACCAGCTTATATGGGGAGTAATGAGCACATTATCAAAAGCTGATAGCAAGCGTTTATTAATCTGTCTTTCATCCAGTTCGACTCCGCCTAACTTTCCTTCTTTCAACACTTCTACGAAAGCTTTTTCATTAATCAACGCCCCGCGGGAGGTATTAATTAAATAAGCACCATCTTTCATCATTGCTAAAGTTTCTTTATTAATCATTTGCTTAGTCTCTGGGGTAGCCGGAGCATGAATTGAGACAGCATGAATGCTTATTACAACGCCGTTTATACCTAAATTAAGATAAATTTTTTGGGAAAACCCCACTTTTATTATACAAAAAACCAACCTCCACTGGTTGGTTATCTTTTCATTAATGGCGGAGAGATAGGGATTCGAACCCTAGAGGCTGTTACACCTACACGCGCTCCAGGCGTGCGCCTTCGACCGCTCGGCCATCTCTCCATAATTTGATTGTCGATTTAAAATTATAACATAACTGATAACTTAAATAAAGCTTTTTTTGGCGGTAAATTCGGGAAACCTGAAACTAATTGATTATTAAATAATTGGCGGAGAGAGCGAGATTCGAACTCGCGAGGGACTTAACATCCCTACCCGCTTTCGAGGCGGGCGCCTTCAACCACTCAGCCATCTCTCCAAAGGTTGCTTACAGCTTTAAAATTATTAACGTCTTTCCCGAAAAAATTCTTTTAATAATTTAGCACAGTCTTCCGCCAAGACCCCTTTGGTAACTTCCAGACGGTGGTTAAGCCTTTCATCCTGTACCAGGTTTATTAAGCTTCCGGCAGCCCCGGTCTTGGGGTCAGCCGCACCATAGACTAATTTACCGACTCGAGCCTGGACCAAGGCGCCGGCACACATGGGACAGGGTTCAAGGGTACTATACAAGATTGTACCTGATAACCGCCAGTGTTTCCGCAGGCTGGCCCCCTGGCGCAATACCAAAATTTCCGCATGGGCAGTGGGATCTCCGCTAGTCTCCCGTAAGTTAAACGCCCGGGCAATAATTTTGGTTTCATAAACCAAAACTGCGCCCACCGGTACTTCGCCATTTTGGGCAGCCTTTTCTGCCTCGATCAGGGCCTGTTCCATAAAAAACCGATCTAACTGAGACTGAGTTGCATTAAATGTAAGGTTCATTACAACACCATTTATATTAACATAAGCGACTATGAAAAAGCAAGATACCAATTTAAGGTTTCATTAGATATCCAAATTTCTGACCTCGGGTGCATGGGTCAGAATATAATCTCTACGGGGCTCCACTTTATCTCCCATTAACATAGAGAAGGTCTGGTCCGCTTCGATAGCGTCAGCTAACGTAACCTGGTAGATTACCCGGCTTTCCGGATTCATCGTTGTCTCCCAAAGCTGTTCCGCGTTCATCTCCCCTAAACCTTTATACCGTTGCACCGTTATATTTTGGCGTCCAATTTTATTTAACAGTTCATCCAATTCTCCATCGGAATAGGCATAATACTCGTTTTTGCCCTGTTTAACATAGTATAATGGCGGCTGGGCAATATAGACACAACCATTCTGAATTAACGGAGTCATAAAACGGTAGAAAAAGGTTAATAGCAAAGTCCGGATATGGGCTCCATCTACATCTGCATCGGTCATGGAAATAATTTTATAATAGCGCAACTTGCTAAAATCAAAGTCATCGCCAATTCCGGTTCCTAAGGCCGTAATCATGGCTTTAATCTCTTCATTGCTTAGCATCCGGTCCAATCGGGCCTTTTCCACATTAAGAATTTTTCCCCGTAACGGAAGAATAGCCTGAAATTTCCGATCCCGGCCCTGTTTGGCGGAACCGCCGGCCGAGTCACCCTCGACGATGAATAATTCTGATTTTTTAGGTTCTTTTGAGGAACAATCAGCCAGCTTTCCGGGGAGTGAGCTTACTTCCAGAGCACTTTTGCGCCGGGTAAGTTCTTTAGCTTTTCGGGCGGCATCACGGGCTCTTGCTGCTAAAATACATTTTTCAATAATTTTTTTGGCTGAGGCTGGGTTTTCTTCAAGGAAATCAGCCAAACCCTCACTGGTGACTGCCTCTACTAAACTGCGGATTTCACTATTACCCAATTTAGTTTTGGTCTGCCCCTCAAACTGGGGAAAACGTAACTTTACACTAATTATGCCCGTCAACCCCTCACGGACATCATCACCAGTTAAATTGGACTCGTTTTCTTTAATGAGATTATTCTTCTTGGCATACTCATTTAAAGTACGAGTAAGGGCAGAACGGAACCCGGCAAGATGGGTGCCGCCTTCAGTGGTGTTGATATTATTGGCAAAGGAAAAGATCGTTTCATTATAACCGTCGTTGTATTGTAAAGCCACTTCCACTTCATTTTCATCGACCCGTTTGTTAAGATAAAAAATATCCTTATGGATTGGATTTTTATTTTTATTTAAATGTTCTACAAAAGAGACAATTCCGCCGTTGTAATGATATTCAACTTCCTTATGACTTTTTTCCTCTCTCAAAATAATTCTGACCCCACCGTTTAAAAAAGCCAGTTCCCGAAGGCGGTGGGTTAAATATTCAAAACTGAAATCACAGGTTTCAAAGATTTCCGGATCGGGCCAAAAGCGAATCTTGGTACCGGTATTCGTAGCAGTCCCGATGGCTGTTACCGGAGCATCGGCTTTACCCCGATGATAGCTTTGGTAATACAGCTGGCCTTCTCTTTTAACCCAGACTTCCAATCGGGTAGATAAAGCATTTACCACTGATACTCCGACACCGTGCAAGCCCCCGGAGACTTTATAACCCTTACCACCAAATTTACCACCGGCATGTAAGATCGTTAAAACAACCTCCAAAGCAGATTTTTTCTCTTTGGGGTGAATGTCAACAGGGATCCCCCGTCCGTTATCTTCCACTGAAACCGAACCGTCAGCCAGCAGTTCCACAACAATCTGGTTACAAAATCCGGCTAATGCCTCATCAATACTATTGTCAATCACTTCATAGACTAAGTGATGCAATCCATGATAGTCGGTACTGCCAATATACATACTCGGCCTTTTTCTTACTGCCTCTAAACCTTCCAGTACCTGGATTTGATTGGCATTATAATCCGATTCCCGGCGATTTAAAACATCCTGTTCCATCTGACCATAATCTCCCCTCGTCACCAAGATCAATCAAGCAAAATTGAAAATTTTTAGTTTAGAATAGTTTTGTTCATAATTGGATATTTATACTAATTCACTAACAAAGCCGGCTCTTTTTTTTAAAGTATGTGTCGAAATCGGCGAAAGATAGATTTTTTGGTCGGTAATAATGATTGATTTCCAATCTTTGGTGCCGATTTGCTGGATAGTCTTTTGATCCCAGGCTTTTTGAATAAATTGCTGATTGGTTTTGGCCCCCAGGTCATTTTCGATATTAATTATAACAATTATCTTACTTAAATCGGTTAACGTATCATCGCCGAGATGTAAAAACATTGAAGTTCCCCCTCTTAATTCAGACTTAGCTTCAGCATCTCCCGAATCAGCTGCTCATTGGCATCTTTAAGCGTTAACGGCAATTCACTGCGCTTAATCTCCCTGCCATTCTTCTTTAAATACTTTAAATAACTTAATATTTCATCCTTCAGTTTGATCTCACAAACCGGACAATAACTATAAGCCGGATCAATGAGAACATTACATGAGAGGCAAAAACCGGCCCCTTCCGCTTGCAAACGGTGTCTGGCTTGAAACGATTTTTCCATTAAGCCTTTAAAATGTTGCGCTAATTCCGGGTCTTTAATTGCTTCACAATTAGCGGCAATGAACTTCTGCTCCTGCTCATCTAAGCCAGGTTCTGCAGGTATTTCAGGCGTAGCCTCGACTTTACCGATACTCCCGATTTTGATTTTAATTCCTTTAATGATTTGACAACCTAATAAAGACCGGTAGCGCTGAATAATCTCGGGATTCATTAACAACAGTTGATGGGCCAGTGTCGGGCTTTCGGTTTTCAGGTATAAATACCCGTTTGAACAACGAACCGCAATTACCTCTTTTGCCAGTGGCTCTCCGGCAACTCTAGGCCAATAATAGACCGACAATCCGGCCAATAAGCGTTTTAAACTACCGTTACGGCGAAAAATATTTTCAATAATCGTTCTACAAGAGCTGGTCGACATGGTTTACCTCCCCGTCCTTAACTCTAAATAAGGCGGCCTTCTTAGTTAAACCCGGAAAATCAGCGCCTGTAGTTGCAGTAATAAAAGTTTGACAAGAATTAATTAGCATTTTTAACAATGACTGCCGGCGTTGATTATCAAACTCCGACATCACATCATCTAACAGTAACAAAGGAGTACTTTCCCGGACTGCCTTAATAACCTTGATTAAACCCAATTTCAATGCCAACGCCGCCGTACGCTGCTGCCCCTGGGATCCAAAGTCGCGTAGAGCAACACCCTCATTAACTGTTAGCAGCAGGTCATCCCGCTGCGGACCGACTAAAGTAATTCTCCGTTCTAACTCTGATTGCTTCAAATTTATTAACTCAGTGGTCAGGATTTTACGGAGGTTACTTTCATCAGGTTCCGGGTTAGGATATTTATGCATACATAAATAATCCAGATTCAGTCGTTCCCGGTCACCGCTAATCTGTTGGTGAGCATCGCGGATATAAGGCTTAATCCTTTGGATTAACGATGTGCGGTACTGAATTATCTTAATGCCTTTCTCCACTAATTGGGTATTCCAGACATCAAGTTCAACCGATTTGACATTACCTTTTAACAAACGGTTCCGTTGCTGCAAAACCTTTAAATAGTTTAAATAAACATAACGATATTGCGGGGCAATTTGTGCCAGGTAAAGATCAATAAAATCTCTGCGAAATTGCGGCCCTCCTTTGATTAATTGGAGGTCTTCAGGGGAGAAAATCACCAACGGAACTTGTCCAAAGAAAGTGAACCCCTTGGTTTCCGTGCCGTTAACCTTGATCTTCTTTTGATCTTTCCCCAGCCCAATCTCAATTTCATCACTATGCTCCCGACCGGAAAAGATTCCTTTAATGTAAAAAAAATCGCTGCCCCAACGGATTAGATCACTCTCTTTCCTGGTCCGGAAGGATTTACCGAGACAAAACAAGGAAATTGCTTCCAGGAGATTGGTTTTTCCCTGAGCATTCGCACCCACCAAAATATTAACTTCCGGGGATAAATCCAGGTGTAATAAATGATAATTCCGGAAATTCTTTAGTTCCATTTTGGACAGGAACATCAGGATTCCGGACCTCCTTCAATTGGAGCGGGTAAACATTTGGAGATACCTGCTGTTACACTTGAAAATATTGGGCTAAAGCTGCGTACTTCTATTTCTTCATTCACTGAAACCTTTCCTTCTCAAACTAAAAATTTTGCTTTGCGGTCGGTAAAGCTGATTTTTTAGGTAATTTGCAAACATCCTTGGTTAATCCGGTCAGATTTAAGTTATTCCCTTCAGTCGCCGACATTATCGCTCGGAATTCTTTTAAACTGATAATTTCAAAGGCATCACTATATAACGATAATCCTTACTGGTTTTACCAATCATCAGGACCGGCTTTTGTTCTTGTAGATACTTAAAATTAACCACTTCGTCATCTAACGATTTTAGAAAGTCCAGTAAGAAACGGACATTAAAACCAATTTCCATCTCAACTCCGTTTACCTCAGCTTGTAATTCTTCATAAGAACGACCTTTATCCGGCTCCTTAGCGGTAATCACTATTTTATCAACTAAAATCGAGATCTTAATGGAGTTACTGACTAAAGCAGTTCGTTCCAATGCACTGATAAACTGAGTCCGATCAATTTCAATTTCGCCATTGAATTCTTTGGGGATAACCTGTTCGTAACGGGGAAACTGGGCTTCAACCAAACGGCTGGAAAAGGTTATTCCGGAACTCTCGATAAAAATCTGCTTCTCATTTAAGAACACTTGTAACTTTCCAGCTCCGGAACTGCCAAAAATGTTGGCAATTTCCCGAAGGGAACGTACCGGTACTAAAGCAGTTCTCTGGTTGGAGTTGTTAATTGCCAAATCCCGAACGGATAAGCGGTTAACATCGGTTGCTACCAGTCTTAATTTTCCCGGGGTAATTTCCCAAAGGATACTGGAGAGAAACGGACGCGGATCTTCGATTATGGTCGCATAGATTGTCTGGCGGATCGCTTCGCGCAAAGCATCGCCGTTAACTTCAAAGTGATCTCCGTCTCTAATTTCCGAAAATGCCGGATATTCTTCAACCGGGAAAATTGGCAATTGATAAGAAGAAGTTTGACTGGAGATAGTAACCATGGATGAATCGTCATTGGTGGCAATCTCTACCGGAACTGCTGGTAAATGCCTGACAATCTCTACGAATGTTTTTCCGGGAAGGACGATGGTGCCGGGTTGAATAACCTGAATTTGGGGAACCTTAACTTCGATTGAAATCTCCAAATCAGTAGCCACACATCTTAATAAATCTTCTTTAGTCTCTAAATAAATTCCGGTTAAAATCGGGAGAGTTGATTTAGCAGCAATCGCCCGGGCAACTACTTGTAGATACCGTGCTAACTCCTCTTGTTGGCAAATGATCTTCATTTTTCAGATCCCCCTTTGTAGATTATTCACAAAATTACTAGTAATATTTTTTATTGTTTAAACATATATATAAATAAAATAGTAATCGTAGTTACGGTTAATATTGTGGATAAACAGATGAAACCACTGCGGTTATCCCTTTAGGGGATGATCCTAAATTGTGGATAAGAATCAAGGTTATCCTCTTTTTCACAATTTTCACACAATTAAAATGGCTCTGGATAAACTTATCCACAGATTATTAAAAGCTTATGCACGGTGAATTAACTTAATTTGTGAATTAAATTTTTGATGATTCGGTCGGTTTCCGGATCAGACTTAATTAATTCCTGAATCTTTTCATAGGAATGGATTACAGTAGTGTGATCCCGACCGCCAAACTCCTCGCCGATTTTCGGCAATGAATAATCCGTTAATTCCCGCACCAGGTACATAGCAATTTGTCGCGGGTAAGTGACACTTCTGGTCCGACGGTGTGCCTTTAAGTCAGCAACTTCAATATTGAAAAAATCCGCTACTGTCTGTTGAATTAGGGGAATGCTAATCCGACTGGATTTTCCGGAAACAATTACGTCCTTTAATACCTCATTTGCTAAATCCAGGGTGATTTGTTTATTATGAAATGAGGCATAGGCAATAATTCTGATCAAAGCACCTTCCAACTCCCGAATGTTGGAGTTAATCTGGTTTGCAACACTGACAATAACTTCATTGGGCAGGTGCCAATTCTCAATCGACGCTTTTTTACGTAAAATAGCAATCCTGGTTTCCAGATCCGGCGCTTGAATATCAGTAATTAGACCCCATTCAAACCGGGAGCGTAAACGGTCTTCCAAAGTTGGAATTTCTTTGGGTGGACGGTCACTAGAAATTACGATCTGGTGTCCGGCTTCATAAAGCGTATTAAAAGTATGGAAAAATTCTTCTTGAGTACTTTCTTTTCCGGCAAAAAATTGAATATCATCAATCAGTAACACTTCTACATTACGGTAAGTGTCACGAAATTGAGGAGTCCGGTTAAAGCGGATCGCGTTGATTAATTCATTAGTAAATTTTTCGGATGAGACATAGACCACTCGGTAATCAGGGTGGTTTTTTAGCACATATTGGCCAATTGCCTGCATCAGATGGGTCTTGCCCAATCCGACTCCGCCATAGATAAATAAAGGGTTATATGCTTTTCCGGCAGCTTCGGCTACTGCCAGAGAGGCAGCATGAGCAAACCGATTACTTTCACCAACCACAAAACTTTCAAAAGTATATTTCGGGTTTAATTGATTGGGCTGTGGGGCTATCGGAGCGGCCACTGCGTTTTTGGTTCCATCAGTTTCCCGGTTTGGTGTGACAAATTTTAATTCCCAGTCTTCCTCGACTAGTTCCCGAATTGTAGTAGTTAATAATGGCGCATAACGTGATTCAAGCCAGTCACGGGCAAAGTCGTTCGGAACCTCGATAATCAGTACATTATCTTCCAGTGCTAACGGTTTAGTTGGTTTTAACCACGTTTCAAAACTCGGTTTGCTTAAAAAAGAAGCAATGGATTCTAAAGCTTTTTCCCAAAGACTTTCCAAATTTGTTGTCATAGCGCTGTAGACTCCTCAATCAAGTTATCCAGAATTGTTGATAAATTGTTGCTAAAAAAAATAGAAAAAACCTCTGCTAAAGGCACTTATGGGAAAAGTTGAAAAATACTAGACGACCCACGGGAAAGCTAATTAATTATTCACAATTTTATAGTTATGCACAAATTTATCCACAACTTGTGGATTATTGCTACCTATTTCATAATAACAAAATATCATACCTTTGGCAATTTAAAATAAATCGGAATTGAAGTTAAGCAGAAAACTTACTGCTAAAATGGATTATATCACTTTTGGAAGCATCCGGCACCCCTTAAAATCCGGTTGACAAATGTTAATTTAATTAGCATCGATTAACTTAATTAGTTTGGCATAATTGTGGATAAATCCTTAGTTTAGGGATTTAAAGTGGAAAACTAAAAGATCTGAGTATTGACAGCAGCCAAGTTGAACATTATAATTAATGCGTATCTTTAGGGTTAGTGAGGTGATTGAGATGAAAATGACATATCAACCTAATAGACGGAAATACAAGAAAGACCATGGTTTTTTAGTTCGAATGGCTACCAAAAACGGACGGAAAGTTATTAGCCGCCGTCGCGCTAAAGGCAGAAAGATCCTCTCTGCATAATAGGTAAATGGTAAATTTAGCTATTTTAAAAAAGAATTCCGAGTTTCAGAATATTTTTAGCCAAGGCCACTCAATCAACGGTAGATATATGGTGGTCTATTTTCTTAAAAACCAGTCCGAAAATAATCGGTTTGGTTTTTGTGTCGGAAAAAAAATTGGGACTGCCGTTATCCGTAACCGGATTAAACGTTTATTGCGGGAGGCTGTCCGTCAAAGCGTGGTTTGGGAATTTTCAGGCTGGAATCTGATTTTAATTGCCCGCCAGCCGATTACAAAGGCCTCACTGAATGATCTAATTAGCGAGTTCAACTTATTGCTTAGTAAAGCTAAATTGAAGCAGTTGTCGCTTGAAGGGAAGGATTCCCAGTGAAAAAAGCGATTCTTTATATGATTAAGCTATATCAAAAATTCTTGTCACCACTAAAACCAGCTAGTTGTAGGTTTTATCCGACTTGTTCCCAGTATACGTTTCAAGCAGTTAGCCGGTTTGGAGTTACAAAAGGAATAATCTTAGGAATCAGGCGAATTTTACGGTGTAATCCTTTCTTTAAAGGCGGATATGACCCTATTCCTGATAAAATAGATTCGTGACAAATCTATAACCGGAAAGGACGAAATATTTTTGAGTATATTTAGAGCAATTCTGGAATTCTTTTTTGGGATAACTAATAACTGGGGTTGGTCGATTATTATCTTAACGGTGCTGATTAAATTAATCCTGTTTCCAACCACAATTAAACAGTTTAAAGTAATGGCGAAGATGAAAGATTTACAGCCAAAGTTAAAAGAGATTCAGGATAAGTATAAAGATAAGCCTGAAGAGTACCAGCGCCGGACGATGGAACTTTATAAGAACGCGAATGTCAATCCTTTAAGCGGTTGTCTACCGATGCTGATTCAACTCCCGATTTTGATTCTTTTTTATAATGCCCTTCAAGACCCTAAATATGTGGCTGAAGTTATTAAAGACGCCTCGTTTTACGGTATTATCTTAAAAGAAAATCATAATCTGGCTCTCGCAGTGGTATCAGCAGTTACTACTTTTTTACAGAGTAAATTGACTACTCCTGCTGCTGGTGGAGATTCACAACAACAAACTTTTCTTTATATCATGCCCTTGATGATAGGTTACTTTACTTGGCAAATTAATTCCGGAGTCGGGCTTTACTGGGTAACCAGTAATATAATTGGCATTTTTCAACAATATTTGATTAATGAGTACATTATTGTGAAAAAACACCGTGAACACCAGACTGACCAGGCTTGATTTAAATTTACCGTTTGGAGGGAAGATATAGCATGAAGACTGTCGAAAAAACGGCTAAAACCAAAGAGGAAGCTCTAGCTGAAGCCTTACAGGAACTTGGTGTTAGTGAAGATAAAGTAAATATTGAGGTTTCAGAAGAAGCTTCCAAGGGTTTATTTGGTTTTCTGGGTGGAAAAATGGTTAAAGTAAGGGTAACCGTCAAGGAAGACCCGGGACAAGCCGCCGGATTATTTTTAAGGGAAATGTTGGTTAATATGGGGGTTACTGCCCAGGTTGAGATTTTTCGTCGCAAAGATAATATCCTGTTAAATATCAATGGCCAAGACCTGGGGATCTTAATTGGTAAACGGGGCCAAACATTAGATGCAATGCAATACTTAGTTAATTTAGCTGTTAATAAGGATCATACCCAAAAGGAACGTATCATAATTGATGTTGAGGGTTACCGACGTCGCCGCGAAGAAACCCTACGTAAGCTTGCCAATCGCTTGGCGGATCGGGTGAAACGGGAGCATAAAAAGGAAGTTTTGGAACCCATGACACCACATGAACGTAAAATTATTCATTCAACGTTACAAGGAAACAAGGATGTATTTACTTATAGTGAAGGTAGCGACCCTTATCGTCATGTAATAATTTCCCCGCAGGAAAAGGAAGGTTAACCCGGAAATCACCGGGTTATTTTTTTAGAATCACCGGAATAGTTTCGGGCTGTCGAAACTCCCGCCATTAATCTAACCTTAATGTTTATTTACACAAAAGAATCGTTCAACTTATTTTAAGCTCAAAGAAATTATGTTAAACTATAGATACTGAATTTGAATGATAAAACTTTCCCTGTTTAACCAGCTGATAAGTGCTTAATTTAATATCCGGCTTTTGGAATGGGTGTTAAGGTTAAATCTTTAGTTTATTAGCTCAAAAATTGGTTTTAAATGTTTAACGTGAAACAAACTATAGAGGAAAACAATTGATTATTCTTGCTTAACGGAGTCGAAACAATGAACTTTACTGATACCATTGCTGCCATTGCCACTCCCATTGGTGAAGGTGGAATCGGTATTATCCGGATTAGCGGTGAAAATGCCAAATCGATCTGCCTTAAACTCTTACGTACTGCCAAGGGAAAGCAATTCAAAGACCTAGAAGATCACCGGGTTTATTATGGGGTCGTCACCAACCCGGATAACGGTCAAACAGTTGATGAGGCTCTCTTTTTTTATAATGCCAAGCCTCACAGTTACACTGCTGAGGCTGTAGTGGAGATTCAGATCCATGGCGGCATGTTAGTTTTGTCGAAAGTTTTAAACTTGGTCTTAAGTCAGGGAGCCAGACTGGCGGAACCAGGGGAATTTACCATGAGGGCATTTATGAATGGTCGGATTGACTTGGTCCAAGCGGAGTCGGTTATTGACCTGATCCGGGCTAAAACCGACCGTTCTCACGAATTGGCCCTGTCTCAGCTTACCGGGAAGACTTCCCAAAAGCTAGACCAAGTTGAAACCGGTTTATACGAAATTCTGGTTGCCATCGAAGCGGTTTTAGACTATCCTGAAGAAGGTTTGCCCGAGATTGAAAGAAGTACCTTGACTCAGCGAACGGCTGAGATTGAAGCCACCTTGCAGGATATGGCCGCTTCTGTTGATGAGGGGCGCAAAATCCGTGAAGGAGTTAATTTGGTAATTGTAGGCCGCCCAAATGTGGGAAAATCAAGCCTGCTCAATGCCTTTATTCAAGAAGAACGAGCCTTAGTTACTGAGATTCCCGGTACTACCAGAGACCTGATTGAAACCCAATTTCAGTTACAGGGAATTCCCTTTCGTTTAATTGATACCGCCGGATTACATGAGTCAGATAACCTCATTGAGAAAATGGGGATGGAAAAGACTGAAAAAAGTATGGCAGAGGCAGATTTAATTCTGTTAGTCTTAGATGGTAGCCAGCCTTTAACTGCTGAAGATAGGCTAGTGATGGCTAAGGTTCAACCCTATCAGTTTATGACAATTATTAATAAGTCGGATTTACCTTCCCGGCTTGACCCAGATAGTCTCAATTTTCAGTCAGAGCCAGCACCTATTAAAGTTTCAGCATTAACCCGCGCCGGGTTTGAGCAGTTGGAGGAGACTATCATCAACATGGTTGGTTTAGGCAAGTTACAATTAGATGATCGACCCTTATTATCAAGGGTCAGGCATAAAAATGCAATTCAAAAAGCCCTTAAGGCATTGCATACTTTTCAAGACGGGCTTCAGCGAGGCTTAAGCGAAGATCTGTTAGCCGTAGACCTGCGGGAGTCTTTGGCAGCATTAGGCGAGATTAGCGGGAAAGATGTAGGTACAGAAATCCTGCACCGGATTTTTGAAGATTTTTGTATCGGTAAATAAATTTTAATTAAAGCGGTTTCCTAATTATAACTTTATACACAATATATTGTTTTTCGGAAAGGATGGCCGGATTGATCTATGACGTTATTGTAGTTGGCGCCGGTCATGCCGGTTGTGAAGCGGCTTTGGCTGCAGCCGGCTTAGGTGCCCAAACTTTATTATTAACAATTTCACCGGATACTATCGCCGCCATGTCCTGTAACCCGGCAATCGGCGGACCGGCCGCTAAAAGCCATTTAGTCCGGGAGTTAGATGCCCTTGGCGGGGCGATGGGCCAAATTATCGATAGATCTTTTCTCAATATCCGCTTGATTAATGAGACCAGAGGTCCGGCTGCTCATGCATTACGGGCCCAGGCTGACAAGCGTTTATATCAATCCGAAATGACTTTAAAACTGGCCCGACAAAAAAATTTGCATTTAAAACAGGGATTGGTAACAGATCTCTTAATCACAGACGGTCAGGTTTCCGGAGTAGTTCTAAAATCGGGGCGGCAATATTATGCCAAATGTGTGGTACTTACTTGTGGTACTTTTTTAAATGGCCAAATTGTAATGGGAAAGGTTCGCTATTCCGGTGGGCGTCAGGGAGAACCGGCTGCTACCGAACTAAGTACTAGCCTTAAAAGAATTGGTCTCAGCTTAAGACGGTTTCAAACCGCTACCCCGCCCCGGATAAGCCGGAAAACGGTAAACTTTTCGGCCCTGACTGAGCAGCCCTTGCAATACTTGGGCTGGGGCTTTTCCTGGGACGGTTTAGTGCAGGAGCGGCCGCAACTGCCTTGTTGGCTGACAACCACTAATGAAGCAACGATTCAGACAATTAAAGCCAACCTCGCTTTATCACCGATCCAGTCGGGAACTATTACCAGTAAAGGACCACATTTTTGTCCTTCCATTGACCGGAAGGTCATGAAGTTTCCGGAGAAGACTGACCATCTAATTTTTGTGGAACCGGAAGGGGTCTATACCGATGAGATGTATCTTTTGGGATTAACAACGGCAATGCCTGAAGAAGTTCAGGAGGAAATAATCAAGACCATTCCCGGGTTAGAAAGTGCCGAAATTATCCGTCCCGGCTATGCTGTGGAATATGATTGTTTAGATTCATTTCAATTTACCGCTTCCTTAGAGTCCAAAGTCATTGCTAATTTGTTTACCGCGGGGCAGATTAACGGTACTTCCGGATATGAGGAGGCCGCCGTCCAAGGCTTAATTGCAGGCATTAATGCAGCTAAAAAAGTCTTTCATCAACCTCCGTTAATCCTTGATCGGACTACCTCCTACATTGGAGTGCTCATCGATGACCTAGTTACCAAAGGAACTGAAGAACCATACCGGATGATGACTTCTTTGGCTGAATTTCGCCTGTTTTTCCGCATTGACAACGCCCTGGCCCGCTTAGGAAAGATCGGCGCTGGCTTAGGCTTGTTAACTGAAGAGCAGAAAAACCGGAGAGTTGCTCTTTTTAACGCCGTTACCGATTTGAAGCAGCTAATTGAAAACACTAAAATACCGGCAAATTCCCATCTTTGGCGGAAAATCGGTGTTACTGAACCTCCCCAGAGAAGTTACAGGCTTAAAGAAGTTATCCTCCGTCCCGCCGTGACCGAAGCAATTTTATTGGGGGAATTTCCGGAACTTAAGTCTTTTCCCTACCCGGTCCGGCAATATGTTTGGAATGAACTTATATTAGCCGGTTACCTTGAACGACAACAAAGTCAACTGGAACAAGCCAGACAATTGGAGCAAACTCTGCTACCTTCCGATTTTAACGCTGACAAACTTCCAGGGCTTACTGCCAATGCTAAAAAGGCCTTAGCCAAAGTAAAGCCACGCTCTTTGGGACAGGCTTTGCGGATTGAGGATTTGACAGCGGCTGACCGGGTGGTTATTATTGTAAATTATCAGAAATTCAAAGGAGCTACCGAAACTGTCAATGGACTATCAGTATGATGTGATTGTGGTCGGTGCTGGGCATGCTGGGTGCGAAGCTGCTTGGGCTGCCTCACGCATGGGCTGCCGTACCCTGCTTTTTACCTTAAATTTTAATAATATTGCTTTTATGCCTTGTAATCCTTCGATTGGCGGTCCCGCCAAAGGTAATCTGGTTCGGGAAATCGATGCTTTAGGGGGACTGATGGGGCGAATTGTCGACCGCACCTATCTGCAAATGCGGCTCTTAAATACCCAAAAAGGGCCGGCAGTCTGGGCTTTACGTGCCCAAGCCGATAAACAGCTTTATCAATGCACCATGCAGCAACAGCTGGAAAGACAAAACAACTTACAATTGCGTCAGGCCGAAGTTACCGGGTTGCTCTTTTCGGAAACCGGTTCGGTAAATGGAGTAATCACCCGTACCGGGATTAAATATTCAGCCCCGGTGGTAATCCTGGCAACTGGTACTTTCTTAAACGGAAGGATTTTTATTGGAGACCTGAATTATGTTTCCGGTCCAATGGGCCAACTTTCATCACAATTATTAGCGGAATTTTTAAAGCAAAACCAAATTAAACTGGGACGTTTTAAAACCGGAACTCCGGCCCGGGTCCGCCGCCGTTCCCTGGATTTTTCCAAGCTGACTTTGCAACCGGGCGGTTTTACTCAGCACGGTTTTTCATTTTATCAGCCCTGGCAGACTCGGTCTGAAATGCCTTGCTGGCTAACTTACACTAATCCCGAAACCCATCGGATTATTCGGGAGCATCTTCATGAAGCCGCTCTTTTTTCCGGGGCAATTACCGGTGTCGGACCGCGTTACTGTCCTTCAATTGAAAGCAAATTAATTCAATTTCCCGATAAACAACGCCATCAGGTTTTTATCGAACCGGAAGGTGCCAATACAGACGAGATGTACTTGGCCGGACTTTCCACCAGTTTACCAGAGTATGTCCAAGAAAAATTTTTAAGGACCATTCCCGGCTTGGAAAAGGTAGAGATAGTTAGACCAGCTTATGCCATCGAATATGATTATCTTCCCGGTGACCAACTTTTACCCAGTTTAGAATTGAAAAGAATTAAAGGCTTATTTGCTGCTGGCCAAATTAACGGTAGTTCCGGCTATGAGGAAGCAGCGGCTCAGGGAATAATCGCCGGAATTAATGCCGCTTTAAAGATTAAGCATCAGCCCCCTTTGATTTTAAAACGTTCCGAAGCCTATATTGGAGTTTTAATTGATGACTTAGTCACTAAAGAAAATTTCGAACCCTACCGGATCATGACTTCCCGGGCTGAATACCGGCTAACCTTGCGCGCCGATAATGCTGATGAGCGTTTAACTCCTTACGGAATCAAATACGGGTTGATTGACTCCGAACAACAAGCAGTTTTCGAAAGAAAGTACCAACAGATTAAGCATTTATACTATGTTTTTGAAAACACCTTTTTTAACCCGGACCGATCTGTAAAAGATGTTTTTGAAACTGAGCAACTTACAGTACCGAAAAATCGTTTTAACTTAGCAGAACTATTAAAACGTCCAGAAGTTACCCTAAAACATATTCAACACTTGGCACCGCAACTTACTTGGGAACCGGTCATTGCTGAAGAAGTCGCCATCCGTTTAAAATACGAAGGATATTTAAAAAAAGAAAAGGAACAAGTACATCGGATGCAAAACCTGGAAGAAAAGCAAATCCCGGTAGAACTTGATTATAATTGTATTCCCAATTTGTCAAGGGAAGCCCGGGAGAAACTTGAGAAATATCGGCCGTTATCAATCGGTCAGGCCAGCCGAATCAGTGGAATTAGCCCAGCGGATCTTACTGCACTGTTATTTTATATTGAACACTATTTAAGAGAGGGACAATGAATCCAGTAGAATTACAATTTAAACAGGAACTTCAAAATTTCGGAATCACTTTAGCAGACCCAATTTATAACCGGTTATTTGCGTTTTTAAAAGCGCTCTTAGAGGCTAACAAGATCACTAATCTGACTGCGATTACTGATTATGATACTGCCTTGTCAAAGCATCTCTTTGATTCTCTGGCTATTTTAAATCTAGACCCTTACCGGAATGCTGTTAAAATTCTTGACGTAGGTAGTGGGCCTGGTTTACCAAGTATTCCTTTAGCAATCTGCAGTCCCACTAAAACATTTACTTCCCTAGAAGCTACCGCAAAAAAGGTAAATTTTCAAACTAAAGTCTGTTCCCAACTTGAAATAACTAATCATACTGCGATCTGGAGCCGGGCCGAAGCATTAGCCCATCGCCCTGAGGAGCGGGAAAAGTATGATTTAGTTTTAGCCCGAGCTTTAGCTCCGGCCGCCACCTTGGCCGAACTAACCCTGCCTTTTGTAAGGCCTTTTGGTTTTGCTCTATTTTATAAGGGTAAATCATTTCAAGATGAACTTGATTTTGCCCGCACCGCAATCACTGTCTTAGGTGGAAAAGTTACAGCAGTCAAACAATACCGTCTACCGGCTGAATCCGGTGAACACAATATTATTATTATCAAAAAAATCAATCAATCCCCGCCACAATACCCGCGACGCTCCGGAATTCCTCAAAAGTCACCCTTAAAATGAACTTCTTACTATTTTCCTTTGTTAAAGTTCCCTCCCATAGAAGGAAGTTGCTTTTCTTTCACGAAACAAAAGGTAAATAACTCTATAATCTGGCAAGCCAGTATACTTGCATCTAACCGCAAATTTAATAGGTTAAAAAAAGCTACCGCATTTCATATAAACTACTAAAATTTATTATCCGGTCAATCTATTGAAACTAAAATTTATTTGGAAGGGGATTAAACGATGGGAAAAGTTATTGCCATCTCAAATCAAAAAGGCGGCGTGGGTAAAACAACTACCGCAGTTAATCTCGGTGCTTGTTTAGCACAGGCGGGGAAAAAAGTGCTGGTCATTGATGATGATCCCCAAGGTAATACCACCAGTGGGATCGGTTTAAAGAAAAGCGAAATCAAAAAGTGTATTTATGACGTCCTCATTAACGAAATACCTTTAACTGATGTTATCATGGGCACTAAGATTGATAACCTTCAAGTTGTTCCGGCTACCATTAAACTGGCCGGAGCTGAAGCTGAACTAGTAGGGATGATGGCCCGTGACCAAAGATTGAGACGGGCTATTGAACCAATCAAAAATCAATATGATTTTATTTTGATTGACTGTCCGCCTTCTCTGGGAAATTTAACTATTAATGCTTTAGCCGCAGCTGATTCAATCATTGTACCAATCCAATGTGAATATTACGCTTTAGAGGGACTGAGCCAATTAATGAAGACGATTCAGTTAGTACAAAAATATTCCAACCCCAATTTAAAAATTGAGGGTGTATTATTGACAATGTATGATAACCGTACTAATCTTTCGGCTCAAGTTTCCGAAGAAGTACGCCGTTATTTTCAGGGAAAAGTATATCAGACTATTATTCCCAGGAACATCCGTCTTAGTGAAGCCCCCAGTTATGGACTGCCAATCACTTTATATGATGAAAAATCAAAAGGGGCTGAGGCTTATTTTGAATTAGCAAAGGAAGTGATTAACTATGAATAAAATCCGTGGGCTTGGTAAAGGATTAGGGGCGCTCTTACCTGACATAGAAGAGGAAGTTAAAGATAGCCCCCAACAAGAACTGGCAATTGATTTAATATCACCTAACCCCTATCAACCTCGCCGGGAATTCGAAAACGAAAAACTGACGGAACTGTGCGAGTCTATTAAAGCTCATGGTATTATTCAACCATTATTGGTACGAAAAATCGATGATAAATATCAATTAATTGCCGGAGAACGTCGGTTACGGGCAGCCAAGTTAGCCGGATTAAAAACAGTTCCGGTTGTAATAAAAGAAATGTCCGAACAAACTATGATGGAAGTAGCTATCGTTGAGAATATCCAACGTGAAAACTTGAGTCCGATTGAAGAAGCGGAAGCTTATCGCCGTTTAATGAATGAGTTTTACATGACTCAAGATGAGATCGCAAAAAAAGTTGGCAAAAGCCGATCGGCGATTGCCAATATCTTACGCTTGTTGAATTTACCCCAAGAAATTCAGAACGATTTGGCTAACGGCACCTTAACTATGGGTCACGCTCGGGCTTTACTGGCATTAAAGACCCCCGAAAACCAAAAATACATCTGGGCGCAAATTCAACTGCAACAACTCTCGGTAAGAGAAACCGAAGAATTAATTCGAAAACTAAATGAAACCCCGGATGTTTCACGTGAAACAAAACCCTCTAAAGTTGAGCGTCAGGTTAACCGTGACCCAAACCTGTTATTAATCGAAGAAGAACTTCAACAAAGATTCGGAACAAAGGTAACAATCAAAGCAAAGGGCCAAGGCGGTAAGATTGAAATCGATTACTATTCTCCTGAAGAATTGGAGCGCATTTTAGAGCAGATTAACTCCTGAAAGATTATAGATTTAAATTTGAAAATCGCTTAGATCAACTAAAGTTGCTTATCACAAAACAGGGGCTGCTTTGGCTTCATCCATGTAAAAAATCTAACCTCTTTTCTTGAGATAATTAAATAAGACTCATCAGGCTGAATACTTAGAAATTATCTATTAGAAATTACTATCTTACTAAATTACACCTTCAATCTATTTAATTTAGCCTTAAGCCCTTTACTAACCAAAAAACTGGTTGCTAGAAGTAGATTATTCCTTTCCAAATCCGTTCATTTTAGCGGAAGTTTAATTATAACAAGGATAACAAGTTTTGTTTCACGTGAAACAAAACTAAAAAAATTAATTGGTGATAAGAAGATGGAACGCACGCAATTATTAAAATTACTTGAAGCAATCGCCCAAGGTGAATTGACACCTTTGAACGCTTTAGAAAAATTAAAAAATTTTCCCTATCAAGATTTGGGTTTTGCTAAGATCGATTCACACCGTTATTTGCGAAACGGAAATTCGGAAGTGATCTACTGCCCGGGGAAAACTGTCGAACAAATTGTAAGAATATTTACTAATATGAGTGAGTATGCCCAAAATATTATTGCTACCCGTGCTAATCAAGAAATTTATCAGGCTGTGAAACTGGCACTTCCGGAAGCTGAATTTTTTGAAACAGCTAAGATTATTGCCCTCTGGCGCGAACATAAAGAGACTAAAGGCGAGATTGGAATTATTTCAGCCGGGACTGCGGATTTACCGGTAGCTGAAGAAGCGGCGGTTACTGCTACAATTCTAGGTAGTAAAGTGACTCGAATTTACGATGTGGGGGTTGCCGGAATCCACCGTCTCTTCGATCAAAAACCCCTGATTGACCGTTGCCGGGTACTGATTGTGGTTGCCGGAATGGAAGGGGCTTTAGCAAGTGTGGTTGGCGGGCTGGTCGCCCAGCCGTTGATCGGTGTACCAACCAGTGTGGGCTATGGGTCCAATTTTCAGGGTTTAACCGCCCTATTTAGCATGTTAAGCTCTTGCGCCAGTAGTATAGGAGTAGTAAATATTGATAACGGATTTGGTGCAGGGGTTTTAGGACACCGAATTAATCTATTAGGAGAACGATCATGAAAACTGCTTATTTAGACTGTTCCGCAGGAATCTGCGGCAATATGTTTTTAGGGGCTTTATTAGACTTAGGTTTGCCTCAGGATTACTTAATGGCACAATTGCAAACATTAAATATTAATTTACCGGAGATTAAAGTTCACAAAGTTATGCGTAGTGGAATCAAAGCAGTATTATTTGATGTTCCGGAAATTCAGGAACACCATCACCGCCATTTAGAGGAGATTAAAGAGATTATTAACAATTCTGCTTTGAACTTAAAGGTAAAAAGCGATGCAATCCGTTGTTTTCAAAATTTAGCTCAGGCGGAAGCAAAGGTTCATGGAACTGATATCAATGCAATTCATTTTCATGAAGTAGGAGCTGTAGATGCAATTATTGATATTGTCGGTGCTGCGATTGGGTTAGAATATTTTAAATTCGACCAGATCTTAGTGGCTCCGATTCGGGTGGGATTCGGTACGGTTCATTGCGCCCATGGCGAAATCCCACTGCCGGCTCCGGCCACCGCCCAACTTTTAAGCGGTTTTTATATTTTTGGCGGTGAGCTCCCGGGGGAGTGGGCTACTCCGACCGGTGCAACCCTGGTTAAAACATTTGGGACTAATGCCGGAGGGCTGCCTCAACTTAAATTAACTAAAGTAGGGTATGGTGCCGGAAATCAAGACCGGTCTATTCCTAATGTGTTAAGAATTATTGTTGGAGAATCCGGAGCTTTAACTACTGATCATGATTATCAGGTTATTATTGAAACCAATATTGACGATATGAACCCGGAGTTCTATGGCTATTTAGGCGAAAAACTGCTAGAAGTAGGTGTTCGTGATTACTACTTTACTGCTGTATATATGAAAAAAAATCGTCCGGCAACTCAGTTAACGGTGATTACGGAACCGGAATTGGTGGGGCAAGTTGAGACTATCTTGTTTACCGAAACAACTACCCTAGGGGTCCGTAAGTCAATCGTTCAGCGGGCTTGTATGCAACGGTCCGAAAAAACAGTTTCAGTTAAAGGAAGAAACGTACGAGTTAAGTTAGCCCATAATAAGGGTAAAATTATAAAATATGCTCCGGAATATGAAGATTGCCTGGCAATAGCCAAAGAGTTAGCTTTACCGCTAAAAGATATTTATGATGAAGCGAGCCACTGCGCGAAAAACTTATTAGAAGCAGAAGGTGAAGCGATCACGACGTGGAATAAATAAAAGTTTTAATCTTTACCGGAAGGGTGTATTACAATGAATGTTAAAATTTTAGTTGATTGGTGGCAACAAAATCACCTCTTATTATCTCTGGCCCAATTGGGGCTGACTCTATTAGTTTTAATATTGTTATTAATCTATAAGCAGAGTTTGAAAAAGTACCGGCTTTTACTGGAAAATATTAAAAGTAATAACAAGGAGACATTGTTATTAGATATACATGAGCGAATAAAAGCTAATACTGAAGCTATAACTGCAGTGAATGAAAACTTGAAACAATTAAAGAAGGAAAGTGAAGGTTATCTGCAGCATTGGGCCTTAATCCGCTTTAAAGCCTTTGATAATATTGGCGGGGATCAAAGTTTTGCTTTAGCACTGATGGATGCCTGCGGTAATGGTTTAGTAATCAGCAGTATCTATGGTAGGGAACAATCGGTGGTTTACAGTAAGCCGCTTAAAAACGGAAACTCAATTTATCCGCTTTCCCAAGAAGAAAAGGAAGCAATTAATCAGGCCTGGGTCAGAGAGAAAAAATAAATGAATAAAAATTATGAGGTTGGATAAACTAACTAAAGTTCCCATAAAAGTAAGAAATTAACTGTAGCTTATTATGATATTAAACAACTTGAGATAAAAACCTGTTTAAGCTGGATTAATTAAAAAAAAGATTATGGTGTTTTAGGT
>DATCLA010000273.1:0-2434 GCA_036564195.1 Bacillota bacterium
CTATAATACCTTCGTTCACTTAAAGTCATCATACACTCCTAAACAAACTTACTGTTCCGCTTTGGGCATTTGCTCCCGGTCTACACCCCATAATGGTTTAGCTACCCCCGCGCTGGCCAACAAGTCGGTCACCCTGACTAGGTCGGCATAAGGAACCGCCGCATCCGGCCTAACCACAAAACGAGCCTGAGCATTAACTGCTAATTCATTTACCACACTGGTTTTCAACTCTTCCAGGCTAACCGGTTTTTTACCATAGTACATCTGAGAATTACGATCGATACTAATTACCACCACATCATGCTGGGGTGTACCGATATGCAAAGCTTTAGGCAGTTCCACTTCAATACCGGATTTAGTTTTGTCAAAGGTCGAAAAGAGCATGAAAAAGATTAAGATAAAAAACGTGACGTCAATCATGTTGGTAATCTCAATTCTTCCTCGTTTCCGCTTAATCTTAAATTCCATCCTGCTTCACCTGATCTTTATTGAAAATACTTAACAGTTCTTGGACGCCGGCAGTTAAGCGTTCCGCTTGTTGCTCGGCAATCCCGTAAAACCAGTTAAGAAAGAAGAGCGCCGGAATGGCAATGGCCAAACCAAAAGCCGTAGTATACAAAGCTTCGGCAATTCCTAAGCTCAATTGAGTTGCCTGGGCACCTCCGGAGATCGACAAGGCGGTAAAGGAACGGATAATCCCGGTTACCGTACCCAAAAGCCCCAAGAGCGGACTGGCAGTAACTATGGTATCCAGCATCCCCAGACCCCGTTGCAACCGCCGCACCTCCTGCTCCCCGGCATGTTGCACCGTTAATTCCAAATTACCTTTGCCATATTGTTTGAGAGCGGCCTCAGCTACCCGACCCAAAGGAGAACGCCAGTCAGCGGCTACCGCCTGGGCGTCTTCCCACCGACCTTGTCCAATATACAGTTTCAACAGCTTCATTTCCTGCTCTTCCCACTTATTCAAGCGGCTGTAGAAAATCAGCCGTTCAATAATGATTACCATTGCTAAAAAAGAACAGAATAACAGCGGGATCATCACGACTCCGCCTTTAATAAAAAAATCTAGCAAACCTCCCGCCTCCTAATGTTATTTAAATACTTGCGGGAATTGCATAATTACCTTAATAAAGCTTTTGGCCACAATATATTATGTGCCAAAGCTTAAATCAGGAATTATGTAATTCCTTAACTTAATAGTATTAATTTTAACTTCGACAACAGTATTTTAATTCCTCTACTTACTATCGTCACATCCGAATTTAGACCTCTGCTAACTGGTATTTAACTCTTGTATTATTTCTCCTTAAAATTAAGAATCTTTTCCGCGGTTTTGTTAAATGTCATAAAACCGCTTTAAATTAATTATTTAAAGGAATTACTTTGCCAACCCCGAATGTTATGTTGGGATTTGGGGAAAAGGTATTCCAACCGCATTAATTTTCTGACGAAGCTTAGATCAAAAATGTTTCAAGTGAGGTGGATCAAGATTAATTCCTTATTAAAAGCTTTCATCTTTGACATGGACGGTGTCTTAACCGATACCGTTGAATACCACTACCGTTCCTGGCAGCGACTGGCATCTGATTTAAAAATTCCCTTTTCAAAAAAGGACAACGAAAAACTGCTCGGTTTGTCACGCTCCGATTCGCTGAAAATTTTTTTAAAAGGGAAACAAGTATCGCCTCTGGAATTTCAACAGTTACTACAGAAGAAGAACGACTACTTCTTAGCTTTGCTGCAAGATTTTTCCCCGGCTAACCTGTTGCCGGGAGTCAGAGAATTACTACTGCAACTGAAAAATGCCGGTTACAAGATGGCGGTGGCTTCTTCCAGCCGCAATACCTCATTGATTCTGAAACGCCTGGAGATTACCGCTTTTTTTGACGCAGTAAGCGACAGTAATACGGTAGCCAAGGCCAAACCTGCGCCCGACTTGTTTCTGGATGCGGCCCACCGGTTGATGGCCCGGCCGGAGGAATGTGTAGTCTTTGAAGACTCCGTCGCCGGAGTTGAAGCCGGCCGACGTGCTGAAATGCTGGTGGTGGGAGTGGGAGCGGAGAATTTAGTCGGTAGGGCTCATTTACGCTACCCATCTATGGCCCAAGTTGATTTAAACCAGATCTTAACTTATCGTAAGCGGTAAGTTAAGGAGGACAATGGCCGCGACTCACAACGGGGGGACGAGCTTAATTTCGGTCTCCGCACCTTTAAGTAAGGGCGCTCTTTTCTAACAACACCACTGCCTGAGCGGCAATCCCTTCACTTCGACCGGTGAAACCCAACCCTTCGGTGGTAGTGGCTTTCACATTAACCTGGCTGACGCTTAACTTAGCCACACCTGCCAGGTTCTCCTGCATTTGTGGGATTACTGGTGCCAGTCGGGGACGTTGGGCAATAATCGTCGCATCAATGTTAACAACAGTATAAC
>DATCLA010000274.1:0-13286 GCA_036564195.1 Bacillota bacterium
GACTAAAACCGGAAGACAAAGGGGCAGTTCTCGCCCTTCTCGTTTGTCTTTTTTAACCTAAACGCCCGGTCAATCCAACTTCCAAATTTCCTTCTTTAGTTTACGGATAATTCGTTTCTCCAGCCGGGAAATGTAGGACTGGGAGATTCCTAAAAAATCCGCCACCTCTTTCTGGGTTTTTTCCACACCGTTATTTAAGCCGAATCGTAACTCCACGATTAACCTTTCCCGCTCCGAAAGGTGTTCTAAAGCATTCACCAGCAGTTTCCGGTCGACTTCTTCTTCAATATACTTATAAATCGAATCATTATCCGTACCTAAGACATCGGAAAGCAACAGCTCATTGCCATCCCAGTCAATATTTAACGGTTCATCAAAGGATACTTCCGAACGGGTTTTGTTATTGCGCCGCAAATACATTAAAATTTCATTTTCAATGCAACGTGAAGCATAAGTAGCTAATTTAATCTTCTTGGCCGGATCAAAAGTATTGACAGCTTTAATCAATCCGATCGTCCCGATTGAGACCAAATCCTCGATTCCGACCCCGGTATTCTCAAATTTTCTGGCAATATACACAACCAGGCGCAGGTTTCGTTCGATCAAGATCGTTTTTACCGCCCGATCACCCGTTGCTAATTTTTCAATTAAAAAAAGCTCTTCCTCGCTAGAAAGCGGCGGCGGTAAAGCTTCACTGCTCCCCACATAAGCCAGTAATTTTGGAGTCATCCCCAACTTTAGCATCAATCGGAAAAGAACAATTCTGATGATTAGACGTCCTCTTTTCCATCCGGTTAACATCCAAGGTTTCCTCCTTTAATATTCAAATCAATATATGCCCGTTTGCTCTTGATTATTCCAAAATATTCTTTTTTAAATATCATCCCGGATTAGATCAGGAGGAATTAAGGCATGAAACGCGCCTTCCGGTGATAATTCCCGGTTATATAACGCCACAACCACATTGCTGCTTTTGATCTCCAGCTCTTTTTGCCACACCACCACTTGATCCGGTCTAAAACCAACCAGGAGTCCGTGTTCCGTCCCAATAGAACTGAAAGGCAATAACCGGAAACGTTCTTGCCAGTATGGGGACAATTCAAACTGGAGATCAGCTTGGCCTTGTTGCATCTGATTAATAATTTCCAGTATTCCGACTGGTAACAAATGTTTAATTACCGCCGTCTCCACAACCATCACTGCCACCCGAGTCAACGGATCCCGCAACCGGTTGCCGGTATCCAGCAAGGCGACAGTCTCCAGAGTGTTTCCGTCCCAACAGATCCGGACCGGGTAGAGGCAAAGCTGTTCCCAGATCTTCCGGTGGACAACCCCCCAGCCCAATTCCCCCAAAATAAAAATTAAAGTCAGGTGGATTAAAAAACGCCACCACAGTGAAAGTTCCCAGCCGAAAAAACGTTGGTTTAACGTATCAATTCCCCAGTTAATCCCGGCCAGTAAAAAAGCTAATAGATAAAAATTACCAAGAATAGTTAAGAACTTTCTGAATTTTACCGGGTAAAAAGTGCAACCCACCATTAAAACAGGAAGGCTTATGAAGACTATTGGTGAGAGCGTCCAGTTATGGACCAAACCACCGGAGGCTTGATTGATCAGTAATAAGAAGTGAAAGAGTCCGCCGGTAAGGCCGCCGGTCAACAGTCGCCTGGTACGGGGTTTCAAAGCATTAATTTGGGCAACCATCCACAATAAAGTAGCATCTTGAATCAGGCTAAAGACTGCTCCGGCCAGGGGGATATCTAAGTATACTTCAACCATCTGCCTTAACCAATCCTCCTTCAGCCAATCGATTCTCTATTTGCAACCGGATTATTATGCTTTTTTGGATTTTTTAACGAATTGGCATTAAAACGGCAAAAGCGCCCAGAAATGTTCTGAACGCTTTTAAATCAGATAATTAATGGTATTTATTATTTACGCCTTAAAAATGCAGGAATATCCAGATCATCGGAGATAAACGGTTTTATTTCAATATCATCCCGGACAATCCGTTTGCTGCGTTGCTTTTCAAATCCGGTGGCAATAACGGTAATCCGGATTTGATCCCCTAAGGATTCATCAATCACTGCCCCAAAGATAATATTGGCATCCGGATCCGCAGCTTCGGAAATAATTGCCGCCGCCTCGTTAACTTCATAAAGGCCCAGATTGCTGCTGCCGGTAATGTTAAGCAGGACTCCCTTAGCGCCATCAATAGTGGTTTCCAGCAACGGACTTTCGACCGCCATTTTAGCTGCAGTAACTGCCCGGTTTTCTCCGGTAGCCTCGCCAATGCCCATCAAAGCCGACCCAGCCTGACTCATAATGGTCTTAACGTCAGCAAAATCAACGTTGATTAAACCGGTAATCGTAATTAAATCGGAAATCCCCTGCACCCCTTGGCGTAATACGTCATCTGCGGTACGAAACGCTTCCAGCATCGGGGTATTTTTATCAACAATCTGTAATAAACGTTCGTTGGGGATGGTAATTAGAGTATCAACATTTTCTTTTAAAACTCCTACTCCTTTTTCGGCTTGGGTTAAACGAACCCGGCCTTCAAACACAAAAGGTTTAGTTACTACTCCCACAGTCAGCGCACCGGTTTCTTTGGCGATCTGTGCAATTACCGGGGCAGCTCCGGTACCGGTACCGCCTCCCATTCCCGCGGTAATAAAAACCATATCAGCTCCTTGTAAAATCCCGGCCAATTCTTCTTTACTTTCCATAGCTGCCCGCTGACCGATTTCCGGATTCGCTCCGGCACCCAGTCCTTTGGTAAGCATATCGCCAATCCGCAGACGTATATCAGCATTTGAACGGTTTAAAGCCTGAGCATCCGTATTAATCGCAATAAATTCTACTCCTTGAATCTTTGCTTCAATCATCCGGTTAACCGCATTGGAACCACCGCCGCCTACACCTACAACTTTAATCGAGGCAAACTGTTGATTTGCTACTTCAAACTCAAGCATTTAAATCCTCCCATATTCAAAACAATAGATTAAAAATAATATCTTAACACCACGTCCGGTAAACTATTCCTTTAGGTAAACCGTCCGCCATTAACAACCTGCTTCACGAAGAAGAAACCGGTTATCAGAGGTTAAACAATTAGTAACTGGAATCTTTCATCACTTAGCTTAACTGTCAAGCCAAGCTGGAGCTAACTTATCATTCTTTAGTTCTGCATTAGGTCAAATTAACCTGCCGACTTTCAAAAAATATTTTAGGGGATTTAATTTTAATTATGAAACCGCCTAATTGGAGGTTGTGATTGTGAAGATACCAGGCAACCGAAGATCAATGCTAATAATCTCGCCAAAACGGTTACCTGCCAGTACCGCCTGGATTTGAGTAACTTTTTCCTTAATCCGGCTACTGTCTCCTAATAAGACTGTCACCGGTCGCTGATTACCAGGAATCTCCATAACCAAAAGTGACCTGTTCAAATCAATCCGACATACCTTCCAATGGTTCTTCCGGGAAGCAAGTTTGATTAATTCCCGGACTACTTCAACCTGAGCTTTCGTCAAAGGAAAACGGTTCCGGGCTTTGGAAATTGGCACTCCTGTAACCACCGGTAACCAAGCATTGCTTTTCGTTGCGGCTATTCCCATCATCGTAAAATCATTGCCCAGAACATAATAGAATTTACCTTGCTTTAATAAACAGATCGGTTTTCGTTCCCGGACTTTGATTACCAAACGATTGGGAAAATGCTTAATAATTTTAGCGCTGGCAATATAGGGGAGCCGCTCAATCGCAGCAATAGTTTTCGGAAGGTTCAGTGTTAACAGGTTTTGATGCCTGGTAATCCGGGATGCCAGTATAATCGCTTCCGCTGTAACCGTATAATTTCCTTCTACTACCACTTGCCGGATCGTAAAATAAGAAGAGTTTAGCGCTACCAAGGAGCCTAACAACGCTATCAGTAACCCAAACCAGACCGCGAACGAAAGGGAGAACAACGTTGGATCGGCTTTGTTGGGTAACTCTTTTAATATTTCATCCCGGGATACCTCCCTGTCTTCTGCCATCTTGATCTTCCTTATTTTAAGCTTCCTTGGAAAGAATTCTTCTAAACTTTGCCGGTCTCACTTGGCTGCTGAATTTTTTGGTATAAATCGATAATAAGGCGTACCTTGCCCGGCCCGATGGCTAACTCTTCAGCAATCTCGGCAATTGTCCGGCCCTCTTTGGCTAGCTCGATTACTTTTTGGTTTTTAGGATCGGAAATAATACTGGCAGGAGCCAGCCGGTATGTACCGGGTTGCCGGTTGCTAAAGACGTTGTCATCCGCAGTGAGCGACTGGGAGTTGGTTGAGGAGGGCTTACCAGTAACTTCAAACTGATCCGGCTCAGGTTCGCGCTGGGGAGTAACAACCGTTGCTTCAAACTCTTCAATAATCGCTACCACCAGGTCTTCCATCTCCTGCATTTCCTGTTTAATTCGTCTTAGGTGATGATCAAATTTGTGGACTTGCAGGTAATATAGTCCTGAAATTATAGCTAAATTAAACAGTAAAAAAAATAAATACTTTTCCATCGGCCTCCCTGCCAGCCTCCGTATTTTTGCTTTTAGATTTTAATATCAATATGTTGTCCCGGTCCGGCAGGAGCATCCGGCCGGGTGCTTTCCTCCCGCGGTTCTTTCTTACTTCTAAATCGCTTCTGATTGGATCCTTTCCGTCTTTTGCCGGGGTTATCTGATTCGTCAGGTCTGACTTTGGAGTCTTCTCTGGCGGCAACAGTCTGTTCCACCTGGTTTTGGCGGTTTTCATAAAGATACGTCAATTCCTGTGTTAACTGTTGTTGTTCCATTATCGGACGGGTATTTTGATGTTGTTGGATCCGTTGGACATCCACCGAACGCGGCATAATCGTCTGGAGGTCTAATGGTTTTAACAATTTAAAACACCTCTTTCCATCCAAACCGTTATCAATACCCCTGTACTATAACTTCTCCTTCGCTATAGCTCAAACTGACGTATTTATACTCATCCAAAACATTCAGGACCGCACCCGCAATTGTGACTTTAACTCCGGGAAATATAATTCCCTTAACCCTAATTTTACTTCTCTCTTTCGAAAGAACCGTCATTTCCTCAATAAGCTCCTTCCGTCGGGCTTCCAACTTCTTATTCTGGTCTTGTAAGATCGTTACTGTTTTTAACAAATTTTTATACATTGCTTGCCGTTCCGGAGGCAAATGCGGTACTTTTCCCAAAATAGCGATGGCCTTTTGGGCCTTATCGATCTTTTCTTTATTATCTACCAATGAAGTCTCTAACTCTTGTTGCTCAATTTTCAGTTTTGGCTTTACACCGACTTCAAGTTCAGTCACAGTCCCAAATTTAGAGCCGACATTTTTGGCAACAATGGTTTCACCAGCGCGAATTACTCCGCCAACAATCAAGCCCTTGCCCATTTTTACCAATACCTGTGAATTAGCATTAACCTCACAGTGCATAATGGCTTCTTTAACAATTACGCTACCGCCACAGTCAACTTTGGTGTTTTCAATATACTTGGAGGTAAAATCACCGTTACAGTTAATATTACATTTTCCCTGCCCGTTGATTCCCCCAAGAACCGTAAGGTTACCACCTGCTTTAATCACAGCCGCTTCTACATTACCATAGATAGTAATATCACCTTCAGCTTCCACGCAAAAACCACTATCAACGTTACCGTGGATCACCACATTACCGGGAAAGGTGATATTCCCAGATTCCAAATTAACGTCACCCTTGACTTCATGCACCGGATAAACATTTAACTGATTATTAACAAAACTAGGTTCACCGTTAATTTTGGAAACAATTTTCAGCTTATCTCCAGTCCAGGCAGCATTGTTACCTAATTTAATAAATTTATCTTTCCCGGCTTGGGGCTCAATCTTGTGCCCAAAAACATCAAAACCGGGTTCACCTTTGGTAGCTGGAATTTTTTCGGCGATTACCTGTCCGGTTTGAACAACTTGAACTGTCTGGATATCCCGGTAATCAACCTTCTCGGCATCTTCAGTGTAAAAAAATTTCCGGATCGGACCGGTTTCAAATAACAATTCAATTTCTGAGTCCTTACCATGCTGGGGCGGTGTTCCCTTGGCAACTACCACAGTCTGGTTAACTCCTTCCGTTATAATCTGGTCAATCGCTGCTTCATTGATCCCATAAACAATTCCTTCTGACTGCAGCAATTGGAAGGCATCAGCCTTGGTAGGCCATTTTCCCTCACCTAGCGGCGGCTCTAACTCTAAATACGCCGTCATGCGGTCACCGGCAACCTTAACTCGGAACCAGCCGTCACGTTTAATAATCTCTTTATTATCAATCATTTTATTATCAGTCAGTTTACTATCAGTCATTATCTATGCCCCCACTACTAATTTAGACCACCGGTTCAAACGTCCACGCAGTCTAATAATTGCTTTAGTATGTATCTGTGATACCCGGGATTCCGAAATTTCCATTATTTCACCGATTTCTTTTAGAGTCAAGCCTTCATAGTAGTATAAAGCAATCACAATTCGTTCCCGTTCCGGTAGACAATCAATTGCAGCTGCTAAAGTTTTATGAATTTCCTCAATTTCCACATGTTTTAAAGGATCTTCGCTATCGGCATTACGTACCAGGTCAAGTATACGGATTGATTCTTCCTCATTCGAATTGACTACCCACAGTTCATCCAAAGAAATTAAGGTAGTACAACTCACTTCCGACAATAATTGGTAAAAATCATCCCGCCCGATCTGCATTGCTTCACAGATCTCCTCATCGGAGGCAGAGCGTCCCAACCGGTTCTCCAGTTCAATACAGGTCTTCTCCAGATCTTTGGCCTTTTGCCGTACCGAACGGGGAACCCAGTCATTACTTCTTAGCCCGTCGAGGATTGCGCCCCGAATTCTGGCAATGGCATAGGTTTCAAACTTTATACCCCGGGCTGGATCAAACTTTTCAATAGCATCCATTAACCCCAACACACCATAACTTACCAAATCATCAAATTCAACATTTGAAGGCAAGCCAATTGCTACCCGGCCAGCTACATATTTTACCAGCGGTGCATATTTTAAAATGATTCTTTCTCTGGCAGCAGGAGATTTATTAATTAAATATTCATGCCAGAGTGTGCTTTCTCCTTGGGTAGTCTTGTCCACAAACCTTGCCCCCTCCTCCCTGTAAAAAATGATGGTACCTTCCTGGTTCATCAATTCCGGTTCAGTAAAAACGGGTGCCTTCTACAAGTAAACAATTCCTTGATTAACCGTCTTTACTTTAACAGTTCCAGTTTCTATATCCATGTAAATACTCCTTCCCATGGTACCGCCAACGTTTTGGCCAACTACCTTCAACCCCAACTGTTTACAGGCTTCCAAAACAGCTTGGACATTACGCATTCCGATATTAACCGCATTATCATTAGAACAAAAAGTAAACATCCTTGCTCCACCTGCGATCTTCACCCAAAGCCGCGGACGGTAAGCGCCTGCCCGTTCCATCTCTGCCACTAATAAGGCTACAGCGCTATCCCCGAATTTGGCCGGGTTAAAATCACCCTTCCTTGGATGGGTGGGAAGCATTACATGAACCATTCCGGCGATCTTTAAAGCCGGATCATAACAACAAACTGCTACACAAGAACCTAAGCCCAATGTAATCAGTTTACCCGGTGCGGGAGCCACTTTCAGTTCTGCCATTCCCACCTGATATTTTTGCATATTCATTTTCCTAAAACCCCAAGCGCGGTTAAGATTGCATCTAAGGCGCCTGGTTCGGGAACTAAAAAGAAATGACTGTTTATCTCACGGTTAATTAAACTAAAACTGGTCTCAATTAAGAGGGCATAGTCATCAATTACTCCGCCGTCCAATAAGGCCGCATCTAAAAGTGCTCCCGACATATCACAAGCGTAAGCAGGCACGGACGGTAAAAAGTTTAAATCAGTTAACACACCTAAGGCATTTAAATAAGCGCCGGTCATAATATTACTGATTTCTCGCAATACCGACTCTTCAAAATCGCTAAAGTCGGTAACGCTTTTCAAAGTTGTCCCCAGTATCATGTTCACTAGCATCGCGGCTTCGTTATGACGAAACAGAAAAATTAATTTACTCGGGACATCACCAAAAACTTTCATATAGATCCCTACGACCAGTTCCTCGGTTCCCCCGAGCACCTTATGGAGATCGCTCAGCGGAACAATGGAAACACCCGGTACAGTCATGTTAATCCTTTCCCGTAACAATTGGGCTAAAGCAGTTGCCGCGTGACCCGCCCCAATATTTCCGATTTCCTTAAGTGCATCACGCTGCATTAAATTGAGTTCTTCTACCCTAATCATTTGGGCCCCCTAATCAGATATCCATTTCACTCAGTTCCTTTGCTTCATCTGCCGATAAGGTCCTTTCCAGGTTTAAAAGTACAATTAACCGTTCGTTAATTTGGGCCACACCGTTTATAAAGTACGAGTCAACCGTCTTGGTAATTTCCGGTGCAGGTAAAATATCTGAAACATTGATACGGATTACTTCCGACACTTGGTCAACGACCATGCCGATTTGACTGTCGTTAACCTCAACGATAATTACGCGGGTATCAGGACAAATCGGGCGGACTTCCAGTCCGAAACGTTTACGCAGGTCAACAATTGGCACAATTTCGCCCCGTAAATTAATGACTCCTTCGACAAACGCCGGGGACTTCGGAACTCTGGTAATTTCCTGATCCAGTTTTTCAATTTCTTTAGCTTGTAAAATATCAACACCGTATTCTTCATCAGCTAGTTTAAAAATAACCAGTTGCTTGGTTTCAACTACTGCCTTTTCACGATTGGCCATGTCTGCTCCCCCTTTTTTATGCTACTGCCCTGATATCAAGTATTAAAGCTACCCGACCGTCACCCAGAATCGTGGCGCCGGCAATATTTTTAATCGTTCCCAGGTATTTTCCTAACGACTTAATCACCACATCCTGCTGGCGTAGTAAACTGTCCACCACACAACCGACTAACCGTTCCCCAACTTTTAAAACTACTACATCCAACTCATCCAGTTGGGGGTTTTTAGCATTAGGGGTATCCAAAATGTTTTGGAGCCGGAACAACGGTAAAATACTGCCGCGGAACATAAACATTTCCTGGCTGCGCACCATTTTGACTTCAGCATCGGACAAACTGATAATCTGCTCCACATAACTGGAAGGAATGGCATAAATTTCGTTGCCTAGCTGAACCATTAAGGTTTGAATAATTGCCAGGGTTAACGGTAGTTGGAGCTCAAGGGTCGAGCCTTTTCCTGCTTCCGAAGTAATTTTGACCATTCCACCCAAAGATTCTACTTTGGTCTTCACTACATCCATCCCGACACCGCGCCCTGAGACGTCAGTCACTTTCTCAGCAGTGGAAAATCCTGGTAAGAAAGTTAATTCAAAAATTTGTTCATCAGGCATCTGTTCCAGGGTTTCGGGATCAACCAAATTCCTCTGTAACGCCTGCTGCTTCACTTTTTTAACATCAAAGCCTTTACCGTCATCACTTACCGTGACGATTACGCTATTTCCTTCCTGGTAGGCACGTAAGACAATCTTTCCTTTACGTGGTTTATTTGCTTTTAACCGCTCTTCGGGGGGTTCAATACCATGGTCGACTGCATTGCGAAGAATATGTACCAACGGGTCACCGATTTCATCAATCAAGGTCCGGTCTAGCTCGGTCTCACCGCCCTGAATCTCTAACTCAACTTCCTTACCCAGTTCTTTACAGAGATCTCGGACCAAGCGGGGAAACCGGGAAAAAACGGTTTCAATTGGTACCATCCGTGCCTTTAAGACGTTATCCCTCAAGTCCAAGGTCAAACGGCCTACTTGTTCCACAACTTCGTTCAATTGTTTGGAGTCAAGTTGCGCGCCTAGGGCTTCCAGCCGGGAACGGCTGATTACCAGTTCCGCCACAAGATTCATCAGATCGTCCAGTTTACGGATATCAACCCGGACCGTCTGCGCAGCCGTAACCCTCCCGACACCGGAATCAACCTGGAACCGTTTTTCAATCGGCAAATTTTCTAAAGTCAACTCTTCGACCTTAACCGACTCGACATCACCGATACTCATAATCCCCTTCGATATAACGTCCGGCTCGACAGTTGCGAGAATTCCGAGAATAAACCGGCGGTCAAACTGTTCGTCTTCCAGGTTTTTCATCGAAGGGTTACTTTTAATAATTGAACCGTGTTTATTAATTTCCTTAAAAATCATAAAAACCCGAGCTGACTTAAGCAGACAATCCTCCACCAGGCTGACTTCCACATGATAAATCCGCATTCCTTCAGCTACAGCTTTTTTAATCTGTTCCCGTTCTGATTCTAAATAACGTAACTGCAAATTGGTAGAACGCCGGTCGAAAACAGCTTTGGACTGTGAGGAATTCTCCCGGTTGGAATCAGCGCCGTCTGCTTTACCTTCCGGGGCTTGATACACCGGTTTGATTACTTCGCCCAGAGAAAACCGGTTTAAGGATTGGATAATACCGGAAATATCAATATCTTCCTCCTGGCCTTCCGCAATTCTATTCGCCAGTCCTTCCAAAGTGTCCACCGCTTCAAATAAGATGTTAATAATCTCAGAAGTAACTGGTAGTTCTTTCGAACGAAGTCTACTAAGGAGGTCTTCCATGACATGGGTTAATTTAGCCATTTTATTGAAACCCATCGTAGCCGAGGCCCCTTTGAGGGTATGGGCCGAGCGGAAAATTTTGAAAATTACCGTGTCATCCGGATTATTTTCCAGCTCTAACAAGCCATCATTCAGCAACTGAAGATGTTCCCGGCACTCATCCATAAAAACGCTAAAATATTTTGACACGTCCATAACAGCACCCCCCTAGTGGGTAAATTAGACTTTTTAAAGACAATTCCTGCTATTTTTAATTATTATTTCAACTTTTAATCGATTTGTACTGGAAGATAATCACCTTTATTTAATCTATTCTAATCTTTCGCTTAAACTTTTTTTAAATTAAACTACCTATTCCAGTAGTAATTTCGTAAACTTAGCAAAACCTGCCTAATAAACGCTGAAAAAACTTTACTGCCCCGATTTTATTACTGACAGTACGGTGCAGAATGTTTGCAGCGATTTGGTTCAGTTCCTTAGCGGCAGTACAGCGCGGATAACTGATGATAAACGGTTGTTGTTCTTTAACAGCTTTTGATACCGCCTGATCCCAGCTGATATACCCGATATTAGTTAAAGTTATCCCCAAAAAACGTTGGGAGACGGCAGCCAGCCGCTCGGTTACCTGCCGGCCTTCGGCGGCATTGCGAACCATATTCACCACAACCCAAATTGGAATATTGGCATCGGCATTAGTAACAACCTTAATTATACCATAAGCATCAGTAACCGCGGTTGGTTCCGGAGTAGTAATCACCACTACCTCCCCGGCAGCCAGCACAAACTTTAAGACATTGCGGGAAATGCCGGCGCCGGTATCAATCAACATGATATCGGTTTCCCCTTCCAGCTCATTCAATCGTTGTAAACAATTTTCTAAACTGCGTTCGCTTAAGTTAGCCATACGGTAATCACCGGAACCGCCGGACAAGAGCCTTAACCCGGCGTTCCCTTCCACAATCACTTCCCTAAGGCTCTTTTGGCCGGAAACTATATGGCCGAGATGGTACTTGGGGACTACTCCCATAATCATATCGGCATTAGCCATTCCCAGGTCGGCATCGACTAACAGAACGCGGTTACCTAATTTGGAAAGGGCTATACCCAGATTAACGGAGAAGTTGGTTTTACCCACTCCTCCTTTGCCGCTGGTCACAGCGATTACTCGGGCTAGATTAACCTGCTTGGTGTGGCCTTTGATGATTTCTCTTAAACGCTCTGCTTGATCAGTCATGCACTAACTCCTTAAAGAGGTCGGTAATTAATCGGTCCGGTTTTGCCACTTCAATGTCATCCGGGACACTCTGTCCCGTGGTTAAATAGGAAATAGGCCGTTTACAGTTCCAAGCCAAACTGACCAGCGGTCCCAAGCTGCCGGTCTCGTCAAGCTTGGTAAAGACCAGGTGAGTGTAGGCAATCCGGGAGAACTTTTGTTCAATATTTAACATATCCCGGTATTGAGTAGTAGCGCTGATTACCAATAATATTGTCTCAATCTCCGGAGCGGCAATAAACTTCCGTAACTCCTCCATCATTGCCTGATTCCGTGGGCTGCGTCCGGCAGTATCAATTAAAATCACATCGTAATCACTTAGATTAGCAAATGCCGTCTCTAAATCGGCCGGAGTATAAACCACCTCCACCGGAAGGCTCATAATCTCAGCGTAGGTTTTCAAATGCTCTACTGCTGCGATCCGGTAAGTGTCAATCGTTACCAAGCCTACTTTTTTCTTTTCAAAGAGACTAATCTTAGCTGCTAGTTTAGCTATGGTCGTGGTTTTACCCACTCCGGTAGGGCCAATCAAGGCAATTATCTGTTGTTTGGTATCCGGCCCGGTTTTCAGAGGTTCTGAAAACATCAATTTAGCAGCTAAAAGTTGTTTACAATAGTTTAGCCATGCGGAGAAGTCCGCCTCAGAAGTTAACTCCGTCGTGCCCGCTTTGATTAAGTCCTCAATCACCGGCGGTTCCAATCCTAACCTGTTCAGTTGCTCCCGGAGTCTGGCCACAACCTTGTTTTCTGAAACCCGTTGCCGCGGTAGCGCTACAGGGTGTGGCGTTACCTGGCGCAGCAGCTCTTTCATTTCTGTCAATTCTTTGTGAATCGAATCCAATTCCGTTCCGCTGGGCATTTTAACTTCAGGCCCGGCTGGCTTAACAGTGGCTTCCGCCTTACGCTTTTGCCGTTGACCCGGAGGCCGCCGATGACGCCCCGTTGCCGTCCCTGAATCAGAGTTTGTTATTTGTTGCCGCTTATCCTTCTTATCCTTCGAGTTTACCGCTGCCGCTGAAACGGTTTCCCCGGACTTAACAACCGGGGGTGATTCGGTTTTGACAATTACCGGCAGCTGGTTTTCATCAAGCGCAGCAATGACTTCATAACGGCGCCGTGCGAAAAAGCCGAGAAAACCGCCTTCTTTAAACTGTTTGGTATGTAAGATAATGGCATTTCTGCCCAAATCCAGCTTTACTCTGGCAATCGCTTCATGTAAAGAATCGGCCACATAACGTTTTACCCTCATTTTAATTTAACCTCACTACTCCTATGGAACGGACCTCCGCTTCCGGAACCAGTTCGTTATAGGATAAAATCATCATTTTCGTCCCCAG
>DATCLA010000275.1:0-5478 GCA_036564195.1 Bacillota bacterium
CTTAAAATCCTCGCTAACCGGGGATTTTTTTTATTGGGAAATTAATGGGAAAATATGGATTTATCAAAGGAATTTCAATCCGAATCTCGAATAACCACATTTTGTAAACTACTAAATATATTGGCAAACAAGGGATATCAAAACTCAACTTTACAAAATGTGATTAAAGAGGAGGATTTGCATGGTGGATAACCGGGACAAAAAGGCGGAAAGAATTGGTTGCAGCCAAAGAAAGGTCCGCCAAGTCGCAGGAAGATTGTGGCGGCTGTTGTCGGCCCAAGCTAAATTGTTAACCCGCAGTATCTGGATAAGCTGTCTGCTTTGTATACTGCTGACAATGGTAAACACAAAAGTCTTTGGGGCCAGTTATACTTATGTCATTAAAAGTGATTCGACTACCGATACCCCGCAAAAGCGCCATTATTACCTGTACCTGCCGAGCAATTTAGCCTCAGGAACTTATCTGTGCCGTAATTATTCCAGCGATATTAATCCAATCACTAGTTTAAACGTTAGGCCATATCCGATTGTAGTCAAATATCTCTATCATTTGGATAATCCAGAAGATGACGTAGTAAATAATCTGGCCAGCCTTACCATATCCAGCTGCAGTTCAAGCGGAGAAATAATTCCCGAAACCACCAATACTATTAAGATTGATCAAGGTGCCACCACTAACGGGTCTGTTATAGTTAACTCCAATGAAGGTGTAATTTTTGATTTTTATACCGGGCAATGGTATTGGCGCCGATGGTATGGAGAACATGAAAACAGAGCATTTACCGGCTATGTTGAAATTACTTTTCATTTGGATGAAGCACCTCCGGACCCACCGGTATTAAAAGTTAAAAACTACGGCGAACCGGGCGTAGCCATGGTCGGTACAAAGATCCACGTTCAAAACCAGGTCATCTTAGAGTGGGATACACCTACGGACCATGCTACAGTCCTGGAAGATCAGACCATAATTGGACCGGGTATGGTCACCAATTATAAACTGGATATCTATCAGGATAAAAGCTTAATTCGTTCGATAGCAATTGCGGAGAACGCAAGTGGTAATACTTTTGCAATCGATCTTCCGGAAGGCGAGTATCTCCTGCAACTGCGGGCATATGATTTTGACGGTAATGAAAGCCCGGCGAGTAACAGTATTAATTTAGTGGTAGACCGTTCGGTAGCACCGGTGGATCTCTCCCCTGCCGGGGTGAGCCTTGACGGTAATAATCTGACTGCCCTCTGGAAACCGGTGGCGGACCAATCGGACATCCGAGAATATCAGGTCGCTTTGACTACCAGTAAAGTAATACCGGGCGAAGCGCAACTGACTACTACGGAAGCTCGGGCGGCCTTTACGGATTTGTCTCCCGCTCGGTCCTATTTTGTCTGGGTACGGGCAGTTGATCAAGTCGGTAATTGCGGCAGTTGGGTAGCAGCCGGGCCGTTTAATTTATCGGGTGAACCGGTTAAGCTTAACCCGGTCCCGAAAGCTTTTTTAGGTTACGATCAGCAGCCTCGGTATCAGGTTACCCTTTATATCCATAGCACCTTAGCAGGCAGTTATCTTATTGAAAGGCAGACTGAAGGAGCTTCTGACCGTGAGGTGGTCGCCGAATTAACCGCTGAGCAGTTAGCGCAGAATGGCTATCAAATAGTTGATGATAAGGGACTAACCAGCCACGGAAGTTACCGTTACTATGTTAAACATCAAACCGCCGCCGGATCCTGCAGCTATCAGAGTGAACCGGTGGTCATTCCAAATCTGCCGGCTGGTTTTACAGTAATTGGGCCGGAGCATCAGACAACGACTGAAAACTTTAACCATAAAATTGATATTACTCCTAAAAGTAATGTTGAAGGAGATACTTTGAAGTTTAGAGTCTGGTACCGGTCCGGTCAAGGGCAGGTTAGATCCAGCGGATTTTTTGCCGATGGTCCGGTAACTGTAACCTTTCCTACAGCGGGGACTTGGGAATGGTGGGTGGAAGTCGGCGAATTTCATAATAATCAGTTAATTGCCAAGCACTGCGATGCTACCGGGCAGGTGCTTATGATTAGGAGTTCCACTGCTTACTTGGCTGACGGTACTAAAGTCGCTAAAGATCAGCCCCGTTATGAAGATTCGGCACCAGGATTCGGTAAGGCCGTCCGGATTGAGTACCGGGCGACGGTACTGCCGACTAATCCCTTTTTTGCCGCCGGAGTTGATGATTGGACTCTGGCGGCCACCGGAGGAGCCGAAGCTGCCAAGGCAAGTATTGCCGGAGGGCTTTTTGGAGGTAAATTAGCCCAGATTACAATCAGTAAACCTGGTTTATTAACTGATCAGATCCAATTCTATAAAACTATCGGTATGGTAAAGGCCGGTACCAAAATTGCCTGTCAGATCCGGGCCCGGGCTTCGGCGGCCACTAATGCTATTGTGTTCAAGTGTTGGAATGACAGTGTTGCCACGGAAAGTTTCGGCAGCCGGCAATTGAACTTAACCACCGAATTTCAAACTTTTAAGTTATTGGCGGTGGCAACATCGGAAGCGACCGCCAGGATTGGTTTGGAATTGGGGAATTTGCCGGCCGGGACCTCTGTTGAAGTTGACTATATTTGTTGTGAAACGGGTAAGGTCCATCCTACTTCGCCCCATGACAGTAAACGGTCATTAGAAAATTTAAAAGTTGCCACCGTGGGGATGAGTCCGACCGCCGGTACCTGGGAACAGTTAGTCTATATTGATCCGGTTGTGAAACGCAAAGGTGTCACCTTATACAACCGGATCTTCGCAATCCCACAAGCTAACGGTAATGCCGGGATTAATGTTTATCATGCGACCGGCTCTTCAGTCTGGGACCTGGAGACCTTTAACGACGCCGGCCAAGGTTCCTGGCTCCCCAAACCGATCAGCGATGAGGTTACCAAAGAAAACCAATGGTACCGCTTTCGGGTTACCTGGTCGGCCACAGAAGCCCGCTTGCAGATCTTTGAAATTTTAACCGGAACGCTGGTTGCTGAAGGAAAGATTAACAAACCCAAATTACCGACTGCTTTCGGTGCCTACGCTTATGTCGGCAATATGGGAATTGCCAGTTTTCCTGAAACCTTACATGACGATATCCGGATTTCCGATCGGGTCAGGACGGACTGGCCGGATTACACCAAACCATTGCCGGTCGATGCTGATACCATCTTTAAATTGAATTTGGACGGTACTTTAGAACCGGAGTTTTGTCAGCCGGCAGTCCGGACTTTGACCATTCAGGCGGCAACTGTAAATGAGGTTACTTTACCGCTCTTTTTGGAGACCCGTCCGGGCCAACCGTTGCAGTTAGCAGCTGAAGTCAACCTTCTGACCCAAGTGGTGGAATACTGCTGGAACCCGGGGGACGGTGGGAAAGAGTTATACGGCCCTAACCCGGTTTATACCTATACTCAGGCGGGAGAATACCCATTGACGCTAAAAGTGACCGACGCTACCGGAAAAGTCTATACCGCCACTGCTACTGTAAAGGTATGCAACTCAACTTCGGGGACGCTGGTTACCGATGAGACTTGGTCCGGGACTCAGCTGCTCTCCGGTGAGGTAGTAGTAGCCGCCGGAAAAACTTTAACGGTTCAGGCAGGCACTGTCATCTACCTAGCGGCCGGAACATGCTTGAAAATCGAAGGGAATTTGCAGGCAGTGGACTTGAATAATGGCATCGTCCTCACAACTGAAGACGGTTCGCTCTGGGAGGGAATCGTGATCGGGGGCTCCGGAACAGTCAATCTGAACGGAGTCACTATTAAAGGAGCTAAAACCGGGATAGCTTGTACCGGTACCGGCCAGGTTAATCTGACCAATACTTCCATTGTAAACTGTCAGACCGGTTTGCATGCTTACAGTGGGACAATTAAGGCTGATAGTTGTCTTTTTAAACAGAACCGGATTTATGGAGTGAAAGAAGACAATGGTTGCAACCCGGTCTTAACTAACTGCCGGTTTCAAAGTAACGGAATCCCTTATTATGATCAACAGCTGTATTATCTAACTGCGGCGCAGTTGAATACCGGTTCAAACAGCGGCAATAGCTTTTCAGACCAATAATCAGAAAGTGTTGGCATATCCGCGCCAAGGTAATTATTAATTCAAATCTGTGATTATTAGGGGGTTTAATAATGCGAAAACCGGCACTAATCTTAGTTATATTGGGCTTACTATTTTTGGGTTTGACGGTTATTAATGCGGCGACTGTAGAATTACCTGTTACTGAGGTCCGCGAACCTGTGCTTGCTGCCACAGCGTCAGTTCAATACTTAACGGATAACAGTTTGAATACGGTGTGGGAGGCCGATGGCAGCCAAACAGCCCGGGCAGAGCTTAACTTGGCGGAAACGGCGCTAATCGAAGGGATTCAACTGTATGGAGAATATCAAGGGAATCTAGTGATCGAGTACTGGGATAACGCCGGTTGGCACAGTTTTATGGCGTCGTATTTGAAAAGCCCGCCAGCTCCGGATTGGAATCTAATTGATTTAAGTTATGACCAGGTTAGGACGGATCGGATCCGCTTAACCCTTGTCAATCCGGGTAATCTGCAAAAACTGGGTGGAATTAAAGAAATTAAAGTTTTAGGCCAACCGGTTACTACAATCCTGCAACGTCTGGAACCGGCCGAGGTGATTGGAAATAGCCGTACTGACAAGAATTTTCCGGCGGAGTTGCTCTTTGACCGGAACACCTATACTGCCTGGCAAGTAACAGCCGGGACAACTCCGGCGGAAGCGGTTGTGGACTTGGGAACAACTTGTACCCTTAAATATATTAAGTTTTTTAGTAAATCAGCCGTCAACCAGTACCGGTTGGAATATGATCAAAACGGCCAATGGCGCGTGCTTACCGGTGAGGGCATTACTATGGTGCCGGACTGCTCAAGCGGTTGGCGCCGGATTAATCTGGAGCATTATGAAATTAACACCGCCAGGCTCCGCCTGGTGCTGCCGGGCTACAGTGCACTGTCCGGACCGGGTGAAGTTGAGATCTGGGGTTACCGGGAACAAGGTGATGGCGACCAACCGTATTTGTATTTGGATTCCGGTTTGATTTCCCTAAGGCCGGAGGCTCCGCTCAACTATGCTTTTAGCCTCAAGCAAAGGCCCGGCGCGGCTCTGCTGTATCTGATCACCACCGGAGAACCGTCCACATTAAGCTGGGAATTGGATGGACAGGCCCAAGGGGAGCTGCAGCCAGTACTGGAAAAGGCCGGCAAGCACCTTTACCAACAATTGATCTTTGCCGACCGGCTGGGTGCAGGAGAACATTTTCTCCGGATCCGGGGAGCGGCCGGAAGTTTAATTGACTGCCGCCTGGAATTATTAAAGGAGCAACCGCTGCCCAATACGGCTTTAACCGATCGTTGGACCTTAACTCCGGGCCGGGGCGGGACTACTCTGATTAATTTTCAAAAGAACTTGCAGATTGATGAGTTGAACGTGAAGTACCTGGGC
>DATCLA010000276.1:0-2536 GCA_036564195.1 Bacillota bacterium
TTATAAAGGGCAACTGGTTTCTCTGCCTTATATCCGCTCCACGCCGTTACTTTTCTATAACAAAGACCTCTTTGCCAAAGCTGGAGCGAAAAGGCCTCCGAAAACCATTGACGAGTTGGTGGCCATCGCTAAAAAAGTTGCGGTCATTAAAAACGGTCAGACCCAAGTCTATGGTTTTGAATTACTGAATGATCCGGCATGGTTCATCCAAAATATGTTATACCAGATTGGTAGTAATATTCTGAGCAAGGACGGAAATAGTTCTCCGTGCCTGACTGACGGTAAAATGTTGAAAGTCCGCTCAGCCTGGCGGAAATGGGTAGATGAAGGCTGGTGTGCGCCTCCGAACGTTACCAGTGCCGAAAGTACAATGAAAGATCAATTTAACCAGGGTAAAATTGCTTCATATTTCGCTAGCTCCGGCGGGATGACCAACATTTTAAAGAACGGCAAGGCAGCTGGGATCAATGTCGGCGTAGCTTTCCTGCCTACTATGGGTAAACCGGCTGCTCCTACCGGAGGCGGAAATATTGCTATCATCAAGAAAAATACTACTCCGCAAGAACAGGCTGCTGCTTGGGAGTTCATGAAGTTTTTAATGTCGGATGAGCAGGTCGCATCAAATGCGGCACAAACCGGGTATTTACCGGTAACTATTTCCTCAACTAAGACCGATATTATCAAAAAACTTTGGGCTAAGAATCCCGAGTACAAGGTGGCCTACGACCAACTGGCATTTGCGCAGGAACTTCCTTGGTCGCCATATAAGTCGGAATTTGAAGAAGTCATGATCAACGTTTGTTCCAACTTGATTGTGGACCGGGGTATCACTGCTAAACAAGCTGTAGAAAATCTGAAACGCGAAGCAGCAGTAATTTTCCCGCGTAAAAAGAAGTAAATCAAGTTAGTAGGAGTAAGTAAGCAGACTCAAATGAGGAGCCCGATAGCTGTAATTTGATTATTTAAAAGGGAGTGTTTTAAATGAACGGTAAAACAAAATGGCGACTTCCTTTGCTGGTGTTATTAATGGTGACAGTGCTGACCGCCGGTACTTGGAGCGTTCAAGCGGCGGAACCGAACTGGTTTATCGTTAAGGGCGATCTAAATTGCCATAGTAATTTCACAATAGGGGTCAAGACCCCACCGGAACAGGTTATTAAGGAGTCGGCTCAGGCCGGTTACGATTTTATTGCGTTAACGGAGCAAAATACGATCCTGCATTTACAGGAAAACCTAAGTACTCCTAATATGGTGGTCCTGGCCGGTTATGAACTCGTTACCCCGATTGGGCGCTTGAATTTGTTCGGGTTGCGCACTTTTGACAAAAAAACCGCGATCTATAGTAAGGAAGAGTTGGCTGAATACGTGGCTTATTTGAAGAAACAGGGCGGTTTATTGCAGTTGAACCATCCTAACGATAAAAAACTGGCGCCAGCCTTCGGCTATGATATGGATGTTGATTTTATCGAAATCGTCAATGGAGCCTGGAGTGAAGATGACCAAAAGACCTTACAGGACTATCAAACCTTACTTACCCAGGGGCGTAAACTGGTAGCGACCGGCGGAACGGACGCAAAGAGCAATTATACTACCAGAAATGTTTATAATAACGTGTTGGTAAGCGAGAAAACCGAGAAGGGTATCTTGGAGGGGCTGGCCGCCGGACGTAATTTTGTGACGTTGCAGGCCGACGGTCCGGTAATCTCCATGAAATGCGGCGATACCTTAATGGGCGGTACAGTAGCTTATAAGGAAGGTCAGACGGTTAACATCACCATTAATAATCTGGCTTCGGGAGCGCTTATCAAAGTATATACTGCAGCGGGTTTAGCGTTTACCGATACCTATACCGCTACCGATAAAAGCCCTTATGTTAAAGAGGTAGCAACCAAGGACATCAAATTTTGCCGGGTCGAAGTTTGGTCGGACGAAAAAACTCTTTGCGCTTATTCCAATCCAATCTATATTCAATGATGTATTATAAATAGGGTACCAGAGAAGCCTGCCAACCCGCGCTTTGATCGGTCGGGGGGCAGGCTTCTGTTAGCAAGACTATCAAACATCAGGGAGGATAAATGATATGCGTTTAGCGACTTCAACTTGTATCTGTGAACATGTTCTATGGGGAAAAGAGATGTTCTACACTTGTGAGCAAAGCATTACAGCTTGTGCTAAGGCTGGTTACCGTGTGTTGGACATGAATTTTGCCAGTTACTCTAGGGGTACCTTGCCAATGACTCAGCCTAACTGGGAAGATTGGACTAAGGCGCAAAAGGAATTGTCTGATTCTTATCAGATTGAGTATTCTCAAGCCCATGCCCATTTTTACAACTGGCTGGAAGTAATGGGCACGGCAGAAGAAGCGAGAAATGAGGAACTGATTCGTCGTTCGATTATCGGAGCCGGGATTATGGGCGCCAAATGGTTGGTTATTCATCCCGGCTCCGTGAATGACGGGACGTGGTATTCTCATAAGAAATCACTGGCGCGAAACGTGGAGTTTTATCGTAAATATGCAGAATTAGCAGCTAAACAC
>DATCLA010000277.1:0-27456 GCA_036564195.1 Bacillota bacterium
AACTGATTGGCCGAGACCAAGATTTTAATTTACCCCGAGGCTATTCCCCTCTACCGGTAAATTAGAGTCGGGCAAAGGCCAAGGTAGGACGGCGGTGTGGTGCCGTTTTGATCATACCTTCGCCGGCGCTATAAACCGAAAATCCATTGTTACCTGAACAAAAGGCCTAAATTCGACGATTTGTTCACTATGGCAACAATGCGTCGGTAATAGTCCATGTGCACACGGCTTCGGTGTACCGAAGTAAGGTCAATTAAGTGGCTCATCGGTCCGTCTATTTAATAATAGACGGACTTTACGTTTCTTGTTACAGTTTATCCCTCCATTACCGCGTCATTAGTGGTAAAGTTGGTGTAGACATTTTGGACATCGTCATTCTCCTCGAGGGCATCCAGGAGTTCCATTACTTTCTCCGCCTCTTTACCGGAAATTTCAATAGTATTAGCAGGGATCATAGTCAGTTCAGCGGATTTGATCTCGATCCCGTGTTTCTCAAGAAAGCTACGGACAGTATCCAGTTGTGCAGGGTCAGTGGAAACCTCCAAAGTTTCACCATTGTCCTGTAAATCTTCAGCCCCAGCTTCAATGGCCAGTTCAAACAGGTCATCCGTGGTTCGATGGCACTGTTTGGCATCGATTATAATTTGTCCTTTGGCTGCAAACATCCAGGAGACACAACCGGCCTCACCCAAATTCCCATTGTGGCGGGAGAAGATATACCGCATATCGCTGGCAGTCCGGTTACGATTGTCAGTTAGTACCTGCACCAAAATTGCGGCTCCGGCTGGACCGTATCCTTCATAATAAACTTCTTCATATTCAGCACTTTCCGACTCACCGGTACCGCGCTTAATTGCCCTTTGAATATTGTCGTTGGGCATATTGACTTCCTTAGCTTTCATAATGGCCATCCGAAGCCGAAAATTATTATCGGGATCGCCGCCGCCGGCTTTGGCAGCTACGATAATCTCCCGGGTTACTTTAGTAAAGATATTAGCCCGCTGTGAATCGGTTTTTTCTTTTTTACGTTTAATTGTCGACCATTTTGAATGACCGGACATTAGTGGTCCCTCCTCTATTTCCACTTTTTACTCTAAAAAGTATACCTGAATCATCTTGTTTTCGCAAGTTCCAGGTTCCGGTAGGTTGATGCCTGCAGTTCACTTAGTGTCGGCTGAGGGCGGGGAGGATAAATCAACCACTCTAATCAGGTCGTTAGTGGTAAATACCGCTTTCTGTTGCCCAGGAAATAATAAGAGCGGATAACTTTGATCCCAGCGCCACTTTTGTTCTGCTTTTAAATCCTTGTCAAGCAGATAGATCCCTTCGGGGACCGTAAAAACCACCTTGTCGTTGTAACTATACGAATTCAATGAACCTCCGGGCATTAAATCCATGGTAACTTTCGATTTTAAATCATAGATTCCAATGAAGGAATGGTTTTTCTTTAAATAGGTAAAGAGCAATTTTCCGTCATAATACTTGTTGAGGTTCCGGACCGGATAATCATCAAGTACCTTTTCCGCCACGGGTTTTTGCAGGTCAATGGCAATCAAATCAAAACGCTCCGCTTCCACTTCCGGATTGAAATTTTCCGGTCGGTAATTATTAATAAAAGTGTCTAATTGAGCTGCAGGAACCACCTTAGCGATAATCCCCCGACTGTCGTCGCTCCAGATAAAGTCTAAGGCCAGCCCATCGCCGATCTGCCAATATTGAGTTCGGCCATCCTCTGGATTATAAACCACAACCCGGTCGGACAGACAAACACTGGTATTCTCTAAATCAATACTATAATTGGCATAACGGTCCAATTGATATAAATAGGCCAGCTTCTGACCATCCGGTGACCAGCAAAACAAGGTTGGCACCGCGCCGGCAGTGGCAAAATCCCTTTTGACTGCGCCGCCGGTATTCGTATCGAATAGTTTATCAATCAGGCAGAGATAGCGGGAATTCCGGCTCCAGGCTACTTTAACACCGATTAGTTCTTCAAAATTTTGCGGGCAAAAAACCCCAGTCAACGGCGTACGCTTTGCAGTAACCAGATTAAACAGGTAAAATTGCTTCCGGGCCCTATCAGGAGCATCAGGAGCCTTGCCACCGGCCAGGACCTGTTTTTTATCGGGGGCGACACTATAAAAAATGCACTGGTTGACGATGGTGACGGTAGAGCCGTCACTTTTAAGATATTTCAAGTCTCCTTCAACATATGAATCATTGGTCAACTCCCGATAGACCAGTCCTTTTCCTTCATTTACCACCTCTCCACTATCAATATTAGCCTGAACTTCAAAGATCTTTTGGGCAACTGCCGTGGCAGTGTTCTCCGGCTGAAGCTTAAAGCTATAAAAGAGGGAGCGCTGATCCGAATAGTAGAACATAAAATTAAACTGGTTGTTGCCAAAATTGTTTTCTTCAAGATAAAATGGGGTTCTCCCTTTATAACTGCTATTAGAGGCGATCGTAGTCGTATTACCTTGGCTGGTAATGAGCAGTTCTGATTCTACAACGGTGTCGGGGGTTTTTGATGTTTTGGGGATTGCCTCTTTACTAACTTTCAAACGGTTACTACCCGTCCAAAGGTAGGTTCCGGCCATAATTAGGAGCACACTGCCAATAATGCACGGAATGGCCCAACCCTTTAATTTCATCAAAAGCACCTCCGTTAAAGAACGCATCACAATTTGGAATTGACTAATTTAAATACCTATATTCGGCAGATTCAGATAAATACCTGTTATGCTAATTTCCGGAATTTTGCAACAAAAAAACCTTCATACCAAGCCGCCGGAATGATCGTCATTACTCTACCTTGACTGTTATCGAGGTTGGTAAAACGTTGCACCTGCCGGGCGCCTTCTAAAGAAAAGTCCAACTTTTCCAGCCGGACTTTACCGGGATACCGATTTAAAAACCATTGGAGATTGGCCTCGTTTTCATCCCGTGTCAAAGTACAGGTAGAATAGACCAACACTCCGCCGGGCTGTAGCGCCCAATAAGCGGTCTCCAATAATTTTCGCTGTTCTTTGACCAACCGGTTCAGTAACCGCAGTGACCACCCCCGGTAAGTCTGAGGATTTCCAACCCTGAAAAGGCCAACACCGCTACAAGGCGCATCCAGTAATACCCCATCAAAATAAGCAGCGTATTTTTCCTCCAACCGTTTGCCATCCCCCACCCGCACGGTAACAATGGCAGCCCCCTGGCGTTCCACATTGTATTTAAGTCGCTCCGCTCGGATAGGGTTAATCTCATTGGCAAGGATATAGCCTTGATTATGCATTAACGCTGCCAACTGAGTTGTCTTGCTGCCCGGCGCAGCGGTGAGGTCTAGGATTTTTGCTCCCGGAGCAGGCTGCAATACCAACGGTGGGATCATACTTGACAGACTTTGAAGATAAATATGCCCATTCAAGTACAGTTCAAGGCCTTCAAACTCCTTCTCGCGTATATCTTTGACAACCAAGGCATCTTCATACCAGAGTACCCGCTCAAATTTAACTCCCTCCCGACGCAGGCTCTCCATAACCTGACGGACATCCGTCCGTAAACGGTTGACCCGTAAAGTAACCGGACGCTCACACATAAAACCGGCTAAGATCCGGTCGAGCTCAACCGGATCATACTCCGCCGCCAGCAGCTCCAGGACTTCCGCAGGTAATTTTCGATAGAGTCGTTGATAGGATTTTGCCACGACTTCACCTCACTACAAGAAGATTTCTTTTTTTAAACAAAGTTCGTGGTCCGCTCCCCACTTCCCTGCTTTAACCGATAGTATTGCCCAGTGAGGAAGTACAATAATGCAACGGGATAAATATAAAAAAGGAGTAACCCTTTACCCCTTTCGTCCTGACAAGAACCTGTAACAATTAAGTTAAGCTTATCCGTTCTTAAACGGCGACTTCCCTACCAACCGGTGGATTGTCTTAAATAACTGCACCAAAAGTATGCCGATTAACAAAAACCCCAGCAATGAGGCGAGGGGATGACGTAAAAACAATAAGAAATCATACAACCCGTGACTCGCCCAGGCCACCAAAAACCCAATCCCGATCAAAACTGGCTGAGACGAGGCTTCCAATTTAAAGCGGGCGATATAAAATCCTGTCCAACCGGTAAAAGAGGCATGGGCCAAAGTAGTAATTACAGCCCGTAAGGCCGCGACCCCAAAGCCATAAAGGTTCGCCCATAACAAATTTTCCAGGGAAGCAAAACCCAATCCTATGGTGATACCGTAAATCACTCCATCAACCGCTTCGTTTAACTCCCGGTCCCTACCAATCAGCCACCATAAAAAGCCGGTCTTGAGCCCTTCTTCGATCACAGCTACAACCAGAAAAGCCATTACCAAATACCCGCGCCAATCTCCCTGCTGCAGCGAGGAGAGAAGCTGCGGCCGCCAGATTTGTTCCAATAATCCGGCAGGCAATACCAGTAAAATTCCACCGCAAAAAAATTTAACGATGGTCCGCAGCGGTTCCGGTTCATAGCGGTCCAAGCGGTAAAAATACCATAACCAGAGCAAACCCGGGCCGAACGATGCTAAAATCAGCAAAATCAAATAAACCATAACCCACCTCCACTTTCGTTAGGTTTATTATCCCGTTCCCAGGCGGATTTATCCGGCCCTTGGTATCAGCCAAGACCCTTTCAGCTAAAAAAATATTGGAATTAAACAGTGATTCCCTTAAAACAGGTACTGAAAACCATAAGCTACCAGGTAACCAATGAGGCCGCAAATGGGAAAAGTCAATATCCAAGCGGTGACTAGTTCGCCAACGACCGGCCAACGGATTGCCGATAAGCGGCTGGCAGCGCCTACTCCCATGATCGAAGTATTGATCGTATGGGTAGTACTCAAGGGAATCCCCAGAGCCGAGGCAGCCAGAATCGATCCGGCAGCGGCAGTTTGGGCGGCAAACCCTTGGTAAGGTTCAATTTTCACCATTTTTTGGCCCATTGTCTTGATGATTTTCCAACCCCCAACCGAAGTACCGATACCCATAATCACTGAACAAAGCAGGATAATCCAGGGTTGCACTACAAAATTCTGAATAATTCCCCCTAAAACCAGGGCCAAGGTAAAGATGCCGATAAATTTTTGCCCGTCATTACTACCGTGGCTTAAGGACATAGCTGCGGCTGAGATGATTTGTAAGGTCGAAAAGAGCTTCTGACCGGTACAACGATTCATGTTACAACAGGTCTTACGAATGAACCAGGCAAGTAACCAGCCGCCGCAAAAGCCAATTGACGAAGAGACCAAAAGACCGATTAAGACCTTTTGCCAGCCGCCCCAAAGCAATACCGCGGGGCCGGCAGTAGCCAAACTGGCTCCGGTCAACCCCGCTACTAAAGCATGGCTTTCACTGGTTGGCAAACCAAAATACCAGGCGATGGTGGACCAAGTAACAATTCCAGTCATTGCTGCCGCTACTGTGATTAGATTAATCGCTTCCGGTTTAACGATGCCGGTACCGATGGTCTTGGCAACCTCAGTCCCTAAGAATGCTCCGATAACATTGCAAACAGTTGCTAAAATAACTGCTGTCCGTGGTTTTAAAACCCTGGTCGACACGACTGTAGCAATTGAGTTCGGTGAGTCGGTCCAGCCGTTAATAAACTCAGCCGCTAAGATCAATGCTAAAACCAGCAAAAGAGTTGAATTAACCATCAACATCCCCCATCATCCGAATCAATTCTTAGTTTATACTTAGGTGTGGTAAGGCCGGTTGTTCTCAAATACCGCCTTAAGAGTTTTTCATAATAATACCCTCAACGATATTAGCAACATCTTCACAGGCGTCAAGGGTATTTTCCAAGTATTCAAAGATCTCTTTCCATTTAATAATCTCTACCGGATTTAATTCCGAAGCAAACAGCCCGGCAATGGCTTTCCGAAAAATATCATCTCCCTCATTTTCGATGCGGTTGACTTCAATAATCTTCTGCCGTAATGAACTGTTTGATTTCATATTTTTCAATCCGCCTAGCACTTCCTGTAATTCTCGGGTTCCCTGGACGATCAGGGCTACCAGTTGCTTGGCTTCCTTACGGATGTCAGTAACATTGAGCATTAGAAACCGGTGGGCAGTTGATTCAATCGCATCGGTAATATTATCAATTTCTTTAGCAATTAGATAAATATCTTCACGGTCAATGGGAGTAATGAAGGACTTGTTAAGTTGGGCTAGGATCTTGTGGACCAGGCGGTCACAGTCATGTTCAATCCCTTCAAGTGTTCTAACCTGAGCTGCGACATTCCGGTAATTACCGGTTAATACTTCCAATTTGGTGGCAGCATTATAGGTAGCCGCTGCCAACTGTGCAAATAAATCAAAAAATGAGGCTTCTTTATTCCGAAGTCTTAACACCTTGATCCTTCCTTCCTCTTTTTCTTAAAATTGGTTTTGATTATAATTACTGCTAGTGCTGGTAATAAATTAAAGCCTATTTTAATCTTAACATGAAATTTGGTAAATAATTCTTAACACTTTCTTAACACTTGAGAATTAAAAGTTCTGCCGCAAAATCATCTTAAAATGCAGCTAAAATAGGTTTTTCTCGAAAACTTGAAGTTGTTATCGAAACAGGTTTTGCGGAAAGATTGAGTAATACCTTTAACTTCCAAGTTAACAGGTTGGTTCGGAATTTAAATTAAAAAAGGTTGCTAGCAATTGCTAACAACCCGACTCAAGGAGCAACCCGGTGAAGCTACGAACCTACCATTGAAGTCGGAGTCGGCTTCGCTGTCAATGTCGGAGTTGCGGTAAGCGTTGGCCTGATACTTGGTGTAGGTGACATTAATGTTGATGTCGGCGTCAGTGTCACTGTCGGCGTAACCGTCAAAGTAACGGTAGGAGTCGGTGTTACCGTCGGGGTGACGGTGGCGGTCGGCACCGGAGAGACAGTAGGAGTCGGCCGTGGGGCAAAAAACCTTTCTAATGGTGATTGCCGGTTGTCGTTGTCTTGAAAAAGGATACAACCTCCAAAAGTAAAACTTACTGTGAGCAGTAACATGATGATTTTAACAGTCTTAATAGTTGAGCACCTCCAGAAGGAATTTGATTCCTAGGTACATTATTTACGCTTTAGCCCTTCTTTATGAAAAATAGTTACTGCTTTGGGAAACAAAAAACCGTCCCTCAAAACAGGAAACGGTTTTAACCAAAATCAGCGTCTCAATCTGATCATTGTCTCTGTTTGCTTTGTTTTAATTTTAAATAGGCCAAGTAATAAGTATATAATGCGTAAACTGATAGGCTAAACGCTGCGCCAATCATCAGCGTGCCTACTAAATGGTTCAGCAAATACAGGCCGAAACCGCAAAAAAACCCCACCGTCGCATTTTTCCCCCAGCGATTGGCGGGAATCAATTGGCCGAAACTTTTCAGAAGATAAGCACCGGCTGTCACTTGCAGGATTTCCTTGCCGACATAGGCAAAAACCAACCACCAGGGAAACTCCCAACTACGGGCCAGTCCTGTCAACATTGCCAGGATAGTCAGTTTATCAGCCAATGGATCAAGCAGTTTGCCCAGTTCGGTCACTTCATTACGGGAACGGGCAACCCAGCCGTCCAGAACATCAGTTAACCCTGCCAGAAGCAGTAAAACTAACGCCCAAATCAACCCCGCTTGGTCTCCGGAGGATAGATTCCAGTGAATCAGGGGCGCTAAAATGAAACGGATTGAACTGATCCAGCTGGCTAAGGTCATAATATCACGCCTTTGGTAATTTTAAGTAATAATTGCTGCATTATTCCGGGACTTTAGAATCCTGAATGTTGCCGGCATTCAGCCTAACTTTCTCCCCTGGTAAACCGGCCTGAGCAATAAATTTCTATCTTAACTTAATGATTCGTAATCAGATCCGTCATTCCTCTTTCTTTATTATTAAAATTTTAGTACCGGTTTCTATTAAATAATCCGGTAACTTCGATGGAAGCAATCCGTTCAAAGCAGCAGACTATTTAAGCCCGGGGATGATTGTTTTGGTAGATCGAACGGATTCGTTCTTTACTTAGATGAGTGTAGATCTGAGTGGTGGAAAGGTCAACATGACCCAATAATTCCTGGACCACCCGCAAGTCGGCGCCGTTCTCCAGCAGATGGGTGGCGAAGGTATGGCGCAACGTATGCGGGCTGACTTTTCTGTCCAATGCCAGTTGTCTAAGGTATTTATCCATCATCCGTTCAATACTACGGCCGCTTAAACCGGTTCCCCGGTAATTTAAAAACAATTGCTCGGTGGGTTGAGAGCTTTTAGCCAACAGTACCGGACGGGCAGTTAGCAAATACTGCTCCAAGGCTCGTTTAGCGGAACCGCCCAACGGGACCATCCGCTCCCGGGAACCTTTCCCTAAGACAATCAGATAGCCCCGGGATAAATCTAAATCCGTCAATTTAAGATTGACCAGCTCCTGCAGGCGCAGACCGCTGGAGTAGAAGGTTTCGAGAATCGCTCGGTCCCTAATCCCTAGTTCAGTCCGGTGATCCGGCAAGTTTAGCAAAGCGGTGACTTCATTTAAATATAAAAACTTGGGTAACCGTTTTTCCCGTTTGGGAGTAGCGATAGTAAGAACCGGGTTATGATTGAGGTAGCCCTGGCGGCATAAGAACTTAAAAAAAGAGCGTAAACAAGCCAGTTTACGGGCAACAGAAGACTTGGCAAACTCGTCCTCTTTTAAGGCCGCTAAAAACCGGCGAATTACTAAATAATTAATCTCCTGGAGCTCCCTAATCTGTTCCGTCTCTAAAAAAGCAGAAAACTGCCGTAAATCCAGGCCGTAACTCTCCAGGGTATGAAGGGAAAAGTTGTTATTAGCCCGAAGCTGAGCCAAAAACTCATCCACCAGGTTGTCTAACATCGCTGCACAGCTCCTCCCCAAGAGAACTTGACCAAATTGCCAAAGCCCGCTTGGAGTAGGCCAAATGCCGCTCCTTTTTACTGCGGGGACGTTCGGATAAGGGAGTAAACAGGCCAAAGTTGACATTCATCGGTTGAAAATACCGCGGGTCGGCCGTACAAATATAGTGAACCAAGGCACCCAGCGCGGTTTCCGGAGGTAATTCTACCACCGGGCGCCCCGTGATCCACCGGGCCAGATTCAACCCGGCCAACAGTCCGGTGGCGGCCGATTCCACATAACCTTCCACTCCGGTGATCTGTCCGGCAAAAAAAAGCGCGGGACGGGTTTTCGCCTGGAGGGTCGGTTTTAAAACCGTAGGAGCATTAATATAGATATTCCGGTGCATCACACCATAACGGACAAACTCGGCTGCTTCCAACCCCGGAATCAGTCGGAAGACCCGTTTTTGCTCTCCCCACTTTAAACGAGTCTGAAAACCGACCAAATTGAACAACCGTCCTTGGCGGTCTTCCGGGCGAAGCTGGACTACAGCATAAGGCCGTTTTCCGGTACGCGGATCGGTAATCCCCACCGGTTTCATCGTCCCATACCTTAGAGTATCGGCCCCACGCCGGGCCATAACTTCCACAGGCAGACAACCTTCAAAAAAAATGGCCTGTTCGTCCGGGAGATGGTTCTCCGCTACCGCCGCACCGGCCAATTCTTCCCAAAACCGTAAGTATTGTTCCTTATCAAAGGGGCAATTCCAATAATCGGCCTCACCTTTATCGTAGCGGGAAGCCCGGAAGGCAACCGAACGGTTGATGGACTCTGCGGTAACAATCGGGGCTACCGCATCATAAAAGTAGAAGTAGTCATTACCGGTAAATTCCTGAATTGAGCGGGCTAACGCCGGAGCAGTCAACGGGCCGGTAGCAATAATACAAGGCTGTTCGGGGATTGCTGTGACCTCTTCCCGGATCACCTCAATCAAGGGATGACCGGAAACCAAGGAGGTAATGCGCTGGGCAAACAATTCCCGATCAACCGCCAATGCCCCGCCGGCCGGAACTTTAACTTCATCGGCCACCCGGATAATTAGCGAATCCAGCCGACGCATCTCCTCTTTCAATAATCCGACCGCGTTTTCCAGTGAAGCACCCCGCAGAGAATTACTGCAGACCAATTCGGCAAATGCCCCGCTGCGGTGTGCCGGGGTCATTTTGGCGGGACGCATCTCCCATAAGCGGACCGGAATCCCACCCTTTGCCAACTGCCAGGCTGCCTCGGAACCGGCCAGGCCGGCTCCAACTACTGTTACGGGATTCATTGCTCTCCCTCCGTTTCATTGACCGTGGCTATATAACCGCAATCCGTCCCTAAACAGGCTACTGTCTTTACCGGCCCCTTTCCTCTGACGGTGCACATCGAACCGCACCGGGGGCAGGCTTCTTTATAAGGTCGTTCCCAACTGGCAAAGTCACAGGCGGGAAATTGATTGCACCCGTAAAACAAACGCCCTTTTTTAGTCTTGCGTTCGATAATTAACCCTTCCTTGCACTTCGGGCAGTTCAGTTTCAGCTGTTTCCGGATGGGCTTGGTATTTTTACACTCGGGATAACCCGGACAGGCTAAAAATTTACCGAACCGGCTGTACTTATACACCATCTTCCGGCCGCATTTCTCACAGATTTCATCGCTCTCTTCCACCGGCATCTCCACCGGTTCGACTTTTTCTGAAGCCTCCTGGATTTCTTTGCTGAACGGCTCGTAAAAATCTTTTAAAACACTTACCCAGTCGGCTTTGCCTTCGGCGATCCGGTCCAGTTTTTCTTCCATGGCGGCGGTAAAATCATAGTCAACGATCTGCGCAAATTCCTGATTTAATAAATCTACTACCACTTGGCCGAGTTCAGTGGGGTATAAATACTTCTCCCGCACTTGGACGTAGTTGCGTTTGGTGATAGTATCAATGGTTGGCGCATAAGTACTGGGGCGACCGATTCCTTTCTCTTCCAAGGTTTTAATCAGGCTGGCTTCGGTATAGCGAGGCGGTGGCTGAGTGAAATGTTGTTTTAAGTCCAATTTTTCCAGTTTCACCGTTTCCCCTTCGTTTAATTCCGGTAATTGGCCATCCTGTTCGTTACTCTCCTCATCTTTGCCTTCCTGATACACTTCAAGAAAACCGGAGAACTTCACCGTACTGCCGTTGGCCCGGAATACATATTCACCTGTTTGCAGCTCTACCGTCACTGTACTGATTATTGCCGGGCTCATCTGACTGGCAATAAAGCGGGACCAGATTAATTCGTACAACCGGTATTGATCCCGGTTCAAATATTCCTTAATTTGACTAGGATGCCTAGAGATCTTGGTAGGGCGGATGGCTTCATGGGCTTCCTGGGCGGCAGCGGTTTTAGTCTTATAGACCGGACTGGTCTTGGGTAAATAGTCCGGACCGTATTTAGCCGCGATCACTTGGCGGGCCTCCGCCTGCGCCTCCTGGGCTACCCGGACAGAGTCGGTCCGCATATAAGTAATCAGGCCATCACTGCCTTCCGGACCTAACTCCAGGCCTTCATAAAGTTGTTGGGCAATCATCATAGTTTTTTTGGGTCCAAAGTTCAATTTGCGGGCGGCTTCCTGTTGTAAGCTACTGGTAGTAAAAGGGGGCGCGGGGTTACGCAGGCGTTCTTTCTGTTTAACCTGACTGATCCGATAAATGCCATCTTTAAGCTCAGCCTGGATCTCCAGGGCTTGGGCCTGGTTTTTAATGGCAACTTTCTTGGAGCCCTTTGAAAACAATTTGGCGGTAAATTTTTCGGAGCGCACGGAAAGAAATTGGCCTTCAATCGACCAATATTCTTCCTTCACAAAATTCTTAATCTCCTTTTCCCGTTCACAAACCAATTTAACAGCTACGGATTGGACACGGCCCGCACTTAAGCCGCGACGAACTTTCTTCCACAACAGCGGGCTCAGTTCATAGCCGACAATCCGATCTAAAATCCTCCGGGCTTGTTGGGCATTGACCCGATTAAGATCGATGTTTCTGGCATGTTTAAACGCCTCTTCCACCGCCTGTTTGGTGATTTCGTGAAACTCAATGCGGTGGACCGGCTTATCTTTTATATTCAGAGCGTTTTTCAGGTGCCAGGAGATGGCCTCTCCTTCACGGTCGGGGTCCGTTGCCAGATAAACGACATCGGCTTTTTTAACCGAATCTTTCAAATCTTTAATCAGACTTCCTTTACCCCTAATATTAATATATTTAGGTTTAAACCCATTGTTAACATCAACACCAAACTGGCTTTTGGGTAAATCGACCAGATGTCCCATGGAAGCTTTAACAGTATATTTTCTTCCCAAATACTTTTCAATTGTTTTTGCTTTGGCGGGTGACTCCACAATCACCAAAGATTTCATTATAATACCTCCGCAAGCGTTCATCCTCATAATACAATTATATTTATATTAGCAGTAGATTAAGGAAAACACAAGACGCAAGGTCTATTATTATACTCGCCGTAAACCGCTTCTCCTTTTTAAGCTGGGAAATAGCTTTTCCGCTTTTTTTCAATTTTAACGAAAACAAATTAATTGAGCATGAGATTAACAGCTAAATCCGTCTTATAAGGCAGCATTAACGAGATTCGTTCTTCTTCTTTGATGACCTTATGTAAAATCAATTCCAATTCCCGCAATCCGACTTCCGGAGTATCCAGTTGCATTGCTTCAAACAGTACCTTTTCAATCTCAGCGTAACTTAACAGGCAATAGTTTGCCAACCGGACAATCTCACTTTGAAAGGACAAGGATAATTTCTTCTGTTCCGCCGGGCTAAAAATCCGTTGTCCCGGTTTGATTTCAGGTACCGGATCCAAAAAAGCATCGTTGTCATTGATTAAAAAAGGGAAAGTTAGCAACGAATTAAAGGCGTAATCAATCTCATTAAGGTTATATCCTAATTGCTGTAATTCCTTAGTCAGCTGCTTGCGGGAACAGTTGTTGTCTTTAGAATTTAAAAACTCTTTCATCACGTAATGAATAATTTCCATGATCCTTTCCATCTAAATCTTTCCACTTCTTCCTTTTCCCGACAATTATTGGCAGTCTCTTGATTTAACTGCTCTATCTAATATTCGTCATCTTTAAAAAATGCTTTAATAATAAAGCCTTCCAAATACACAGAAACTTCTGGAATCTACCAAGCTGATACCTACCTGTCACGCAAATAAAGTTGTCCCGGAAAACGTTTGGCAATCCCTTTCAGTTCCAATTGGGTCAAGGTAAAATTGACTTCCGCCGCGGTTAAGGCAGCTTTCCGTTGAATCTGGTCAATATGGACCGGTTCCCGGTCCAATACAGCATAAACCCGCGCCTCCAAATCAGTTAAATCCGAAGTTTGAACCGTCCCCAGCTCGTCCCGGTTTAATTGGGGAATTGCCAATTCGGCCAGAATGTCCTGATAATTTTCGACCAGGACTGCGCCTTCTCGGATTAATTTATGAGGGCCCCTGCTGCCTTCATTTTCAATATTTCCGGGCACAGCAAAGACTTCCCTACCTTGCTCAAGGGCCAGGTCGGCAGTAATTAAAGAACCGCTGTCTCGGGCTGCTTCCACCACCACTACTCCCAGGCTTAAACCGCTGATAATCCGGTTGCGTGCCGGAAAATTACCGGCCAAAGGTGGGGTTCCCAGTGGATATTCACTAATGACAGCGCCCTGTCCGGCAATACTCTCCATCAACTTCCGGTTCTCCGGAGGATAGACCACATCCAACCCGCACCCTAAAACCGCAATGGTCCGGCCGCCTGTCTCCAAAGCGCCTTGGTGGGCAAAGGAGTCAATCCCCCGCGCCATCCCGCTGACAACCGTCAAACCCTGACGACTCAATTGGGCCCCCAGTTCCCGGGCATGAAAGGACCCCACCGGCGTCGGGTTACGCGTCCCAACCACGGCCACCGCCACCTGATCCCGGTACTCCAACCCGCCCCAACAATACAACACCGGCGGCGGATCCGGAATTTGTTTAAGATTAGCCGGGTAAGCGACATCGGGGTAACAATATACTTTAAAATGATACCGTTCTAACCTGGCGAACTCATTCTGCCCGTCCCAGTGGCGCTTAACTTTACGCCACCCTGCTACAGCTTTAGCACCGATCAGTAATTCCAGCTCCTCCGCCTTAGCCAGCCAGGCCTGTTTCATGCTCCCAAACTCTCGCTGTAATTTATAAAAGCGGGACGGTCCCACCCCGGGTACCTGATTCCAGGCCAGCCAGTATTCTAATTCCGTTTCGTGCAATGGCTTCACCTCATCCACATTTATTCGTGGTATCAGTTTACATTCCTTCCTTTTGGGACCAAAAAGATTCTTAACTATTGTTGCCAGCATTTTTTGAAGTTCAGCAGAAATAATACTCTTAACAGCTTATTTCTTTAATTTGGTTTCAAACTTTCTAACCTGCTTACCAAAGGAGCTGAAGCCGGACCAATGAACCACTCAAATAACGAACACATTTACCTCTGTCCGAAATGTGCGGTGGACACCGTACACCGGATCATCAACCGCAATCATGACCTTTACGGAATAGTCTGCTCCTGTTGCCATACCACCTCATTGGTTAAACGTGAACTCTTAACCTACCACCATTTAAAATGGGAAGACGAACTCCGCCGCATCCTCGATAGTTTGGAAAACCCTTTTGACGAATAAAAAAGGACGAAACCTCGTCCTTTCTAGTAACTGATTCGTTTTTAGATTTCCATGATAATCGGCAAGATCATTGGCCGACGTTTAGTCCGGTCATATAAATGTTTACCCAAAATCTCCCTGATTTGGCTTTTCATAGTCGACCAGTCGGAATGCTCGGTACAGCGTTCCAAAGCAACTTTCACTTTTCTCTTGGCCTCTTCAATCAAGGCTTCGGACTCACGGACATAAACAAAACCCCGGCTGACAATATCCGGGCCGGCCAGCACCTGTCCGTTATTTTTGTCGATTGTTACCACGACGATAAGAATGCCGTCCTGGGACAGTTGTTTACGATCACGGAGTACGATATTGCCAACATCGCCGACACCTAAGCCGTCAACAAAGATTTTTCCGGAGGTAACCTTTCCGGTAACCCGGATCTTATCCCTGCTAAGTTCGACCACATCTCCAATTTCGGCAATCACCACGTTTTCGCTGGCCATCCCCATATCTACTGCTAGACGAGCATGTTGCACCAGATGGCGGTATTCGCCGTGGACCGGTATGAAAAACTTCGGTTTTACCAAGTTAATCATTAATTTCTGCTCTTCCTGGCTGGCATGTCCCGATACGTGGACTCCGGAGACAGACTCATAAATCACTTTCGCACCTTGCTTAAAGAGATGGTTAATCGTCCGGGCCACCATCTTTTCATTACCGGGAATCGCGGAAGCGGAAATGATAACAGTATCGCCGGGAATAATGGTAACCTTGCGGTGATCTGCCGTAGCCATCCGGGAAAGCGCTGACATCGGCTCACCCTGACTGCCGGTAGTAATGATGGTAATCATATTGGCCGGATAGCGGTCAATTTCATCCAAATCCAACAACAAACCTTCCGGTACTTTCAAATAGCCGAGTTCCATGGCGATTGAAGCCACATTTACCATGCTGCGGCCGACAAAAGCCACTTTGCGTTCGTGTCTAAAGGCAGTGTCAATAATCTGTTGAATCCGGTGAATATTTGAGGCAAAGGTTGCAACTAAAATCCTTCCCTGAGCCTGGAGAAAGAGTTCTTCAAAAGTTTGACTGAGCCCTTTTTCCGAAGGAGTATAACCTTCTCTTTCCACATTGGTGCTATCGGATAACAAGGCTAATACGCCGCTATCACCTAACTCTGCCAAGCGTTTAAAATCAGTTGGCCGACCGTCAATAGGAGTATGGTCAAATTTAAAATCCGCAGTATGCAAAATCGTCCCTACCGGAGTATGGACTGCCAAAGCCACCACATCGGCAATACTATGATTAACATGAATAAATTCGACGGTAATAGCACCTACTTTTACCTGCTGGCCGGCTTTGATACAATTCATTGTCACATCCTTAGTCATCCCATGTTCGTCAAACTTGACTTTGCAAAGTCCTAAAGTCAATTTGGTCCCATAAATCGGAACATTAATCTGCTTAAGCACATACGGTAGCGCCCCGATATGGTCTTCATGTCCGTGAGTCAAAAAAATACCTTTAACTCGTTCTTTATTTTCGATCAGATAGGATATGTCCGGGATTACCAAGTCAATCCCCAACATATCCTCATCCGGAAACATCAGCCCCGCGTCAATAACAATTATTTCCCGGTTGTATTCGATCACTGTCATATTTTTCCCGATCTCGCCCAACCCGCCTAAAGGAATAATCATTACGCGATCTTGTTTGTTAAAAAGACCCAATAAAAAAAACACCTCCTGATAATTTAGGCGATTTCATTACTATGTTTTCCAGACTTATAATTCTAACCTAATTTTAGCATAAATCGGAAAACAACGATCTTTCCATAGGATTTAAAAGAAAATCTTTAAAATCCTTTTAAACCCTATTTTAAATATGAATCCGCACAATCATTAATAAAATTTAAATTTCCCGTTCGTCAATATTTTATCCGCTTTTCCGAACTTAATAACCAAAACCCCTACTCAGCCGTAAAAAGAGTGGCGAACCGTCACTTGCAATACTGCACAATAAATATAGTTACCTTTGGCCAGACTATTCCGCACGAACCTAGTCTTTATATTATATCTCATCTATCAACAAAAAACAAGAGTAAAATTAAAGCAGCATACATCAGTATAGGAAATTTTAAACCATTTTGGTAATATGTACTATTAAATCTTTCTCGGCAAACCGGGAAAGATAGTACCAGTCAATTTTTAACGCTCCGCAAGGCCCTTAAAAAATGATTATTAAAAATTTTGAGGTGAACAAGTTGAACCGTTACATCCGTGAGAAGTACCACCCAGCCGCCCAGGAATGTAGTGAATACGAACCCATTCAAGTTGTAAAAAACCTGGGGAATAATATTGAGGACAGTGAAATAGAGGATGCAGGCTGCGACTCCTGCATCCACTGCAACAACGGTGAGTGTATGGTCTACAAATCTGGTAGCACCATTAATGATTCGGATTTTTAGCAACCTGTTCCGCAGCCTGCAGTAAAGTGATTAAAGCATCCGTCCTGACTTGCCGGTTATCACGGGACAGCTTAGTAAAGATTTCACCTTCCCGGCTGACCGCATACATCCCTTTCAAATGTCTTAAAGCAATCAGCAACGTGTCAATCTTACAACGCTCACATTTACAAAACTGGGGGTTTTTACGAATCATTTCCTCATAAACTTCACAAACTACATCTTCCATATAATTGCGGAAATTCATCAAACTCACCACCTAATTCCATTTCCAAAAGAAGTATTCACCGGGCTCAAGCCAGATTCCTGCCAACAAATTGGAAATAAAGAGTCGCTACAGAAAAACAGCAGCCCGGGTTGTTAAAACCCGACTGCTGTCAGCGTTCTGAGCTACCGTTTAATGCTCTCTTGCCGGACAGGCTTTATCTTCTCAAAAAATTTACTATTGGCAAACCGGTTTTCTGAACCGCCGGGCTTAGCTGTGGTGGCGGCCGACGTTACCGCCGCGTCGGTGGCATGAGAATTCAACCTGGGATTGAGGGCGGCACCGGTATTGGAGCTTCCGGAAATGCCTGGATTAGCGCTGCCATGATTACCGGTAGCGCCGGCTCCGGAAGGTGTGCCGGTACTATTTCCCTGTTGTGATGCTGCCGAATTTGAGGGCAAACCAGCTTCGGAATAGCCAAAAAGTTTGTGTCCTAATTTCAAATAGCCGTTGACATTGGCCATTTGAGCCTCTTCCATCAAAGTAGCAATGCCTAATTCCGGTAGTAAGTAATCAGCCAGCATCTTGCCGCCGCCACCGGAGAGGAGAATGGCATCCAAGTCCCGGATATCCCAAATAGAATTCATTTCGGTTAAGATTTTGGCTGAAACCTGCTCAAAGATATCTTTTTTAACCTGGTCGAGAGAGTGCACTTTACCGGCTACTTTAATCTGGCCTTTTTGAATAATCTCTTCCAGTTCGTAGTTTTCTTTATAAATCCGATATTGATTACGTAAATGTTCAGCCATAATTCCATATGCATTGGCCATCCCGGTAGCCGTCGAATAGCTCAGTTTATCAATGTACTCCAATTTATCGACCACTGAAAAATCAGTGGTCCGAAAACCCACATCAATAATGCCCACTTTAGAACGGGACAGTTCTTTATCGGCAATGACTCCTTTCGCATCAAACAACTTATGAAACAGTGTTCCCATAGGTTGGGGGATAATTTTAACATTATTGACTACAATCGTTTTTTTCCGTTCCATACCATCAACATTAATGGTAATGATGTGGGGCCCTTTGATTACTTGAGCCAAAATGTCTTTGTTTGCCAGATAGTAACTGGGGGGCAACCCGGTAACCACATTAAACTCTTCGCTATCCCCATGCACATACAAGGCTAATGCGGCCAATAACAAAATCTTGGTATTCTTCTCCTGGGCATGATTTTCACTTAAAGACCGGCTCACGATCTCACTTTGGCGGATTGCCAGGTCCCCTACAAAATATTTTTTGCCGTCAACCGTTACGGTTAGATTTTGAATCGGATCAATATACATGGTTAATTCGGACCGGTAGGTTAAGTCCAGACCAGCACCGACCACACTGGGAAAGATATATTGTTGCTCGCCGTTAGTCGCTTTCACAAAACCAAAGCCCAAATCAATACCAATATTGCGAATTGCCATAGCTAACCTCCTTGTTATTGAAATTATTTATTTTAATCTCTCAACCCGGTTTTCAAAACAACTCCAAGTTTCAAGTCGAAGTCCACTGATTAATTATACAATACTAATTATCAATATCGGCATTTTTGGGGATTATTTGATAGCTCATTTCAAAAATATCTTACCGTTCCGAAGTCGCCTCAAATTCCTACTGATTTTAGTTTGGCGGTGGCAAAAGACTTCAAACCCTGCCAGGTTCCGGTTAATTGGTATTGGCCGAGATTAGCCGGGATCAACACCGACTCCCCCTGCCGGACCGGGGTTATACCATCCTGCCAATCAATCCTTCCGGCCCCCTCAAGGACGGTATAAATATAAAAACGGTCTCCCGCACTGTTTTCAGTTACTGTACCATTAATGTTGTAAAGGTCAACTTCAAAATGGAAATTAGTGCTTAAAATTGTTTTGGTGACCCCCGGCGCCAGTTGTTCCGGCGCGCCGTGACGGATTTTAGCGCCGGTTTCCGAAGTAAAATCAATCACTTCCAAAGCCTTTTCCACATGTAAAGGCCGTTTTTTACCGGTGGCATCCACCCGTTCATAATCATACAACCGGTAAGTAGCATTGGAGTTTTGTTGAATCTCAGCCAGCATGATTCCGGCACCCAAAGCATGTACCGTCCCGGGAGGAATATCAATTACATCCCCGGCCGTCACTTCCAAGTATTGCAAGCAGGATTCCACTTCTGCCGTTGCCGCCTTCGCGGCAAACTCTTCTTTGGTTATTCCGGGAAGCAACCCGTAAATAATCCTCGCACCAGGCTGGGCCGCAATAATATACCACATCTCGTGTTTACCAAATTCTCGCTCTTGTTTTAAAGCGTAGCTGTCATCCGGATGCACCTGAACCGACAGTTTTTGATTGGCGTCAATCAACTTGACCAATAAAGGAAATTTGGCCCCGTATTTCAGATTAACTGCAGTCCCGAGTATTTCTACAGGATACTGCGCGATCAAATCCGCCAGGCTACTGCCAGCATATTGGCCGTTCGCCACTACACTTACTCCCGCAGGGTGGCAGGATACCTCCCAGCTTTCGGCGACAACCCCCTCGGTCGGCAAAACTTTACCCAACCGAGCAAGATTACGTCCTCCCCATAGATAATCCTTAAAGACCGCTTGAAATTTTAATGGATACATTATTGCTTCTACTCCCTAAATTATGACATTTATTCAACCTCTATTTTATACTGTTTTTGCTTAAAAGTAAAAGCCATAATAATAAAAAAGGGCGATTGCCCCTTCTTGTTAACTCGCTTATTTTTTGGTGTCCAAAAACTTACCCTCGGTATACCCCAGGCCAACCGTTGGCGGACGGTAAGATTGCACTGCCCGTTTACCGGCTTTTAAATTTTTTAAGGACTGGAAAGCCTTATTTCTTTCGGTCTCAACCAATCGCCGGATCCGGAACAACTTTTGCTGCAGTTGTTCCAGTTGCGGCCGGGCGTCCCTTCCGGGCCTGCTTGGCAATTTTGCAATCCAACCGGAAATGACCGCGTCAGCCTCAGTACTGAGCGCCACAACTTGCTCCGGGTCGGCCTGCGGATCAGCTGCTACCTTTAGCAATTGTTCATAAAGACAGTCCAGTTTTTTTAGTTCCGTTTCCCAAGTAGTAGTCGGCTGGTTCATCTCAACTACCTGCAATAGCATGTTTTTTATTTGAAGCCAGTTTTTGCTCAGCATTAATCTGATGCCAAGCTTCGCGCAGCGACGTCAGCATTGCAATGATCTTCGGCAAATCACGGCCGTCCTTTTTGACGTTGGCTGTAATAAGTGTTTGATTGAAAAAAAAGTATAAACTACGGAGATTTTTCGCTACCTCTCCCCCATCCATATTTAGGTTAATATTCAACTCATCAATAATCCGTTCTGCCCGTAACAGGCAGGTATTGGCCTGGATATAATCTTTTTGCTGCAATGCTTTAGCACCTTGAGAAATAAAACGGATTGCCCCATCGTAAAGCTTGATAATCAGTTCAACCGGAGAGGAGGTCTCCAGTTGCACTTGGAGATACCGTTGGTAAGGGTTCTCAAACATCACAATGCCTCCTCTGATTTAAAAATACGAAAAGAAATATGGTTCAGTCTCCATAGCTAGCTAGCAAACTGATCAATTGTGAGGATTGATTTTGCAATTGAGAAAGGGCTAGTTCCATAGCACGGTACTTCATTAAATATTGTGTTTCTTTCTGTTCCAACCGCTCCTCCATAGACTCAATCAAATCGTTAATATCGGCCATTTCATTATTAATGGAGTTGATCCTAGCTTGCAACGTGCCGGTACTACTGGTCATTTTAAATAAATTGTTGTACATTTTAGTAAAGATGCCATCTGTAGAGGAAAAAAGTTTTTTAATATCATCCAGATTTGTATCAAGTTTGTTACTAAACTCCGTTTCGTCAAATTCCAATTTCCCAGACTTAACGCCTTCAATGCCAGACGCACTTGTAATCCCAACCAGGCCAAGCATACTCAAGGCGGAGTCCACACCTTCTACGGTCATTGATAAATAACTCCGTAATTGACTATCCAGGTTGGTCAGAGTCGAGTCGCCAAACAACGGTCCGGATGAGCCCTTCTCAGTATCCGAATCATAAGTATATTTAGTATTTTCGTTAATGTAGTCCATGACATTATTGTATTTCTCCACAAAGGTCTTGACCGCATCGATCAATTGATCTTTGTCCATCATCACCGTGACGTCAGTGGTAACGTTTTCTTTTTTCAGGGTCAGGGTCAGATTGGAAATTGCATCATCGATTATGTTAGTCTCCCGTTCAATAGTAAGGCCGTTAATAGTCACTTTGGCGTTTTGCGCTGCTTGTGTCTGAACTTGGCCCAGCGAAGCTAATACTGAAGCGTCACTGCCGCTAAAATCAATTTGATTAGCCTCACCTGTTTCTTCACTGGAAACTACCAATTTATAATGAGTTGCATCTACTTTAACCACAGAAGCGATTACTCCGGCATCTTCAGTGTTGTTAATCTTCTCGGCCAGACTTTGTAAGGTATCATCGGCGGTTACGTTAACATCCTTGCCATTAATCTTCAAGATTCCCTCAGTCAGATCAAGAACAGTATCTTCGTCCGCTACTGTGAATCCGTCAAGGCCGCCAAAGGTCACTGTATGAGCTTTAGCCAACTGTACCACTTCAATACGATAGGCAGCAGTCTGGGCACCGCTATCACAGGTTACGGAAAGGGCGTCACTCTCGCTCACACTGGCACTACGTGCACGAAAGGTCGCTACTGACTGAAGTTTATAGGCAGCTTCTTGTAATGCGTATAAACGGCTATTCAATTCCCGCCAAGCATTAGCTTCGGTCTGCAACGTCTCTTTTTTGGAATTGAGTGCATTAAGCGGTTGCTTCTCAATTTCCATCAATTTGCTAACCAGATCGGTCACATTAATACCCATTAACCCGTCTATCCCAATATTACTCGTTGTACTCGTTGCCATTTAAACACCTCTTCCCTACTTGTCTTTGTTTGGAGCCATTCAAACGTAGCGGAAAACACCAACACTAAACCAATTCATCCACAAAGATTCCGATCGCCTGATCAATCCGACTTAATACTTCCAAAATCTTTTCCGGTGGGATCTGTTTGATTATTTCTCCGGTCTCGGAATTTACGACTTGAACCACAATCTGTTCGGTCTCGTCATGGACTAAAAAGTGTAGCTTTTTATTGAACAAATCGGCGGTTTTATTAAGCTGTTCCACTTTTTCATTAATATTTTGAATTTCCTGTGGTTCCTTTTTAGCAGTCAGCTTTTCCGGCATTAATTGTACTAACTGCTTACCGGAGGTCCGATTTTCTCTTTCATATAATGCAGATCCGTCTGCCCTGGTTTGATCGAATAGAATCCGTTCAATTCGCATGTTTTCAAACCTCCTACGCGGTTTCAATCGAATACAGACTACCCATTAGTTGAGTAGCCGAACTTCCACAGTGCCTTATGTACAACTTAAGTATACGACTTTTCTTGTATTCGCCCACATCCGCGCCCTTTCTCTCTCCAAAGCACTTTCGTTTAAGTTTTTGAAGCTCTTCCGTACCCGCTTCCGCCGTTTACGGTCTACTAACCCTCGTGTCTGTACAGTTAATTGGATTTCCTCTCGTAATGTAACGTAGACTCCTCCACTTCGGGTGCTTGATACGATACATCTTCCTTGGGCTGGGGTTTTGCTCATCACACTTCCTGTAGATTCCACCTCACGGTGGTCGCCCTGGACGCATGGGTAAACACGAAGTATAGAACCAACCCTGGCGCTTGGCTATGGCCGACGTAACCGCCAGCTCCCCCGAGCGGACTTTTACCGCCAAGTTACGCGCCATGCGTAGCTACATAAAGACAAACCGGCCGGTCAAACCGGCCGGCTTGTTACCGGATTAATTCGGCTTAATTGATTAACCTAATAACTGAAGAATACTTTGGGGTTTAGCATTGGCCTGAGCCAACATGGCGCTGGCTGACTGCATTAAGATTTGGTTTCTGGTAAACTCAGTCATCTCTTCGGCCATATCCACTTCAGTAATCCGGCTCCGGGCAGCGGACAGATTTTCCGCAGTTACGCCTAGGTTATTAATGGTATGTTCCAAACGATTCTGGACAGCACCGAGATTGGAACGTTGTTCGGAAACCTTGGCTACCGCCTCATCGATCTTAGTGATTATATTATCAAAATCAACGCCGGTACCGGAAAGGTGCAGATCATTTATGCCTAAGCCGGTTGCACTCATATCATTAATATTAATGTCAATGCTCTGACCGGAGTTGGCCCCGATTTGGAAAGTAATTTTCGTCGTTGCAAACTTACCGCTCAACAAAACTTTCTTGTTGAACTCAGTCTGGGTGGCAATCCGGGTGATCTCCTCTTGGAGTTGAGCAAACTCTTTCTCCATTTTTTTACGATCTTCATCTTCATAGGTGCCGTTTTTCGCCTGTGAAGCCAAATCGCGCATCCGGTTTAAGATCGAGTGAGTCTCGGTTAAAGCGCCTTCAGCTGTCTGGATTAGGCTGATACCGTCTTGGGCATTACGCATCGCTTGATTAAGACCGCTGATCTGATTGCGCATTTTCTCGGAGATGGCGAGACCGGCCGCATCATCGGCCGCCCGGTTGATCCGGAGACCGGAAGACAACCGTTCCAGGTTTTTACTCATTGCGCTGTCCGTCCCAGCCATTACTCTGTGGGTATTCATTGCCGAAATATTACTGACAATTCTCATTCTAAAATTCCTCCTTGATAAATTATCGCCCCTTATTTCTCCGGTCGGCCGCCCGTAGCTTTCGGGGCAGTGAAACCATCCTTTGTTTCACTTTTACTATAATAATCGGAATGGCAAATTAAAACTTTAGAGGTTTTTAAAAAATTCTTTTAGTAGCGGCAATTTCCAACGTTCAAACTAATTCCCGGCTAACCGAAGTCTCTTTTTTCACATTCAACCGTACCGTTTTACCTAACAACAAGTCATAATATTTAGATTGGGGCTAAAGGGTTTATTGAGGCAATTATACAATTCTCCTTAATTGGTAACTATCAGCTTATAACTCCTACCCGATAATCTCCCAACTAAGCGGGGTTCCCCGCTTGACGTCCCGGTTGACGCGCTTCCCCAAAACTATTTCGTAATACTTTGGAGATAAGCCTAATCCCGGCCGGATCGCCCGGACATTTCCCGGAGACAGTAAAGTGCCGGCCGTCAAATCCTGGGTAATATAGAGCGAGCGGCGGTGCTTTAAGGAAGCTTTTTCACTGTTAGTCGGTCCGTAGGCTATTTCTCCCAACGACTGCCAAGCCCGTTCGCTTTCCTTAACCAATAACCCCATTTCTGCGGGCTCCATTGAAAAGGCGGCGTCCACCCCGCCTTCCTCCCGGGATAAAGTGAAGTGTTTCTCAATCACCGTAGCCCCTAAAGCTACGGCCGCTATGGCAGTCCCGATCCCCAGCGTGTGGTCGGAAATTCCGACCTTGCAACCGAAGAGTTCCCGGAGATGGGGCAAGGTCCGGAGATTGGAGTTCTGCGGCGAGGCCGGATAAGTACTGGTGCATTTCAATAAAATAACTGCAGGGCAACCATTTTCCCTCAGGGTCCGGACTGCCTCATCCAATTCGGCCACGGTAGCCATGCCGGTTGAAACGAAAACCGGCTTCCCGGTGGCTGCAATCTTTTTGAGGAGCGGCAGATCGGTGTTTTCGAAGGCAGCGATCTTATAACAAGGGACCTTTAATGATTCCAAAAAATCAACCGCAGTCGTGTCAAAGGGAGTACTGAATCCAACGATACCCAACTCCCGGCAACGGTCAAAGATTGGCTGGTGCCATTCCCAAGGTGTATAGGCTTGCTGATAGAGTTGATATAAAGAAGTCCCCTGCCAGAGATTGTTAGGATCATCGATGAAAAATTCGCCTTCATCGATATCCAAAGTCATAGTCTCGGCGGTGTAAGTCTGAAGTTTGAGCGCGTGCACCCCGGCTTTTGCCGCAGCCTCGACAATTGCTAAGGCCCGTTCCAGGGAGTGATTGTGATTGCCGGACATTTCGGCGATGATGAAAGGGGGATGATTTGGTGTTATTTCAAATTGACCGATCTTGATTGATTCCATCACTTACCATCTCTTTTCCGAGAAGTTTAATCCGTATTAATCACGTTAATCTCTCTAATTGAGATTCCATTTAACAGGATTACACAATTTTAAGAGACTTTTATTTTCTATATCTTTTAACAAGTTCTCATTTAATTCTCTTAATGAATGAATTTGATGATAAATCTGCTTCGTTTTCTTTAGTCCGTTAATTCTGTCTAAGTCTTTTCCCTATTGACAAGATTTAGGTGATTTTTTATTAAAAGTAAACCGACTGATCGTACCGGAGCATGGTGAGATCAGTCTGATATTTACCAAGTAACGGCTGGATCGGTTCGCCATTGCGCATCCGGTATAGTAAATATGGATAATCAACCCCGGCCTGGATCGAAAGGGGGACTCCTCCCCCGAAACGGGGATTGACTTCAATCCAATAAACCATCAGACCGTCATCGATACACTGAACAGTAGCCGGACCTATAACACCGAGATTTTCCACTATATGTTTGCCTTGATTCACCAAATCAGGCCGATTTACGGTCCTGCTTTTGACCACCTCACCGGCACGGACCTCAATCCGTTCTCGCGGTACTACCGCCAGGGCCTTGCCGTTTAAATCGGATAAGGTATCTAAGGTGTATTCCGTCCCGCCAATATACTCTTGGACGATCAGATCCGAGGCCCGGTTGGCCAAAAATTCAAGCTCACTTTGGGAAGTAACCTTATAGACTCCTTTAGAACCCATACCGAAACGGGGCTTAACAAATAACGGGAATTGATCGCAGGCTAATTTATTAGTTAACTGCCAAGTTTTGGGGGTATTAATCCCCCGCTTGCTAAAGAACTGATAAGTCCCTAATTTATCAGCGCATATTTTAATGGTTTCCCTTGCTGAAAGAAGCACTACGGTTCCGATTTTTGTAAATTGGTCGCGGTTTTGGTCAAGGATTAAAAACTCCGGTTCATAAAGGGGGATTATTAAATTCACCTTTTCTTGACGGCAGATCTGTAATAAAGAATTTACATAGCCGGCTTGGTTGAAGCGTGGGATCTTAAAAATCGCGTCCACAAAATATCCGGCCGGAGCTAACGCTGGATTCGAGTCCACTCCGAGGATCCGGGCTTGGACCTTATTCTGAAGATAAGAGTTTTTAAAGGCTTGTACCAATTCGACCCGGCGGCCGATGGCAGTGAAAAGGATGGTGAACATAGGTAACCTCTGATGATGATTATTATTTAGCTCTTTACTATTAACTATCGGCTGTTAATGGTTAAAAACTAAGGGCGGTTACTGGTTTTTAACTCTCGACCAATAACTTCTTTAATCACGTACCTGAGCCAGTTAATCTGTCCAACTTGCCTCAGGCCAATTTCGCCACTAATTCCATAGCATCCTTGACGACTATATCCATGTTCGCATATTTATACGAACCTAACCTACCGGTGAAAAATAGCTGATTTGCTTTTTGGGCTTCAGCGGCATATTGTTCATAAAGTTCCCGATTACTTTGCCTGGGAATCGGGTAATAAGGTTCACCTTCTGAAACCGGGTACTCTTTGACTATCGTGGTCCCCCGGACCATCTGGCCGGTAAAATGCTTGAACTCGGTTATCCGAGTGAAATCATAATCGTTCGGATAATTGACAGTCCCTACTTTTTGGTAATACTCAGTTTCGTAAAATTCATACTCAAACCGGAGGGAACGGTACGGCAACGGGCCGAACTTGTAATCAAAATAGTAATCGATGGGCCCGGTGTTAATCATTACTTCATATTTAATCTCATTGAGGACCTCTTTGTAATCGCAGTTTAACAGGAGATGAATCTTGGGATGGTCAAGCATCTTGGAGACCATTACGGTGTAACCAAGCTTAGGAATTCCCTGATAGGGATCGTTAAAATAACGATCGTCCCGGTTATAACGGACCGGGATTCTGGCTGTTACCTCCGGAGCCAATTCTTCCGGGTCCAACCCCCACTGCTTGAAGGTGTAACCTTTAAAGAACATTTCATATAAATCGGTTCCGACTTTAGCGACGACAACATCACGAGCGTTTCTGATCTCTAAATCGTCCTGCCGGACCCGTTGAAAGAAAGCATCGATATTATGGGTGTTATAATTGGTGCC
>DATCLA010000278.1:0-20658 GCA_036564195.1 Bacillota bacterium
GTATAAAGCCACCGCCTTCCAGGTATTGTCCTTCTTCCGCTTCTGGTTAATCGGAATCACGCCTCCTCTTTAATTACCAGCTCTTTCTGGGAATAACTGTCGGAGTGTTTAAAAAAATAAACCGGAACTCTAGCTACCGGCATTGTTCGGTTAGTTTCGAAAAATAAAAAATCTAATCCATTATTTATTTAGATTACTGCTAAAAGCAGATTTAAACAAGATTGATTTAAGCCCAAAAACCAGCATATTTTTTCAAAAATGGTTGCTTCGTAAAACTGTCCTGTTGCCGTTAACCTTAAATAATTAATTAATCATGTTAGGCCTTCTTTTAAAGGCCCTTTAAAAAAAAGTAATTACTCCTTAAGGAAAAGTCTCCAAAATATGAACTTGGTCAGATTATTTTTCCCAAAATTAAATATAAATTTAATCAACTTTGAGGGAAAATAAAAACCCGGTAACCCGGGTCTTTTGAAACACATTTTACTTGGTTCCATATAAACGGTCACCGGCATCACCCAAACCGGGAACAATATAGCCGTGTGAGTTTAAATGGTCATCAACGGCGGCAACATAAATATCAACATCATCATGTTTTGCCTGAACATTGCGAATCCCTTCCGGAGCGGCAATTAAACACATCAACCGGATCTGGGTAGCGCCTCGCTGTTTCAGAAACTCAATGCCGGCAATGGCCGATCCGCCGGTGGCTAACATCGGATCAACAATGATTAGCTCCCGGTCCACAATATCGGAGGGTAATTTGCAAAAATACTCTACCGGCTTTAGAGTTTCCGGATCCCGGTAAACTCCGATATGACCTACCTTGGCAGTAGGAATCAGTTTTAAAATTCCTTCGACCATTCCCAGTCCAGCCCGGAGGATCGGGATTATTGCCACTTTTTTACCGGCAACAGTCTTACAACGGGCCGCAGCCACCGGAGTTTGGACTTGAATTTCCTCTAAAGGAAAATTGCGGGTTACTTCGTAAGCCATCAACATTGAGACTTCTTCAACTAGTTCCCGGAATTCCTTTGCCCCGGTATCTTGATCCCGGATGATTGAAAGTTTGTGTTGAATAAGAGGGTGATCAATTACATGAACAGTGGACACAGTTATCGCTCCCATCTATCGTATTTTTTGCTAAAGGTTTACATTATGAGGCGTTTATGGGAAATCCGTTCCCCCTCCCAAGATAATCTTTACTCTTAATTTGTAAGCAGAAATGGATCTGAAAGTTATTCATCTAAGGATTCTTTAATCCGTTTGACGACCACCTTGAGTTTTTCCTTGATCTGGCTGGCACAGAGTTGATAAGCTTCGATATTTTGGCCGTAAGGGTCCGGAATCTCCAAGGAAGTCAATAATTTCTGTAAACGCTCCAAATGCTGACGCTCGGGAGTAATCTCCTGTTCCATTCGTTGTTCAATTCGGCGTAATTCCTCATCCAGAGCCCGCATCTGCCGGGAAAGTTCCAGGTTGCGCTGGTGCAACTCCTCCAATTTGGCGGCATTGTTTTCCAAAAACTTATTGCGTTTATTTTCCAGGGCTCTTCTGGTGGTTTCAACCTCATTGAGCAAATCCTCAATTCCCTTGATCCCCTCTGCAAACTGACATAAGGTAAATACCTTATTACGGGCTGCCGGCACCAGATTTAACACAAACTCTTTTTGTTCCAGGGACATGGTCAGAATCAAGTCGGCCTCCATGATCAACTCTGGAGAGACTAAGGTGGCCCGGTGCTGTCGCAGGTCAATCCCTTCACGCTCCATCACCTTAATGGCGTTGCGGTTGGCGTTGGCCCCGGTAACGGCGCCGGTCCCGGCGGAAACTACCTGGACCACCGCAGCTTTTTCCCCCAGGTCCTCAGAGAGCATCTTGCGAAGCAGCGCTTCCGCCATACTACTGCGGCAGGTATTTCCCGTACAAACAAACAGCACTTTTTTGATCATAAAACCGACAGGCCTCCCCTATTTAGATATTATCCTTAATCATGTCAAACTATTTAAAGATTATTCCACGTCGGGGGAAGAAATCCTGTCATATCAAGAAAAAGGGTTTTAAAATACTTTTTGTAACTTAGCCTCAAACTTGCCAATATCGCTGAGTTTTCGGATAACTAACGGATAGCGTTCTGCATTGTTGGCTAAAAGCAAGGTAATATTAACTCCGGGGCTTTGAACCTCCAAATAACCGGAGAAAATTCCGCAGTCCAGTTCTAATTTACTGTTTACTTCCTGGACGGAATAAGAAATGGTTTTCACTTTGCCGTTGGAGTAGAAATAGAGTTGGTGTTGCCCTGGCTTTAATTCAACTTGACGGAAAAAATACTGTAAGGAAAGACCGTCATGGACAATTCCCGGCAGTTTAATCTGGGTTTGTTCGTTGGGCCCGCCATTTTTCGAATATACTCGAGTCGCAATTTTTTTCCCATAATCAAAGCTGACTTCTTCAATTTTACTTTTTTTCTTTTCAAGAACCGTCCGCCGTAAATACAGCGGATATAGTTCCTCGGCATCTAAAAGCAGCTCTTCGGTTTCGGTATATCCGGTAAGTTGATTAACCAGTCCCGCACTGGTCACTTTGGAGCGGATTCGGAATACCGACCGGTTCCGGTATTTTTCAAGACCAACTACTTTCACTGTTTGGTTACCGCCATGAATCAACGTTTTGACCATGACTTTATACTCCAATACTTCTCCGGGTTTAATAGTGTAGGTTGTTTTGGCGTTGCCCTCCACCGCCAACAATAAAGCTAAACCACAACTAACTATAAGTAGTTTACGTAACATTAATAACATTCCCCCCGGATGCTTTATATAAACGATTGATCAAGGCAGCCCCAATCCCATGGTCAGCAACGCCTTCAATCAGAATTCGATCCACCTTCAATCGGTCACAGGTCCGCAATAGATTGTAAAGTCGATTTGCAGCTAATTCCAGATGGTGTTCCGAGCCCATGTCTAAAACCAATTCCGTCTCATATTTGGAAAGATTTTCCGAAGAGCCAATCACCGCAATGCGTTCCTTTTCCCGCCGTTGTCGCAGGATAGCATTGATCTTACTGACAATAGCGTCCTTAGATCCCATAACCAAAATTGCCGGAGCCTCTGGGGCATAATGCCGGTATTTCATCCCCGGAGCACTGGGCCGGTCCGTTTGTCCGGTGGCCACAGTAACCGGTTCCTGCAGGACTTCTTCCAACATCTCTCTGGTGATAAAACCCGGACGTAGGATAATCGGTTTTGCCTGATCCAACATTAATACCGTAGATTCGAGCCCGGCATTACAAGGGCCGGCATCAATGATCCAAGGAATTTTGCCATTAAGATCAGCCATTACATGCTCGCCTAGGGTTGGGCTGGGTTTTCCGGACAAATTAGCGCTGGGGGCAGCAACCGGAATTCCGGTTAACCTCAGCAATTCTCGGGCTACCGGATGTGATGGCATCCGTACGGCTACAGTCGGTAATCCGGCGGTGATTTCATCCGGTACTGCCGGTTTTTTAGGAAAAATCAAGGTTAAAGGACCGGGCCAATAGGCCGCGATTAGTTTTTGAAATTTCGTATTAATCTCCTGGACCAACTCGGTTAGTTGATCCAAATTCCAAATGTGTACAATCAAAGGATTGTCATTGGGTCGGCCTTTGGTCGTAAAAATACGGCGTAATGCGGTTTCATCCCGGTAAATCGCACCCAAACCGTATACTGTTTCCGTGGGAAAAGCGACCAGTTCACCTCTTTGGAGCGCCCGGGCTACAGGATACAAAATGCTAGGTTCAAAAGAATCGGGATTGACTTTAAGTACAGTTGTTTGCAATTGATACACCTTTTTTCACAGCAGATTTTATTTTAAATATTAACTTCAAAAATAAGCCGAAAAATTTCTTCAGTGGTTAGTTCCATACCCGGCTTTAGGGCGTGAAGTTAAGTTCAATATCTAGTTCATCTTATTTAAGACTGACGCAATTTTGAAACCGAAGGTTCCCCCTGACAGCTATTATGATCGATCCAGTATTAGAATATTTAGCATCGCTCGGTCTTCTCCTACCTGCCCAAGACGGTTTTTACTAAATCTTCATTTGGTTTTTAACTAATAAACATTATATTTTTTAACAAACCGGACTGGATGGTAGGACAACTTAACTCGGCGCAATCCCTCCAGCCCCAGATCCTCTTCTCGGTTAATATAGGTATATTCCAACCAACAATTGGTGACAAATTGTTGGTTAATGGCCGCATAAATCCCGTCATATTCGGTATTAGCTTTCTCGATATGGACTACCGCTGTGTCCCGATTTAAACGCTCGCCAACGGTCAACGCTTGAATCTGGCCGTTAACCCTAATTACGCCGCCGGTTAGCTTTAACTGCTCAAACCGGTTCAACATCCGGTACATGGCTGCATTTTCAAAGTCATTACGCTCCTGCAAGTTAAACCAAGGAGTCGCTAATTGCAGGCATTCGGCGGCAACTTCCGGATTCATGGTTTGATAGGTCCAATCATACTTCCGGAAAAACTGGTTCAACTGGTTCCGTTTGGCATGAAGTTTACGGCCGGACAGCTTACTCAGGCTTTCCGTAGTATACACATAATCAAAGGTGTTACGGTCTTCCCGGAACTGCAGTCCGGGGTCAAGTTCCAACATTATTTGCAACAGTTTTTCCGGTACCCGGCGTAAAAAAAACTGGTTTCCCTCACTGAGGGCCACCTGTCTAAGCAGTCGCAGCACTTCCTGGAGTTTATCCCGCTGTGACCAGTCGCCAAGGGGCACAAAGAAAAAAGGCTTCCATTTGGGCGGTTTAGCCATCAGCAGCCAAAAATCCAGTTCCGAAAGGTAACTAACTGTAAGCCCATATGACTCGCCCCACATAAAAAAGTTGGAGAAGTTTAAATCAGAAGCATCTGATTGTAGCTTTTCCAACACGCGGTCAAAATCCTTTTTATCGTCCAAAGTAAGTTCTCTAAAAGTAACCATGACTCTCGATCCTATCCTTAAGCATTTCTTTGGAGAGTGTCGGATCCGGCTTGTTTATTTTACCCGGCAAACTCCAGTTTGAATGAAGATTAATTCGAATTATTCCCTTTTTAACGGTTAAACTACATTTACTGACCTAATTTTTAAAAGTATTTACAACCAGTAACCTTAATAGTGGATCGATTTCAATTAGGAGGACCTAAATGGCTGAAACCGACATTTCCCAATTTAACCTCGTAATCTTTAGTGGTGATTTTGATAAAGCCATGGCTGCCTTAACCATGGCTAACGGTGCCGCCGGTAATGGGATGAAGGTCAGCATCTTCTTTACCTTTTGGGGAATCAACCTGTTGCGGCGTAATAAGGTCTACGGCCCCAACCGGTTGGAAAATCTGTTCAAATGGATGATGCCAGCCGGACCAGAACACTTAGGCCTTTCCAAAATGAACTTTTGGGGGATCGGCCCCGCCCTGATGCAACGGATGATCCGCCAAAAAAACGGGCAGACTGTTGCTGAGCTTTTTCAGATGGCTCAGGAACGCAGAGTTAAATTCATAGCCTGTGAAGCCTCATTAAAACTGCTGGGAATCACCACCGCAGAGTTGATTGAATATGAAAGATTGGAGGTTGCCGGGGTGGATTCCTTTTTAAAAACTGCTTGTCAGGCTAAAGTATCTCTTTTCATTTAATTGTTTCTAGAATTTTTGGTCGCGTCTTAAACTGCTTCAAACCAGTCTTTACCAACACCGCACTCCGGACAGACCCAGCTGTCAGGAAGCGCTTCGAACGGAGTCCCCGCCGGAATCCCATTTTCCGGATCACCTACCTCCGGGTCATAGACATAACCGCAAACCGTACATTGCCATTTTACCACAGCCATCAACCCCATTTCGTTATTTTGGTAAACTACTTAAAAATTAATTAACATGGTTAAATTTTAAGATATAAATATTTATCTGTCAAGCCTTGATCAATTTTATTGCTAAAAATCTATTTTTTCACTCTATCCGCAGTCGGTTTTAAGAAGATATGCTGGCCGATGCGGACGGTTACGGTTAAATCGGGAGAGTTGAAAAAACGCAGTCCTTCCGGATCACAGGTTAGCGGATTATAGTAAAAAAGTGCGCCACAGCTGGGATCGGCTCCGGCCAGCGCCTCCCGGGCAGCACGTACCGCTAAAGTCGTTGGCTTGGTGGCCGGTAATTTAGAAATACAGCTAAATTGCCCTTTTTCGTAAATTATCTCCCGAATCGTCTGGGGATAATCAGGACTTTTAAGCCGGTTCATAACGACTGCCCCCACTGCTACCTGACCTTCATAAGGCTCGGACCCGGCTTCGGCAGTAATTAACTGCGCCAATAAATAAGTAACCTCATCAGTAACTTCTTCCGTCGTAGTGGAAGAGCCGGGGGCCTTTCTTAACAGCCATTTCAGAGCGAATCCTAAAACCGGTTTCATCTCTTGATGATGATCTCGATTTAAGGGGACAAACCGGGTTTCGGCAGTAAATGACAGTTTACCGATGAGGTCTACCTCCAGTCCGGCAATGAGCTCCACCCGTTCGTCGGTAGACAAGTCTTTACCACTATGGTCAAGCAAATCTCGGACTCCCAGCCCCAGATACGGAGTGACTCGACCTTCAGAATCCTTTCTGTACAGCAAATCGGCGCTGAGGCCGGTAGCGTCAAAATCATAACTGCCCCGGAGGCCGATCCGCTGTGTAACCCACCAATCAACTTTAACGGTGTTTAAAGATTGCTCGCCGTCCCTTTTCTGGTATTCGACTGCTGCTTGCAACTCCGCCCGGACGGGGAGCGCCACCAGCATACATAAGAAGAATACCACCGGAATAACTGCCAATCTCGGCTTCCAATACCCCATTTACAAACAGTCCTTTCTAAGAAAAAAATCAAATTTTGCTGAAACTATCCATAATTAAGCCGGAAAAAAAGTCTCTTCCAACATCAGCGCCAGGGTATGATAGACCGGTAACTGTAATTCTTGGACTTGATGGGCCAGATCGGCCGGAACCCGGATACAGGTATCGCACAATTCCTGCAACTGCCCACCTTTCCTGCCGGTAAGACCGATAGTTGCCAATTGTTTGGCTTTAGCAACCCAAACCGCCTTGAGGACATTACCGGAGTTTCCCGAAGTACTAATGGCAAAAAGGCTGTCACCGGGCATCCCGTAACCAACTACCTGTTGGGCGAAGATCAAATCACCTGCCTGATCATTTAGCACCGCAGTCGTCAGCCCGGAATTCACCGTTAACGGCAGAACTGGCAATGCGCCCTGTAAATGATCAATCCATTCCGGCTCCGGTGTTACCAGTTGGCGCAGACGGGTTTGGACCGCTGCGTCGAGAGGCCGCTTTTTTAAAAAGCCTTTCATCAATTCCGCGCTGAAATGCATTGCATCCGCAGCACTCCCACCATTGCCGCAAACCAGGATCTTACCGCCATGATTAAAAGTAACTTTACATATATTGTAAGCAGTAAGGATCGCCTCGCTACATTCCTCCAAAACCGGATACCGGGCAATTAAGGCAGTTAATGTTAACCGGATCCGTTTCTCCAAAGCTAAATCCCATTCCATCCGTCTCACCTTCCTGTTACAGGTTATTAACAACATATGACGCTGTAACCAGGAAGGTCGAAAAAACTATATTTTAAAAAGTGCACGGATGGTTATTGCTACCTGTTACGAACCGTCCCCGCTTCTGCTGCCGCTAATAAGAAAACATTTGACTCCATGCTCAGGGTTGACCAACACCAGCGGCGGGTCGGCTTTCCTGCAAATCTCCATTGCTTTAGGACAACGGAAGACAAAGCGACAGGCAGTTTCCGGAATACCAGTATTACTAATCTCGCCCCGGAGCACAATCCGCTCTTTGCGAAGGTCCGGATCGGGGACTGGAACCGCCGAAAGTAAGGCTTCGGTATACGGATGGCGTGGAGCTGCAAACAGCTCTCCGGAAGGAGCGTATTCCACAATCTGTCCTAAGTACATAACGGCAATCCGCTGGGAAATATGCTGGACTACTGCCAGGTCATGGGAGATAAAAAGATAAGCCATCTTTAGTTTCTGACGTAACTCTATCAACAAATTGATAATCTGAGCCTGTACAGAAACATCCAGTGCCGAAACAGCCTCGTCACAGACGAGTAATTCGGGCCGGAGGGCGATAGCCCTGGCGATGGCGATCCGTTGCCGTTGCCCGCCGGAGAATTCATGGGGATAGCGGTAGAGCAGTTGAGAAGATAAGCCCACCTGTTCCAAGAGTTCCGCCACCCGATCCCGCTTGGCGGCTTGATCTTTTACCAGTTTATGCTCTTCCAGACCTTCGCCGATCAAATCCAGCACCACCATCCGCGGGTTTAAAGCAGAATAGGGGTCTTGAAAAACCATCTGCAGTTTGGCGCGGAGTTTCCGTAATTGCTGGGCCGGAAGTCGCAGCAACTCCTCTCCTTTAAAAATTACGGAACCGCCATTCGGCTCGATCAAACGCAGGATACTCCGGCCTACAGTGGTCTTACCGCAACCGGACTCCCCTACCAAGCCTAAGGTCTCCCGGGGATAAATCTTAAAACTGACCCGGTCTACCGCCCGAACGAATTGAGTCACCCGGCCCCAAAGCCCCCTCCGGACCGGAAAATATTTGGTTAAGTCGGTTACCTCTATTAAAGGCTCATTCATCTTTGCACCTTCGGATTAAAATCAATGTTATGGCCGATTTTCCGTCAATAGAGCCAACAAGCGGTGGCATGCCCGGCTCTAACCGTTTTTAAAGGCGGATGCTGCTGCCGGCAGATCTCCCGTGCTTTAGGGCAGCGGGGTTCAAAATAGCAACCTGAAGGCAGGGCCAACGGGTCGGGGACCTGACCGGGAATGGCATACAACTCACCGCTCCGCCCCAAGGTTGGAATGGAGCGCAATAAACCTACGGTATAAGGATGTAACGGATTATGAAACAATTCCCGGACGGTGCTGAGTTCTACCAGTTTGCCAGTATACATTACTGCGACCCTTTGGGCAACCTCCGCAATAATCCCCAGATTATGGGTGATTAACAATACCGACAAGTTGTTTTCTGCCTGTAACTCCTGGAGTAATTCCAAAATCTGGGCTTGAATCGTCACATCTAAAGCAGTTGTCGGTTCGTCGGCTATCACCGCCTGGGGATGCGTAATCAACGCCATAGCAATCATGGCACGTTGCCGCATTCCGCCGGAGAGTTCATGGGGATAGGCATGATACTGACGTTTAGGATCAGGCAGGCCGACCCGCTGCAACCCGGCGATTACTCTTTCGTAAACAGCCTTCTCAGTGAGCTCGGTATGAACCATGAGTGCTTCGGCAATCTGGGCTCCGACGGTTTGGACCGGATCAAAACTGGTAAGCGGATCTTGAAAGATCATTCCGATCTCCCCGCCGCGGATTCGAATTAACTCCGCTAAGGGCAGCCGGAGCAGATCTCGATTATGCCACAGTACTCTCCCGCCGCTGATCATTCCCGGCGGCGACGGGATTAGGCGCAATAAGGATAAGGCAGTCACCGATTTGCCGCAACCGGACTCGCCTACCAGGCCTAGAATTTCGCCGGCTTCCAACGTAAAAGAAACGCCGTCCACTGCTTTTAACAATCCGGAAGCGGTTTTAAAGTTTACCTGCAAATTATCAACAATTAATAACGGATTACTCATCATTACTCCATTTTTTGATATTCCCAGGGGTCAAAGGCTTCCCGGATCCCTTCGCCGACAAAAGCAATTAACAATAAGACACTAAAGAGCGCCAATACCGGGTAAAGCGATAACCAGTAAGAAAAGATATTACCCATCCCCTGCCGCATCAACTCGCCCCAGCTCGGAGTCGGCGCCGGCAGCCCGAAACCTAAAAAGTCTAAGGCCGACAGGGACGAGATTGCCCCGATCAGTTCAAAAGGTAAAAAAGTAACAATCGGTGTTAAGGCATTAGGCAGGATATGACGGAACATAATCTTACTGTCACGGACGCCCAAAGCCCGGGCAGCTTCTACAAATTGCGCCTCGCGCAGTTTTAAAAATTCGGAACGGATGTAATAAGAGATCCCGATCCAACCGAAAATGATAAAGGTCAATAACAGGACAAAAAAACCGGTCCCCAACGAACTGCCGATAATTATCACAATATATAAAAACGGAAGGGTCGAAAAGATCTCGATCAAACGTTGCAATGTGATATCAAAGACTCCCCCCAGGTAGCCCTGGAGCGCGCCGATTATTACCCCCACCGTGATACTACAAAAGGTTATCAGCAGGGCAAAACTGAAACTGATCCGGAAACCGTAGATCAACCGAGTCAGAATATCCCGACCCCGGTCATCCGTACCCAACCAGTTGTGACGGGTGGGCGGAGTCGGAGGATTACCCGGTAAATTTAACAGGGATTCATTCGGTCCGTAGGGAATGGGCGGAAAGACCATCCAATTACCCGAACCGGGGCTAAAGGCTGGCGCGGTTTGGAGCTCTTTATAATTGGGGATCTCCGCGGCGCCCAGCCCGAAATGACTACCGTTATAGAAGCGCAGTGCCGGAAAGAATAATTTTCCCTCATACTTGACGATTAACGGCTGATTGTTGGCTAAGAAATTTGCAAAGAGAGAAATAATATATAATAGCAGCAAGATCCAAAGCGAATAGTAGGCCCGCTTTTGTTGCCGGAATTTTTGCCAACGCTTCAGAGTTAACGGCGATAATCGCAACACCAAACCTTCCTCCTACTGAAACTTAATCCTGGGATCGACCATAGCCAGACAGAGATCGGAAAGCAACCTGCCGAACAGCATCAAGATACTGGAGATTACAATCAGGCCTAACGCTACCGGGTAGTCGCGGTTGACAATCGCCTGGTAGCTTAATAACCCGATTCCGTCAATGGTAAAGATGGTCTCAATCAACAGTGAACCTGATAAAATCACTCCGATAATCATCCCGATATTGGTAACAATCGGGATCAACGCGTTGCGTAAAGCATGTTTGAAGACGGCCTGATGATATGTTAGCCCCTTAGCCAGCGCTGTCCGGACATAATCCTGGTTTAACTGGTTCAACAGGGAATTTTTCATTAATAAGGTTAACGTGGCAAAACCGCCACTGGTATAACAAACTAGCGGTAAAAACATATGGTATGCAAAGTCGCAGACTTTACCAAGCAAGGATAATTCCTCAAAATTGTCGGAGACTGCGCCACTAATTGGAAAAAGGTTCCAAAAACTTCCTCCCCCAAAGAGGACAATCAGGGCGATCCCCAGGGCAAAAGCAGGAATCGCATAACCTAAAAAAATCAAAATACTGCTGATATGGTCAAATTGGCTGCCGTGTTCCAACGCTTTACGGATCCCCAGCGGAATACAGACTACGTAGGTCAGGAACAAACCGCAAAGGCCGAAGGTCAGCGAGACCGGCAGACGGGCCACGATCAGATCCAGCACCGGTTTTTCATAAGTGTAGGACGTCCCCAGGTCCAAACGGAGCAGTTTACCCAGCCACACCAGGTAGCGAATCAACACCGGCTGATCAAAGCCGTAGTATTCCTTGATGTGCTCCAGTTCTTCCTGAGTCAGAGCAGCCTGAAGATTTGAACTGGCTCCCAATTCGCCCTGACTGGCGTGTTTCATTCTTTGGATCGCCTGTTCTACCGGACCGCCGGGGACCATCTGCATAATTAAAAAACAGGCCAGAGTAATCCCGAACAGAGTCGGAATCATTAATAAGATCCGTTTAATAATATAAGCCCGCATGCCTATCCTTCCTTAATCCTGGATTGAATTGGCTTTAGTTTTGAGCCGCCTGGTCATAATGGACTTCAACTGGCTGAGCCGGTAAAGCACGGCCTGTCCGTACCGCTTCCCGGTACTTTTTAACCTTTTCTGGGTCAAACCGCCAATATCTGATGATTCCGGATCCATATTTAGCAAATACCGTCTTTGGCATGGTAAAAATATTCTTGTAAAATATTTTACTATGATCGGTGGTCCAAAACAACAGATAGGGAACGTCCTTGTAAATCAGCCCGTCAATCTGTTTAATGATCGCCAACCGTTGCTGAGCATCGAAGATTGCCGGCAAAGAATCGATCAACCGGTCCACTGCCGGATTTTGATAACCCGGCAGGTTGCTCCCGCCGGTTTCGTCCCGGTGTTTGGAATGCCACAACTGTTCGGGATCGGGAGATAAGGTACCAGTCCAGGCGAATAAGGCAGCGTCAAACTGATACTTATCCGTCTGCTTGATCATGGTAGCCCAAGATAGTCGTTGTAAGTTGACCTTGACTCCCACTTTTTTACAGCTTTCCTTAAATAAGGTTAAATATTTTTCACTTTCTTCACTGACATAGATAATAGTAAACTCCAGTTTTTGCCCTGCTGAATTAATCAGGTAGCCATCCTTATCCAGCTTTTTATAACCGCTCTCCGCCAATAATTGTTGGGCGGCCGCCGGGTCATAGCCGAATTCCGGATTGGCTTTTTCCCCAAAAAACGACTGCCAATAGGAGTTTAAAGGCAGATATTCCCCATACAACAATTTTTCAATGATGGTTTGGCGATCAAGCAAATGCATCAAAGCCTGTCTGACTTTTAACTCCTTAAAGAGAGGCTTGCGTAAATTTAACGCTAAACCCATAAAACCCCGGGGCAGCGAATTATACACTTTCTGCTTAATAATCCAATTTTTCTGAAAGGGCTCACTGTTAGTCTCAGTCACCCAGCGTTTCGCAGTTATCTGATCAAAGATATCAAAATCGCCGCGTTTAAAGGCTTCAAAAGCAACATTGGGCGCCATTACTTTGTATTTAATTTTAGCAAAGTTAAAAGTTCCTTTGTGGTGTGGTAATTGATCCGCCCAATAATCTTGATTACGGGTTAAAACATAATAGCGGCCTTCCTTAACTTCGCTTAGCCGGTACGGACCGCTGCTGCCGGGGAGACTCATGGTGAAGGCTTTGTTAAAATCCTTACCCTCCATTAAATGGCGGGGAAGTACCGTAAACCCGGCCAACGCCTCAAAATTTTTGTAATGTACGGTTTTAGCTGAAAATTTAACAGTATGGGTGTCGATTACTTCCGGCGGATTGAACCGTCCGTAGTAAAGACGCAGTACCGAGGTTAGGTTTTTAGGATCCATGATCGTGTCATAGGTAAATTTGACATCCGCGGCAGTAATCGGCTGGCCGTCCGACCACTTCGCCCTGGGGTCAATTTTAAAAGTAAACTCTTTTTTGTCCTCGGAAACCGTCCAGGATTCGGCAATCAACGGCTGGTATTCCAGGGTGTTGAGATCCTGTTCCAATAATGTATCATAGACCAAATCGAAAACAGCCGCAGCATCCGTAGAATTATTTACCATATAATTGAAGGACTTGGGAAACTCGGACGTATGCAACGTTAACTGCCCCTCTCCCCCGGTTTCGCTTCCGGAGGGCCGGGATAGATTGCCATGCAGCAATAACCCAAAGATACTGCAAACGGCGATAATAATTAAGATAATCCGGGACTTCCCTTTAAACATCGACTAATCCTCCTTACCTGCAGACATAGGTGAGATATAGGGGCAGTTCGGTTGTCTGCCTTTTTTACTAAAAACGGTACTCCACCGCTAGCCCCGCCCCAAGGGGCGTCAATACCGGGACAATAGCCGCTCCCGCCAGACGCTCCGCCCCGGTCCTGCCGGCAGCCCGGAGCGTCAACAGTTTTTTGGCTGTATAGTAACCGACTGCCGCTCCAAAACCAACATCGGAGCTCCAATGGCGGTCGTCATAGATCCGGGACAAAGCCACCATGGTGGCGGCGGTATAAGCAAAAAAGGGCACCCACCGTTGCTCCCGGTAATAATCGGCCAGGACCGTGGCTACAGAAAAAGCAGCCGCACTATGCATTGAAGGAAAGGAAAGCCGGCCGTCATCCCAGGAAAAACCGGGCCCGTCAAAGCTATGGGAACCGTTCCCGGTATCGGGCCGACTCCGGTGAAAGGATAGCTTTAAAACCCCGGTAATTCCTCCGGAGATAATCAGACTCTCCAAACTGACCAAAGCCGCTTCCTGGATTTGTAAATTTCCGGCCGTTTTGCCATAAAGATACCACAGGCCTAAAGCCGGCGCCAAATAGCCGACATTCCCTACTTTGGCAAAAATTCCGGAAAGAGTGTCGCCGGATTCGCTCTGGTGGGTTTGGAAGTGCTCCCTGATAGTAGAGTCGGATTCCGCTAATACCAGAGTTACCCCTAAGGCTAAAGCCGCCTTGAACCAGTCCTCCCGCCCCCATTGCCCCGGAGCAGCCAAGATCGCTTTGGTATCATCCCAACAGACCTGGCAGGATTCCCTGATTGATGCCAACAGATCCTCCGCGGCTGCCGCCCGGACGGAAGTACAATCAGCGCCCAGTTCCAATAAGAAAAAGATGATTACAAATACAAGAAAAGAGTATTTTGCTCGCACCATTGAAAACCTCGGGTAATTTTGTCATCTAATTAAAAAGCAATTTAAGTTGAGATTCTTTTATTTTTCGCTTTTTCGAAGAAGATTCCTGCTTAAGTCAGCGGTATAGATTGTTGGGAGAGGTTTTGTTCAGAGACTTGTTGAGGTTTTAAAGTATTTTGATGGATTTATATTTACCGGAGTTTTTGAAAGCCTGTCGCTCTCCTTGACCAACGTCCATTAAAAGGCTTCTGCAGCCGACCGCCGTTTTTGCCTCCCGCAACAGCGGCGGCATCCGCTACTTCTCTGGCAAGGCGGGGTTACAAACTAATGAACCTGCTTTCTCTAACAGTACTTCTTCGTACCAGCTTATGACCTACTAGCCCCGGCAGGCAACGGTCAACACAGAGTAATCGACACGGCTGGGATTGGAGATCAATCCCAGCCGTTGCCTTAAAGAAACAACCCGCAGCCGCCACACTATTAATTTTTATATCTTTAAGTTTTCCGGTTTTAAGCTCTTTTGTATAAAGATTAAGACAAAAAACTGGTGTTACCCTGCAGTTAGAACAGACGTAACTTCAGATAATTTTCCTTAACAAAATCAAACTTACTAATCTCAATCAGTGCCCGGTTCATCGCTTCCTCCGAAGCCTCATGGGTCAACAAGACAATCGGCACATAGTGATCGGTTTCGTGGGTCTCCAGCTGGACCATGGAAGCAATGGAGATCCCGTGTTCACCTAAAGTCCCTGAAATTTTTGAGAGGATTCCCGGTTCATCGAGAGTGAAGAAACGCAAGTAAAAACGGTTGCGAATCGAATTGACCGGAACTATTGGAATTGTTTTTTCCGGATTAATAGCCTGACTGGAACGATCGCAGCAGTGCTCCCCTAAGCGCAAATCCCGTGACAGATCCAGAATATCACTGACAATCGCACTGGCGGTTGGTCGTTCTCCTGCACCCGGTCCATAAAACATAGTGTCACCGACGAAGTCGCCTTTGACAAAGATAGCATTGAGTTCCCGACTGACTGCTGCCAACAGATGTGAATTGGGAATGAGAGTCGGATGGACCCGGACATCAATCCCGTCTTCCCGGTTATGGAAGACTGCCAACAGCTTGATGGTATAGCCGAAATTCTTGGCAAACTGGATATCCAACTTGGTAATCTCCGTAATGCCCTCTACCAGTATATCTTCACACCGGACAAAACCGGAAGTAGCGATCGATGACAGGATAGTCAGCTTATGAGCAGCATCGCCGCCGCCTACGTCTAAAGTTGGGTCCGCTTCGGCGAACCCCTTAGCCTGGGCTTCTTGCAATGCTTCCGCAAACTCCAGCTCATCCTGGTGCATCCGGGTAAGAATGTAGTTGGAAGTCCCGTTTAAAATCCCGTAAATACTTAAAATCCGGTTGGCAACCAACCCTTCCCGCAGCCCTTTGATAATCGGGATCCCTCCTCCGACACTGGCTTCGAACTTTAGATTGACTCCGTTTTTCCGGGCCAGTTTAAACAGGTCCCGGCCTTTGGTGGCAATCAAGGCTTTATTGGCAGTTACAACCTGTTTGCGCTGGTTTAAGGCTTGCGAGACAAACGAAAAGGCCGGTTCATAACCGCCGATAGTCTCCACAATCACATCAATCGCCGGATCTTCTAATAATTCATTCACATTAGTAGTACATTTAACTCCGGATAAGTCCAAATCCCGTTCTTTGCCCCAATCTAATTCGGCAATAGCTGCTAAATTGAAAGCCAACCCCGAACGGGTTTTTAAAAGTTCCGCTTGTTCCAGTAAAATACGGGCTACCCCGGTACCGACCGTCCCTAGGCCCAAAATTCCCACATTAACTTGATTATTTTCCATTGCAGTCACCTCATTATCTTCTTTAAGTCGGTTTTTTTATGCTTTATCTCATAAACATCTGAAACCGTTTTGAAAGTCTTCTCTGGTCTCTTAGTTTTTTGCCCGTACTATTAAAAAAGCCTCTCATCCTAAAAAAATATAAAGGACGAAAGACTTCACTTCCGCGGTTCCACCTTTATTGGTAAATACCCACTTTGTTACGGATAACGGACGCACCGGGAAACCTTACCGGCTGCAACTGAAGGATTTGCAGTGTTCGGGATTCCACTCCAGGATGGTATTGCCGGGATCCGTCAAGGAAGGCTTTCAGCCTGCGGCCTTCCCTCTCTGATGCTTAACGCCGCCAACTTGTTCCTGTCATCGTTTTTAAATTTCAAAATAAAAGCTGACTTCTTTATTTAATCAAATATAACATTGAGCCCGGCAAAAGTCAATCACTGCCCAAATTAAAAGTTTCAACGGGATCTGCCATAAACTTACTGCCATTCAACCGTTGCCGGCGGTTTACTGGTAACATCATAAAAGACCAGATCAATTTGGGGAAACTTACTTTCAATCAATTCCACTACCTGAGCCAACCGGTCTTTGGCCAGCTCGGTCCCGATAAAGGCAGGCCTGCCGGTCATAAAGTCATTAGTGATAAAGGTTCGGATCGCCACCGAATATTTGCCGGTTACGCCAATAGGTAACAATACGGCAAAAACCTGGCTGATGGGCGGGATATTCAAGTGTTGGACCACAATATGGTCGACCTCTCTTAATAGGTCTACATTTTCCGGTGTCAGATAGAGCTCGTGGGTTTTGATCGTTCCGCCGGGTTCCCGTTGGTTCAAAAGATAGGCCACCCGGTTGATAAAATTCACCTGATTGGGTAGGAGTTTACCGATGCGGTAGACTTGGTCCCAATCCAGATCCAATCCATCGCCCCAGGTCAACGCCAGGTAACGATAACTACGGCAATCTCCTTGGACTCCGACGCTTCTTATCGGGACCACCGTCCCCGGGTAACCGGCGTTAATCGCCTGCATTACCTGGTTAAACTGTTCAAATTCCGCCGTAGTGACTAGACTGCGGTTGTCATTACAGATTAACCGGATGGCCAGTCCCGGTCCTGGGAAGGGCTGCCGAGAAGCAATACTTTCTTTGATCCCCAAAGCCCGGGCCACCTGCCGGACTTCATCTTTATGCCAGTCCCAGTTGGTCTCGATTACCAAACCTTTTTCCCGAGCCCGCCGCACCAAATCCACATCGTTGTGGTGGGTCTTGATACGGTGGGCATAACTGGAGACACCGGGATTACCGCTTTCGATTAAGTCCGGGCGCAAAGTTCCCTGAGCCCAGAAAGTTTTATCAAAGTCCAAATTAAGACTTTCCGCTGCCTTACGGGTTACCTGAATAAAAATATTCCCAATCAACTGCCGTTTCGCTTCCGGTTCCACCAGCGAGGTTAAAGGACCAATGGTCCGGCCGTCCACTTCGACTTTAGTATTAAAGAAAGTAGCGGCGGCGTTTTCCCGGATCAGGTTAACCAAACCCAGTTCTTTCAAATTTTCACATACCAAATCACTTTCGTCCTTGCGCATCAGACCATGGTCGATATGAATCGCATAAACTTGCTCCGGTTTTAACGCTTTAAGCAATAAAGCGGCACTAACCGCCGAATCGACTCCCCCACTGACCAGAACTAGGACCTTCTCATCCTTCACCTTGGCGCGGATTTTTTCAATAGCGGTCTGAATTCGGTCTTCCAAGACGTAATTACCGGAAAGACCGCAAATTTTAAAGAGGAAATTCGCCAGCATCTGCTTACCGTTGACAGTCAAATCCACTTCCGGGTGAAACTGCACTCCGTAAAGCCGCCTCTGTTCATCGGCGATTACTACATAAACATCGGCTGATTTGGCCGCTACTGCAAACCCTGGAGCCAGTCGGGTTACCGAGTCACCATGGCTCATCAGTACCGTCTGCCTGGCACCCAAACCGCTAAACAATTTACAACCGGGATCGACTTCAATGGTCATTTCACCGTATTCCGCCTTAACACCCGGTAACACTTCCCCGCCAAAATGCCGGTTCATTAATTGCATGCCGTAACAGATCCCTAATACCGGAATACCCAGATCAAAAAGGCGCTCATCGTATTTGAGAGGAGTATCCGCCCAGACGCTCCCTGGCCCGCCGGAAAGAATGATCCCCTGATACCGGCGGAGGGTGTCCGCTGCTACTCCCATTGGAAAGATATCCGACTTAACACACAGCTCTCGGACTTTACGATCGATTACTTTTGTATATTGCCCGCCGCAGTCCAAGATCGCTACTTGTTCAACCCGCATCCACTTCACCTCGGCCATGCTTTGCTAATTAATTCAGAAAGCGGTAATTACCGCAATCAAGATTTGAATCAAAATATATAATGTTCCAAAATTATTTTTTAATGTAAAATGGTTTCAGCGGTTTCATAATTACATTCAGTAAAATTTTAACACAATATCTGATGCCTGGCAGGATTAATCGATCAAAAAATTGTGTTAAAATGAAGTATTGCGAAATTGTGAAACTCGCTCGGTTAAGAAAACAGCTTTTAAAACAGTCCGATAATGGTCCCGTCGACTAAGACGTCAATTTTTTCAGCTGCAGGTTCTTTGGGCAGCCCGGGCATGGTCAGGATCTGACCGGCGATCACTACCACAAAACCGGCCCCGGCGAAGAGGCGGACCTCCTTCACTGTCAACCGCCAACCGGTAGGCGCTCCTTTCAGTTTCGGATCGTCCGATAAGGAATTTTGGGTTTTGGCAATGCATACCGGTAAACTGCCGTAACCCAATTGGGTTAGCTTATCCAGGGTCAGCTTTGCTTCTTTGGTATAATCTACTCCCGCTGCTCCATAGATCCGGGTCGCGACGGCCTCAATCTTTGCCTCTAAACTATCTTCCAAGTCATAAAGCGGATGAAAACCGTTGGGTTCATTAAGCGAAGCCAAAACAGCAGTTGCCAATTCCCGACCGCCTGGGCCGCCTTTGGCAACAACTTCGGATATTGCATAACTGACCCCAAGTTTGCGGCAGTATTCCCCCAGCCAGGCAAGCTCCGCCTCGGTATCACTGGGGAACCGGTTAATCGCTACCACCACCGGCAACCGATAGACATTACGCAGATTGGCGAGATGCCGTTCCAAGTTACTGCAACCGTTGGCTAAGGCAGTTAAATTCTCCTGGCCGAGGGCATCTTTGCCGACTCCGCCATGGGATTTTAAGGCCCGTACCGAAGCCACCAACACAACGGTATCGGGTTTGACACCCTGGCGGCTGACAATATCAAAAAATTTCTCCGCCCCCAGGTCGCTGGCGAACCCACCTTCGGTCACCACATAATCCGCCAAACGCAGCCCGAGTTTGGTAGCGATAATTGAGTTGTTGCCGTGGGCAATATTGGCAAACGGCCCACCGTGAATCAGCACCGGCTGGCCTTCAATAGTCTGAACCAGATTCGGCTTGATGGCGTCTTTCAACAACAGCGTCAAAGCACCGGCCGCCTTAAGACTTTTGGCATAAACCGGCGCCCCGTCGAGATCGTAAGCAACCAAGATTCGGCCCAACCTCTCTTTCAAGTCGGTCAGGTCGGTTGCCAGACATAAAATTGCCATAATCTCCGAAGCTACGGTAATGTCAAATCCAGACTCCCGCATTACTCCGTCGCTTTTTGAGCCCAAGCCCACCACGATCCGGCGCAATTCCCGGTCGGAGATGTCCATTACCCGGCGCCAGACCACTCTTTTAGGGTCAATCCGCAGTTCGTTACCGTGATGGATTTGATTATCAACCAGGGCTGCCAACAAATTATGGGCGGAGGTAATCGCATGAATGTCCCCGGTAAAGTGTAGGTTAATCTCCTCCATGGGTAATACTTGCGCATAGCCTCCTCCGGTGGCTCCGCCTTTGACTCCAAAGACTGGCCCTAAAGAAGGTTCGCGTAAACACAACATTACGTTTTTCCCCAACAAACCCAATGCCTGAACAAGTCCGATTGCCGTACAAGTCTTACCTTCACCGGCTGGCGTCGGTGTAATCGCCGTAACGTAAATTAGTTTGCCCAGTGGCCGGGAGTGTAGCGCCCCGAATATTCCTAAATTGACTTTGGCTTTATAGTTTCCGTAGAGTTCCAGATATTCCCCGGGAATTCCCGCCCGGGCAGCGATCTCCTGAATCGGTTTCATCGAACATGCCTGCGCAATCTCGATATCTGACAGCATTACCGTGCCTCCTAATCTCGGCCATGAAAGTTTTCTTCATTATATCAAATTTGCTTTTAAAAAAACAACAATCTCCTCTGTTTTTCGCAAAAGTTTGCCATTACAATTTG
>DATCLA010000279.1:0-15395 GCA_036564195.1 Bacillota bacterium
CCCCTATATCTGGTATGAAATGGGCCGGACAGAATGGTTGCGTGAGCGGGGGATATCATATAGTGAGTGTGAAGCCAAAGGTTGGCTGTTACCGGTGATTGAAAGCGGGACCAAATATATAAGCCCGGCGACCTACGATGATTTGATTGAAGTCGTCACCGTTTACAAACCCGAAGCCGGAGTGGTATTTCGTTTTGAATACCAGGTTCGAAACTTATCGCAGCAAGGTAAAATTATGGCTTACGGATTTACCAGGCATGTTTGTGTTAACCGGGAATCGAAGATTGATAAGACTGTAACCAGGGAACTGAAAGCGATTTTAAAATGATTTTTAAATATCACCGCCAACCGGGGGCGGACATATCATGTATCAGAATAGGCATACCTGACGTTTGGGATCATCTTAAATCTCCCCGGTCTTAAAGCTTAGGCAAAAGGCAAGCTTCGGGCTTGAGGCAGGAGGTTTTTGTTATCCCGACAGGGACAGGTAAAGAGGAGGAGTGGCATGTCGCCGTTAATGAATGGTAACTGCCCGCCTGAGCCGTTGGAGAAATTGAGTCCCCGGGAAAAGGAAATTTTACCCTTGGTAGCCCAAGGTTTAGATAATCGGGAAATCGGTAAACAACTTTTCATTAGCGAAAAAACTGCCAAAAATTATATAACTAGTATCCGAAAGAAACTTGGATTGGCAAACCGGACTCAAATTGCTTTATATGCGCTTAGAAACGGGTTGATTGAGTTAAACCCTGAGGAAAAAAAGAATGACATTCCAAATTAGGCCGTAAGGCCTTTTTTGTAAAGAAGGTGAGCAACCGGGGCGGTTTTGATGGCACAAACTTGGCTTTCTGCCCGAATTTACAACAAGGAATCCCGGGCCTAAATTCGAAATAATCTACTGCTGAATCGGCAAAGCTTTTGGCCCCGGTTTCTTTTGTAAATACTCAAAAATAGAAGAGGGCGGTAAATTGCAGGCAAGTACTGTCAGGAGTTTCAGACCCGGATTCAGGCTTTCGATTACAGGTTTAATCACATTAATCAGCGTATTTATAACTTTTCAACCGGTTTGGGCCACTACCGGATCCCAATTGTCCTGCTTAGCGGCGCCGGGTAATCTAACCTCGGAAGAGTCGGCAATGCTCCAGATGGTTAACTCAGCAAGAAAGCAGGCCGGTTTAGAAAAACTTCAGTTCGATCCGGACCTGGCCCGGCTAGCCAGAGCGAAAAGCCGGGATATGGTTGCTAACAACTATTTCGGCCACCGGTCGCCCCATTTGGGTACAATCTATGACCAATTGCAGCAGACTGGGATCGTTTACCGGATCGTGGCAGAAAACCTGGCTGGAGCTCCAGGATACCGCCGTGCCCAGCTTAGTATCATGAAAAGCCCGGCGCATCGCAGTAATGTGTTAAACCCCTCATTTACCAGAATTGGGATTGGAATTGTTCAGGGAGGACCTTATGGTAAGATGGTAACCCAGATCTTTACCGACTAAGCGAAAACGGAGATCAGTGACATTGCTGTTGCTGATCTTTGTTGCATATAAGGCGCCTTAAATCCGTTGTTATCCATTAGCACATACTAAAGACTATGCATATATTGTACTAGAATTTTTCCACCTTTCAAAATTCAGGATTCGGCGTTCCAACGCCGGATGTCAGCTGAAAGGAGGTAAGTAGTACAGATGGATGAAATAATGGAAACGGATCTGGCGGGCATCACCAATCCGGTTACGGAAAAGGCCAAACCGGAAGAGTTTCCGGTGGCGGTTGCGGCTGAACCAGTCGAGGCGGATCCTCCCGCCGTAGCCGCTAAACCGAAGCCTTCCCGTAAAAACAGGAAGACCAAAGCTACCGCTACTAAAGAAACAGGCGAATCTGCCAAGGCAGTACCGGAAAATAAAGAAAAAGATAATAGTAGAAAAAGCCGGAAAGCCAAAGCGGGGTCCAGTCGAAAAAATAAAAAAGAAGTTAATCAAATTACTGAGGACCTTCCTACGGGTCAGGGGAAGGTTCAACAGGTTCGGGTTCAGGTAAACAATAAAAAAACAGTTAAAAACTGTGAAAGCGCAGTGGTTGACGCGGAGTCACGGTCGGAGATGACCAGTTTCGATACTGAATCAATTGTTAGCGAGATACAGCCGCCTCTGACGAATCAGGTTAAAGTTGCTTCCGTCCAAAGTGTTCCATTGCCATTCCGGGCGGTTAAAGTCCGTAATGTTGTCGGTGAAGTCGTTAACTTGGTTACAGAGGTCATCCCCAACAAAGTGATTGTCCAGGGAACCGTACATGAACAACTCTTCTTTGTTGGCACTGATGGGATTGTCCATCACCGGGCGGATGATATCCCCTTTAGTACTTTTGTTGATATTCCTGGAGCACAGCCCGGCATGAACACGCAAGTTACGGCGGTAATTGAAAAGATCATTCCGGAATTGGCGCCGGATGGCTTGAGTGTAGTGAAAAAAGTCATTATCGAAGTATTTCTAAAAGTTACGGAAACCGTTCAAGTCAACTTTTTACCGGGAACCGGTCCGTTATTACTGCTTAAAGAGGTCGTCGGAGAGAATACCAACCAGCTGTTGCTGGAAAATGAATTTACCTTGGCGACTGCTGCCGTGAAAGTCGATGAAATTGTCGGCCGGATTCAAGATCTTGAGGTTGAGGTAATTAAGGATAAGGTTATTATCCAAGGAATTCTTCATAAACAGATCTTCTTTGTGAGTACTGACAATCTCGGCCGTCATCAAGGCGAAGAGGTCCCGTTCAGTTTATTTGTGGACTTACCCGGTGCAGAACCGGGAATGGACGTCCAGGTGCAGCCACGAATTGAGGCGATTCTCTTTGAATTAGTCACGCCGGTGATGGTACGGCAAAAAGCAGTCCTCGAGTTTTTTGTGAAGGTAACCGAAAATTTTCGGCAAAACGTGACTGTCGGCGCCGGCCCTCTTTTTAAAGTGGAGGAGTTAATCGGCGAAAACACGGTTCAAGAATTAAGCGAGACCCTAATTACGCTGCCGGTGGCCGCGCTAAAGGTCAGAGAGATTATCGCTCAGGTTCGCGAGTTAACTACTCATGTCATTACTGATAAGGTAATTGTCCAGGGAACGATCCACAAACAAATCTTTTTCATCAGTAATGACGATGTAGAACGCCATCAAGCCGAGGATATTCCCTTCTCCTTGTTTCTCGACATCCCGGGGGCTACTCCGGGTGATACGGTAAAAGTTAAACCGCTAATTGAAGCAGTCTTCTTCAAGCTGGAATCGGCAACGCAGTTACGGCAGAAAGTAATTATCGCGATTAATGCCATTGTCACCCGGGAGCTCCAACTGAATCTGGTCTTAAGCGCCGGTCCCCTATTTAAAGTGGAGCAAGTGGTCGGTGAAGGTACCAAACAAGTGCTGGCCGTACGGAGAGAGGAGATCGTTCCGCCCCAGCCGGTACAGCCGGTTACCGTAACCGAAAACATCATCGTTATTCCGAAAATTGTAGCCGGAGAACAGCAGATTATGCTCCGTAATCTGGTGAAGTTACCAGTTAAAGCAATCAAAGTTAAAGAGATCCATGCCAAGGTAGATGAGGTGAGTTCTAGGGCAATTGAAGCCGGAGTGGTTATCGAGGGGATTATTGAAAAAGTACTCTCCTTCGTCAGTACGGATAATATCGTCCGGAGCCAGACCGAACGGGTACCATTTTCAATCCTCGTCAATGTCCCGGGAATCAGTCCGGATCAACCCGCCGAAGTGGAGGTGGAGATTGAAAACATCTCCTTTGAGCTTGATGCTGCGGGTGATACGGTAACCCAGGTAATTGTACTCCGGGCTACAGTCAGCGCCGGTCGTACCCCGGACCAACAGGTCACAGTGGTTACTGATGTTCAGGGTCCCGGTGTGGTCCAGACCAAAGTCCGCGTCAGGGCCTTGGTCCTGCTGCCCAGCGGCCAAGTGGAACAACGGGAATTTGACGTTGTGACTGAAGTTTCCGGACCGGGTATTGCCGGGACTGAAAAGCGAGTTCTGATGCTGGATGTGGTCGGTGACGGTAACCCTAACCCGGTTCCGGTGACAGTTGTGACCAGAGTGATATTGGAGTAAAGAACTTACAAAGAACAAAATCAGGCTAATCGGCGAAGATTGGCCTGTTTTTTCATTTTTCTACCGTTAGCGACCGTATCAACTTTTTACCCGGTGGCGAATAACATAAGTAAGGGAATTCTATGAGTAGATAAAACTAAAAGCATTGCTAAAATTCTTAAAGTGCTTTGCTTTCCCAAAATAATGGGATTGGTTACGGTTAATCCAGTACAGTTCCAAGGAGGAAAAAGCTTGAAAATTCTTTTTGTTAATTCCGGTGCAGCAGGCTTTCACTCGCGTTATGCCTTTGATATTTACAATACTTTGACGAAAGATTTTCGGTATAATGTCAAACAGATTGCACCGAAAGAACTAAGTTACAGTGTTATTTGTACCTTCCGGCCTCAGGTCTTACTGGTGGTTCACGGGACCCGCACCCCATTGGATTTAGTGCGTTTTGCCAGGACCCAGGGGGTGATCACTGTATTGTGGATTGTCGAAGACCCCTATGAGATTGATTTTCACCGGGGTTCGATGGTAAAGGCCTACAATTATGTATTTACTAATGAGAAACAAGCAGTAAAAGAATATGACCATCCTTTCGTAACTTATCTGCCGTGGTGTTGCAATCCCAGAGTCCATAAACGCATCAAAGTACCTGAGTGTTATGAGAGTGATGTCTGTTTTATCGGGATGGGTTTTGCCAACCGAATCAACATTTTAAATCAAATCGCCCCGGTGTTGAATAAGTATAATGTCAAACTAATCGGCGATTGGAACCGGTGGGGGGCGAAACTCCACCCCGACCTGGAAAAATTCACTCTGCCCGTAGTCGATGATTTTCTCGAAGTACAAAGATATTATAATGGTGCCAAAATCAACCTGAACTTGCACCGCGACCCGGAAAACCCACCTGCCGGCAACAGTAGAGGGGTTACTGCTACCAGCCCCAATGACCGTACTTTTGCTTTGGCCGGTTGCGGCGTCTTTCAACTGGTAGATAACACCCGGCCTGATTTATGGGATTGTTTTAGCGAAGGAGAGGAAATCGTTAGTTTTGCCAATCCGGAAGATTTGGCAAGAAAAATTGAGGAATATCTGTCCAATCCGGAAAAGAGAGAGCAGCTGGGAAAAGCTGCTCAAAAAAAAGCCTATCTCTATCATACTTTTAGCAATCGCCTTGATCAAATCTTTCGCACCATTCGGCTTCCGATCGTTCGTAAAGCGATGTATAATATCCCGGTTGACTGCGAAAATGCTTACCGGATGAACTATAATTATCATATCTGATGGTTACCAGCAGATCTAGGTTTAAGAGTTTTCGACTTAAAATCAGAATTGTTGGGAAGACAAGTAAGTCTTGCATTTACTTGTCTTTTTTTTGCGCTGCTTCTGTCTGAATCTTGGTTAACAACTCCCGGATCTCCCGAATCTGGTCGGCCGGATAGCCGAAGTCCTGCATGATTTTAATTTCGGTTTTACCTAGTTTGAACTGTTTCAGCCATTCCGGAAAAGCTAAGCGATGGTCTTTTAATTTTACGTACAATAATTTCCAGATACCATACAAAGGGTCGGCTGCTTTGGTCCGCCCTAAACTGGTGCAGCTGTGTGAGACCAGATAAGCCTTTTTTAAACCTAAGGCAGTGGCTTTACGGGTATAATAACGTTCTCCCACGCCGTAAAGGGGTAAATTTTCCATCACAAAATGAGCTTTCCATAAGCTACGTTTAATCATCATGCACCAGAAGATAAGGGTGTCATCACGAAATTCCAGCGTATAATCGTTTCGGACTACCAGCTGGCTTGGACTGGGTTTGATTACGGCCGGTTTTAACGCCACATAGGCTAATTGCGGGAAATCCGTTAAAGCGTGGGCCATGGCTTCAAGCCATTTTTGGGAGGGGACAATTACATCGTCATCCAATTTAATAAGGTATTCGCCTTTGGCATGTTCCGCTCCGTACTGGAAACCGGGCATACAGCCGATGTTTTTTCCTGGGTCCAGGATCCGGATCCGGGGGTGGCGGATTGAACCCAGATAATCCAGTGCTTCCCGGTAGGGAGGATGATTGTTGATTAAGATGATTTCCGCGGCTTGATCCGTAGTCGCTATAGCTGCCTGGATACAGCTTTTGATCAAAGGCAAAGTGTTATAACAATTAATAATCACGGAATAGCGCAATGCAACACACTCCTTGAAACTTTAATTTTCGTCGGCCCTCTGTTTGAACAGAGCTGTAACAGTGCCGGTTCATTGATATCCTAAAGTAACGCGGGGCCTCATTTTCTAGTGGTAACAGCAGGATTGAAGATGGTTTGCCCATATTGTGTTTCATCTTTCAGAAATAAACGCCACTTCTTTTGAAAATAGGCCTCTCCTTCCCGATAATACTTTCGTAATTTCAAAACATCCTGACAACTACCGAGTACCCGGTGGATCACTGTACTTTCCGGGCAATAGATCACTTTATAACCATGGAACCTGGCATTATAACAGTAATCGGTTTCTTCAAAATAATGAAAATAATGTTCGTCAAAGAGGCCCAGTTCCGGAATGAGTCGGCGTTTTAAGCCGAAACAAGCCCCGCCCACACTTAAGGTTTCGATTGGTTCATTGTAACGCTGCGGTTCGTTGGGTTCACCCCAGCCGCGAATAACCGGGTGGGCATTAGTCCCGACGACCCCAACCCCCACTAATAATCCGGCGGGATTGACTAAGCGGGGGCCGACTACCGCAACTTGGGCTGAACTTTCCAAAGTCTTGATCAGGGGCGCCAACCACCCGGCTGTTACCGTAGTATCGCTATTTAACAGAAAAATATAATCCCCGGTCCCGGCTAAAATCCCTCGATTACATGCTGCCCCGTAGCCCAGGTTTTTGCGGTTAAAAATTCCCTTGACCCGGTTCCGGTAACGATTGATTAAGGTAACACTCCCGTCAGTGCTGCCGTTGTCGACCACCCAAACTCGGGTAGAAATGGCAGTGTCGGCAAATGCGATGATGCTCTCCAGACAGTCCCGGAGGTATTTTTGGGTATTATAATTCACAATTATCAGATCAGCCAGATAAGACTTCAAAAACGGTACTCCCTTCGTTGCTTTAAGAAATTACATTATAGCTTATGCCCCGGGACGGGTTTGTGAAACGTCGATTTTACTGCGTTAACTACACCAATGGCACGGTAAATAACACCACGGACTCTCATATGATATATCATTTAAGAGCAGCTTGGCTGAAGTGGAGGTGGACAGCGTGTTTATTACCGTAATTGGCTGCGGTTATGTCGGGTTGGTAACTGCCGCCGGTTTGGCGGATTTTGGACATGTGGTAACCGTAGTCGAAATCGACCGCGTAAAAATAGACCAGTTAAACCAGGGGATAATCCCCATTTACGAACCGGGCCTGGAAACTTTGGTAAGGCGGAATATGAAGAAAAATCGGCTTAATTTTACCACTGATCTTAAAACCGGAGTTAAGGGTGCACAGGTAATTTTTATTGCGGTCGGTACTCCCGCACTGCCAGACGGGAATGCAGATTTAAGCCAGGTTGAAGCGGCAGTGCGACAGATTGCTGCTGAACTTCAGGATTATCAAATAATTGTCAATAAATCCACGGTACCGGTAGGCACTGGCAACTTAGTAAAGCAGATCATTGATAAGAACCTTAAAGCGCCCTGCGCTTTTGATGTAGTCAGTAATCCAGAATTCTTACGGGAGGGAAGCGCAGTCAAAGACTTTATGCAACCGGAAAGAATTGTCATTGGGGCTGAATCTCAACGGGCTATAGCAGTGATGAAGGAGGTCTACCGGCAACTTTATTGGGCGCGGATTCCGTTTATCTTCACTAACCTGGAGACCGCAGAGTTGATTAAGTATGCTTCCAATGCTTTTCTGGCAACAAAGATCTCATTTATAAATGAGCTTGCCCGGCTTTGTGAGGCGGTCAATGCCGATGTGGCCCTGGTGGCGCAAGGGATGGGTTTGGATAGCCGGATTGGTCCCAAATTCTTAAACCCCGGCCCCGGTTACGGCGGCTCTTGTTTTCCCAAGGATACCAGGGCTTTAGCTGCCATTGCCCGGAAAGTTGGCGTACGGCTAGGGGTGGTTGAGGCGACGGTAGCTGCCAATGAAGGCCAAAAACAGTTCATAATGGCAAAAACTCGGCGGGTTCTTGGTAGTTTGAAAAGTAAAACCCTGGCGGTATTAGGGTTGACCTTTAAGGCTAACACTGATGATCTGCGTGAGTCACCGGCAATTTACATTGTAACGGAGTTACTGAAAGCCGGAACAGAAGTTAAAGTACATGACCCCGTGGCGCTGTCGGAAGCCAAGAAAATCTGGGGCGGCCGGGTCAGTTATTGTGAAACAATTGAGGCAGCGGTTGCCGGGGTTGATGCCTTGATTATTACCACGGAATGGAGTGTCTATCAACAGCTTGACCTGACGAAGCTAAAAAGCATGATGAAACAGCCGCTACTGATTGATTTACGTAATATTTTAGTACCGGAAGACCTTCAAAAAGCCGGTTTTTTATATGAAGGGGTCGGCCGGGGCATAAAGAGTTGACGTTGACAATTTGCTTCGCATTGTTAAAGTTGGAAAAGCAAAAGTTCTTCCTTATTTAGTTATAGAGTAAAAAAATTACCTGCTGTCGCTGTGCAGAACAACTTCCTAATCATGAAGGCACCAGTAGGATCCAGGTTAAAATCGGTGGGCCCGAACCAAAAGGGACACCGGTTTTGAATTATCAACCTGTTTGAATGCCTACCGGTATCGGGTTATTGTTTCGGCAGCCAGGGTTTGATCCGGTTACAGGGGCGCACTGTATACATCATTGTCTTGCCAAAATCGATTGCAACTTTACCGTAATGTTCGGCGATTTCGGAAGCCAGGACCAGGGCATTGACACCTGTCGAAATCAGCGCCAGGTCAAAACGGCATTTTTGGACTTTTTTCAGAACCGCCGGAATTTGGTCGAAATGAGTTAAGCTGATTCCACCGCAAATATTCGGCTTTAACCGTGGATATTGTTTAATAATTTTTTGCGCATATTCTTGCCACCATTTTGAGATCAGTAAAGTCCGGTAACGGTGAATGATCTTCCAGAATAGCCGCCTGGAAACCATTTGCCGGTTTACAAACACATGGCAGAGTCGGGAGGGTTGAATCCGGTAAAGGTCAAATAGGGCGTTGGTCAGTTCCCGTTTGTATTTACGTGGTGCCGAAACCGGGTCGTTTTTCAGACGACAGACACCTACGATATCAGCCTTTTTAATCGCCGTGATCATTTGATCCCTCAGTTCGAAATTGGGTAAGGTAACTCCTTTACCCTTGCCGGATTCCGACTGCCGCACCCAGTAGGAATTCATTACTTCCGGTATTGACAGTAAAGTCTGTTGGGCCAAAATGATGTTTTCACCATCACCCACCCGTACCAATGAAAAGGGATTCCGCTTTGCTAAAGCAGCATTGATTGCTTCAAGTACTTGTAAATCATTCATCAGGCATTGGTCGGGGAAGTCTTTAAAAGCCATACTAAACCTTCTTTCAGTAGGAATAGTTGAGTTTATGTTTTTACAGTCGTCCGGTCAAGCTGTAACCGGGGCGTTTTGGGCGGCTGAGCCACCCTAACTGTTATAGTTTACGATCCGGTTCAAGCAGAGGTGCGGAGAACCGAAAATTTTCGCCGGTCCGGGAGTAACTAATCGGCGTTGGGTTATTTCAAAATCAAGTCAGTCTCAGAAATTATTTAAGGAATTGCATAATTTTTGATTTAAGCCTTGGCTCACAATATATTGATCGATATATCCGGACTAGTCGCTATATATTGTAACCAAAGGGTTTATTAAGGTAATTATGCATTTCCCCTATTGGATAATGATATCTCAAAAATAGATTGGATCGGAAAACGAAAAACCGTAGGGAAAGGATGTTTCTGCTTGTGGCATCAAAAGCTCTTCTTTTTGCATGGTGAATCGTTAGAGTTAACTTCATAGTATAGGATTAATAAGGAATAAAAGTAAATGGTGTCGGCGTTCGGCAGTTCGGAGTATTAGTGAGTAAAAGGAGTTTTTTAAGATGAGTAAGGAAACCGCAAAAGTAAAGTTGATCCCCAAAGATCATCTCTGTGCGGCCATTTGTAATTACGCCCGGCCCAAGAGCGCCCGGGCCTGTGTTAAACGGCTGAAGGAATTGGGCCTGAAGGAGGTTATTGTCTGGAACAATCAGGCCAAACCGATTCGGGAGGCCACTAAGAATATTGTGTCAACTACTAATGTCGGTTCCATCGGCCGGTATTATGTGGGGTTGCATACTAAAAAGCCTTACATTTTGATTGTTGATGACGATCATCGGCTGACCGCGGCCGGGTTGACTGCATTAATGGCTGGCGCTGCTCGCTATCAGGTGGCGGTTCAATGCGGAGCGGTTTTTAAACCTCCTTTCGACCGGTATTTTAACCGTAAAGTACTTCGTTCGCACCAAGTGAAGAAATATCGCCGGGTAGATGTAGTGTTACCGTTTGGAGGGATGATTCTCCCCACTGAACTCTGCCGCCAGCTGCTGGACCATTGGGCCTGGGGCTTTAAAGATGCGGTCCGGCCGGGGTTTATTGCCACCGACCTAGCGGTCAGTTGTGCGATTCTTGACTTGACCGGAAAGCATCCGGTCGTGGTCCCCGTGTCGGGACGCGGTTATGAGAAACTAAAGGATGAAGCTCCCCATAAAGCGCTTTGTCGTCAAAAAGGAGCAGTAGCCGAAAAGACCAAGATTTTCCACTGGATGCTCAATCATGGCTGGAAGCCGCTGAAGTTGAAATAACAATGAGATTGGTGGCTGATCAATAATGAAAAGTAAGCAGGTTGCCTTATCCGAAGTGACCGCGGTAATGTGTAATTATGCTCGTCCCGGCAGTGCCCGAGCGGTTGTCAAGCGCTTACGGAATTTGGGGCTGACGGAAATTATCGTCTGGAATAACGGTGGTGCTAAGCCGGTTGCCGAAGCAACTCAAAATATTAATCATGCCGAAAATATCGGGACCATCGGACGCTATCATGCGGCTTTACATAGTAAAAGGCCGTATATATTGATTGTTGATGATGATGTTTTATTAACCAAGAAAGGTTTGGAAGCACTTCTCAAATATGCCGGGAAGTATCCTTTGGTGGTTCAGGCCGGATTGATCTATAGTTCACCGTTTCAGAAAAAACCGAAACGCATTAAAATACTATCCGATCAAATCAAAAAACCCACCGCAGTGGATGTGGCCATCGCCAACCGGGGGATGATTATGAATACTGATCTATACCGGTCAATCCTAAAACACTGGGCCTGGGGTTGTCTGCAGCAGGTGCGCCAAGGATTTTTTACAACTGATATACCGGTGAGTTGCGCTACTTATGATCGGACCGGTCGCCATCCGATGGTAGTACCTGTATCCGGTCGGGGTTATGTCATGCTTCCGGATGAGGCTCCCGAAAAGGCCTTACGCAATCAAAAAAACTTTAACGCGGAAAAGACCAAAATACTTAAGTGGCTCGTTAAACGTGGTTGGAAGCTTCTGGGTGACCGGTAAAACAATTTGAACGAATTAATTTGTTTTTAAGTTTTAGTGGAGGAAACGACATGGGTCAAAAGACAAAATGTAAAGTGCCTCTAAAATCGATTTGTGCGGTCTTATGCAATTATGCCCGTCCCAAAAATGCCCGGTCTTGTGTGAAACGCCTGTTGAAACTGGGTATTACCGAAATTATCGTCTGGAATAACGGCGCTAAACCAATTCCGGAAGCGACCCAGAATATCAATAACCCTCAAAATGTCGGACCAATCGGCAAATATCTCGGCGCTCTCAATACCGTTAAACCATATGTTCTGGTCACTGATGACGATTATTTATTAACCAAAGTCGGTTTGGATGCATTGCGTAAATGGGTACAGTACTATCCGGCAGTTGCCCAACAAGGCAGTAAGTTTAAACCACCTTTTGACGATTACGGCAAACGAGACTTATTTCTGGCCCAGAAGATAAAAGTTCCGCAAAAAGTGGACATGGTGATGCCTAATAAAGGAATGCTGCTTAAAACCAGTTTATACCGGGGAATTCCCAACCATTGGGCCTGGGATGCCCAACAAGTATTAAGTCCGGGTATTTTTACCACTGACCTTTCCGCCAGTTGTGCCATTTGGGACCTGACCAAAAAGTACCCGGCGGTTGTACCGGTAACCGGTGGTTTTGAAAAACTCCGCGATGAGGCGCCTAAAAAAGCCCTGCGGCGACAGAAAAATATTTTTCAGGAAAAGTCCAAAGTATTACGCTGGTTGGTGGCGCATGGGTGGCAATTAAGAAAACAACGGCGTTCCGGTCAGAAAAGATGAGTTCGCCGGGGAGCGGAGGTTACGATTGGAGGGGCAAAAAATGGATCAAAAGCGACTCGAAAAGCTGCTTAAACAGCAGCAGGGCCTGGGACCGATTGACCGCATCTGTCCTTTACAGAAAGGGCAGTCACCGGATGAAAAATATATCTTATATCAAAAAGATCAGGAAAAATATATCTTAAGAATTGCCAGTATTAAAAAGTATGATAAAAATCGAACAATCTTTGGGATTATCCGGAATTTTCATAAAAAAGGAGTGAAATGTTTAAAACCGGTTGCCTTTGGAAAAACCTCCGACCATCAATATTGTTATTCGATTGTTGAATATCTTCAGGGAAAATCCGGTAATGCGATTCTGCCCGGCTTAACAAAAAGTCAGCAGCTTAGCATCGGAATTGCTGCCGGTGAAGAATTAAAAAAATTGCATGCCTTGAAAGCAGCCAAACAGAAGTTGGATTGGTTCGATCTAAGATATTCCAAGTTTTTGAACGACTTAAAAACATTCAATGATCTGAAGCTTTCCTTTTATAAAGATAAATATGTGTTAGATTATCTTGAGTCTCATCTTGACCTGATGAAAGGAAGACCGTACCGTTTTCTGCATAATGATTACAATGTGCGCAATATTATTATCAATAATCAGGAATTCAACGGAATTATCGATTTCGATGCTTTCCGCTGGGGTGACCCGCTCCATGATTTTTATAAGCTACCCTGGGGTAGTAAAAGTTGTAGTGTCTGGTATGTCCAAGGGGAAATTATCGGATATTGTGGTGGCAGGGTGCCGGACAGCTTTTGGGAGATGTATAATTTTTATGTGATGTTGAATCTGCACCGTAGATTAGTCTGGGCTTATCAGAAAAATCCGTCTCGGATTCCGATCCGACAAAAAATAATTGAAACCATAGTTAAAGAGCATGATTTAAAGTCCAATAAAAAACCGTCCTGGTTTACCTGTTAAGATTATTGTGTCAAAATGGGGAAAAATTTCTCAGTGAGCCGGTTGATAAAACCGGCCATTCATTTTTTAAGTCATAGTTAATGGTGTATTCGTTAGCCTGTTGAAGTGCTTCAAAAGTACCGGCGTCGGTCCACCAGCCGTCCAGGAATTCATAAGACAAATTTTCTTCGCGGAGATAGACATTGTTAACATCGGTGATCTCCAACTCCTTCCGGCCGGATGGCTTTAGTTTAGCGATGATCTCGAAGACATGACTGTCATAGAGATAGATACCGGTTACACACCAATCCGACCGTGGGGATAGTGGCTTTTCTTCAATCCGGACCACCCGCCCGTTTTGGAGTTCGGCGATAGCGTAACGTTGGGGATCGCTGACTTTTTTTAAGAAAACCTTCGCTCCGGCCGGCTGCTTCTGGTATTTTTGGATAGCCGGTCCCAGGTTGGCCGAGAAAAGATTATCTCCCAGGATTACCAGGCATCGCTCTGACCCGACAAAAGTTGCAGCTAAACTTAACGCCTGGGCAATTCCGCCCGGTTGCTCTTGGACTTTATAGGTAAATTCCATTTCAAATTCCTTACCACTGCCGAGTAAATTTACAAAGTTACCAATCTGTTCTTTGTTGGTAACCACTAAAACTTGCTCGATTCCCGCCTGGTGTAGCTTAGCAAGGGGGTAAAAGATCATGGGGTATTTTCCCACCGGCAGCAGATGTTTGTTAATTGCTTTGGTGATTGGGTGAAGCCGGGTCCCGGAACCTCCCGCAAGTACAATTCCTTTCACTACTGTCCCACCTCGGATTCGCTGTTTAACCATTAATCAGGTATAGTTTGGATAGTTTAATCTATGTTAACAGTCAGCTTTTGGTAACCATTAAAGCTGTCTCCGACTGCAGGGGCGGTTTCACAATTGGCATGACTGTTGCATATAGTGTACGGATCAGTGCAAAGAAGGGAATGTTGTAATGGGCAGACGGATTTTAGTCACCGGCGGGGCAGGTTTTATCGGATCTAATTTCATTCATTACTGGCATACAAAGTATCCGAGTGATTGGATTATCAACCTGGATAAGCTGACTCACACCGGGAAACTGGAGAATCTGAGTGACATTCAACTGGAAGCCCGTCATCACTTTGTGAAAGGCGATATTAGCGATCAGGGGATTGTTGGTAAGATCATGGTTTCCGGAGTTGACTGGATTGTTAATTTTGCCACTGAGCCCTATGTTGACCATTGCATTACTGCGCCGTCCGATTTTGTAAAGACTAATACTTTGGGTACCCAAAACCTGCTTGAATACGCTAAAGCCTATGGGGTGAAAAGGTTTCTGCAAGTCTCTACCGCCGCGGTTTACGGCAGTCTCGGCCCGGAAGGATACTTTACCGAAACTACACCACCGGCGCCGGATAATCCTTACCTGGCCAGTAAAATCGGAGCCGACTTGCTGGCACTGGCTTATTATCATGCATACGGCCTACCGGTGCTGGTCACCCGTTGCAGCGCCAACTATGGATTTTACCAGGATCCGGGTAAGCTGGTCCCAATGTTGATTATTAAAGCGTTAAACGACGAAATGTTGCCACTGGAGGGTACCGGTTTAAAGATCCGAGATTGGGTCTTTGTACGAGATCATTGCCGTGCCCTTGAGCTGGTATTAAACTACGGGCGGGCCGGTGAAGTTTATAATATCGGCGGACATAACGAACGTACTGACCTTGAGGTGGCTAAAGCAATTTTAGCCCGGTTGGAGAAAGCACAGTCGTTAATTTTCTTTGATGCGGAGCGTTTGGGCAATAAGCGGCGCTGCGTGGTTAGCACTAGGAAAATCGAGACTGAACTGGGCTGGCAGCCACAGACCAGCTTTGAAACCGGACTCGCCGCAACAATCCGCTGGTATCAAACGAACCGGCATTGGTGGCAGGAGCAAGGTAGAGTTAAAGAACTAAACTGTACAGGTTAAAAAGGCTCCGACAGCGGAATGGGAAAACC
>DATCLA010000280.1:0-6263 GCA_036564195.1 Bacillota bacterium
GGATAGTGGCTTTTTCAACAGTGCCTTTAAGAATCGCCTCCCTTTTTGGAATAATATTTTCATTGATAGCTTTCGTAATGTTAATCTTTGTTGTGATGAGAAAGTTGTTATATGGCGATCCGGTTGCCGGTTGGGCTTCACAGGTCTGTATTATTTTATTTACCGGGGGCCTGCAGATGATCTTTTTAGGAATTATCGGGGAATATTTGTCCAAAACGTACATGGAAGTTAAGGCGCGCCCCCAGTATTTTATTAAAGAAAAAAATATACCTTAATAAATAATATTGTCATAAAAGGCAGTTATTCGCCACTGGCTCCGTAGTTGGCAAGCACGCGGGCGGAGGGGTCGTTTACATTACAGCCGTCCCACTCTTTATTGGGCATCCAGAAATCAACCACCATCTCCGCTTGACCGGGATAGTACCGTTCAAACAATTCGCGATAAAGGAGGGCCTCTTTAGTGAAAGGAGTCGCAAAATCATAGCGTTTGATCCGCTTTTCATACTCGGCGTCGGAATATCGCGCTTCGGCGTATTCTTTCAAGTAATCCACCATCGAATGGCCGACGGCATCGCTAAAAGCCGCTTTTTCGCGCATTAGGATTGAGTACGGCAGGTAGTCGCCTTCAAAGGCGTGGCGCAGCAGATACTTGCCTTTGCCATATTTATTGAGTTTCTTTTCAGGATCAATACTCATTACATATTTAACAAAATCCAGATCGCCAAAGGGGACTCGCGCTTCCAGAGAGTTAGAGGAGATACAACGGTCGGCGCGAAGCACATCATACATATGAAGTTCCCGGATTCGCTTGGCGGCTTCTTCCTGGAAAGCTGCGGCATTTGGCGCAAAGTCGGTGTATTTATATCCGAACAGTTCATCGGAGATTTCCCCGGTCAGCAGCACCCGAATGTCCGTTGTCTCATGAATGGCTTTGCAAAGCAAATACATGCCGATACTAGCCCGGATAGTGGTAATATCATAAGTCCCGAGAACCGAGATAACCTCCGGTAATGCTTGGATCACATCCGCTTTGGTGATCAGGACTTCTGTATGGATGCTCCGGAGATAGTCAGCCACTTGCCTGGCATATTTCAAGTCAATGGCGTCGGTGTTCATACCAATAGCAAAGGTGCGGATGGGTTTGTCTAATTTCTTCGCAGCTACTGCGCAGACCAGTGAACTATCCAAACCGCCGCTGAGCAAGAAACCAAGGGGTGCATCCGCATCCAGCCGCTTTGCAATCCCTGCCGTCAGTTTGTCGTGAATGTTCCGGCAAACTGTTTCCAGATCATCGTAACAGACCGCCTCTACCTTGGTCATATCCCGGTAACAGACGAACTTGCCATCGGCATAATAATGTCCGGGCGGAAACGGAATGATTTTATCAGTCAAACCGAGAAGGTTTTTGGCTTCGCTGGCAAAAATGATTTCGCCGCATTGATCGTAGCCGTAAAACAACGGACGAATCCCGATTGGATCCCGCGCGGCAATCAAGGACTGCTTAGCGCTGTCATAGATAATCAGCGCAAATTCGGCATCCAGCTTTTCAAACATACCGAGACCGTATTTTTCGTACAGAGGTAGTAAGATTTCGCAATCGGAATCGCTTTTAAAAGTATATTCCCTTGCCAAAGCTTCCTTCAAAGGTCTGAATCCGTAAATCTCGCCATTACAAACAAGGTAGTTGCCGTTAAGCGCAAAGGGTTGCATGCCCGATTCGCTCAAGTCCATGATGGCCAGGCGATGAAAACCCAATACCCCTTTTTCCGTTGCGACAATTCTCGTCATATCCGGGCCGCGGGAAATGGTCCGGTCGAAACATTCCTTAAATTTAGTCAAACTGATTTTCTTACCGATATAACCCATAATTGAACACATCAGTGCTGACCTCCTTAAAATTAATAAATAAACGCACAGCTAAATGCCTGTAATAGGACGAGCTGTGCGCCTCGCGGTGCCACCTATTTTACCCGGTCGGGTCTCTCAATAGCCTTCCATAGAAAGCTTCACCGCTTAACGCGCGGAGTTCGGCGCACCTACTTTCCAAATGAGTTCGGATTGCAGCTCCAAAGTGTTATTCACCCGGATTCGCTTATGCGGTTTCCACTATCCCGCACTCACTGTAAATGAATCTCCGGGCTACTTGTCTTGTTCATCGCTTTTAACCAGATAATTATGAGGGATTATTCCACATCCTGCAAGGCATCGTAACCTTCTTCACCGGTACGGACTTTGATGACATTCTCGGTATCGTAAACAAATATTTTGCCATCACCGATGTTACCGGTGTAAAGGACTTTTTTGGCCGTTTCAATGACTGTTCTGACCGGCACTTTGCTTACCACAATTTCAACCTTTATCTTGGGCAAGAGGGTTGTTTCCATTTTTACACCCCGATAGTATTCGGTATGTCCACCCTGGATGCCATAACCAAGTACATTGGTGACAGTCATACCGGTAATGCCGATTTTGTCCATTGCCTCCTTAAGCGCTTCGAATTTTCCCTGCTTGGTAATAATTTCGATTTTGGTGATCTTCACGCCTAGACCGTTCGTAGCGAGGGAGGGAACACTCTGGACCGGAGTAGTTTTATCCACTGATACGGTAGTTTGGGTCGGAATACTTGCTGATTCCAAAAAGCCATCCCGGTTTTCCAAGACGCTGCGTTCAATAATATTAAATTCCGGATAGGCCAGACTGCCGTGTTCGCCAATATCCAGTCCTTCAATTTCTTCTTCAAGGGACACCCGGATGCCGAGGGTTTTCTTAATTAATAACCAGGCAAGAGTGGAAGAAATGCATACAAATACGGCTACGCTTAACACCCCGATAACTTGAACGCCCAGTAGCCCAAGTCCGCCTCCATAGAACAAACCGTTTGACGTACTCATGCTTGTTACGCCGCTTTGCGCAAAAAGACCGATGGATAGCGTGCCGAAGACGCCATTGACAAGGTGAACCGCGAGGACACCAACGGGATCATCTAATTTGAGGCGGTCAAAGAAGAGGACTGCTAAAACAGCCAGGATACCGGCGACCGCGCCAATCACCAGGGAACTATTGATACTAACATAAGCACACGCCGGAGTGATGGCGACCAGGCCGGCCAGTAAACCGTTGATGGACATACTCAAGTCGGGCTTGCCAATTACCAGCCATGAAGTCGCCGTTGCAGTGAGCATCGCCAGGATGCCGGCGGTATTGGTAGTCATTAAGATATGGGCAAGAGCTGCCGGGTCCGCTGCCATTGTGGAGCCCGGATTGAAACCGAACCAACCCAGCCAGAGAACGAATCCGCCGATTACCGCCAGGGACATATTGTGGCCTGGGATCGGATTGATTTTACCGTCTTTGGTATATTTGCCAACTCTGGGACCTAAAATAATAATACCGACCAGGGCGGCCCAACCTCCTAAGGAATGAACCACGCTGCCTCCGGCGAAGTCCAGGAACCCTAACCGGCTGAGAAAACCTCCACCCCAGATCCAGTGACCGACAAGGGGATAAATAAACATGGTAAGTAGTAACGAAAAAACAATGAAGGATATGTACTTGATTCGTTCCGCTACGGCGCCGGAAACGATGGTAGCGGCGGTGCCGCAAAAGGCTAACTGAAAGAAGAATTTAGCCCAAAACGGCACTCCCGCCCAGGATATTGCGGAGTAAACGCCGCGGTATGCGGCGCCGACCGCAGGAGAATTGTCGGCCCCGCTCGCCATAAATAAACCTTTTAGACCGATGAAACTGTTACCGTCACCGAACATTAAGCCCCAGCCTAAAATGAGGAATCCTAATGAAGACACTGCAAACACAATAAAATTTTTCGAGAGGATGTTGACCGTGTTTTTAGAGCGGGTCAACCCGCTTTCCAGTGAGGCAAAACCAAGATTCATGAAGAATACAAGCATGGCGGCTAATAAAACCCATAGAGTATCCAGAATAACTTTGGTTTCCATAACTACACCTTCTTTCTGTAAAAATTTGATGGGACAGGGTCTGCCCGGACCGGTCAAACGCTGAAGAGCAACTGCCCGTAAGTGGGATAGGGCCAATATGCTTCTCCGACCAGGGTTTCGGTTTCATCAGCCACTGCCCGTAACGCTTGCATTGCCGGAAAAACAACGTCCCGGTAATACTCGCCCTGTTGCTGTAAAGGGTCCTGACTTTTTACTCCCAGCAGACTGTCTTCCAGTTGTTTGGTCCGTTCATAAAGGGAATTGGAGAGGGAAGCTAAATTGGACACGATACTCTTTTCCAACTCGCAATTAATTTCGGATGCCAAAGCTTTTTTGGCAATTGCGGTATCGCTTAGCTCCTTCATATAAGAGCAGACCGCCGGGATAATTTCTTTTTTAACCATCTCCAGCATGGTCAGGGCTTCAATGTTAATGGTCTTGCAATAATTCTCCATCAGAATCTCGTAGCGGGAATGGATTTCCGTAGCGGTGAAGACCTTATGCTTGGTAAAAAGCCGAATATTCTTATCGCTGATGAAATAGGGCAAGGCGTCAACGGTGGTCTTAAGGTTCAATAAGCCGCGTTTTTCCGCTTCTTTAACCCATTCCTCCGAGTAGTTGTTGCCGTTGAAGATGATCCGCTTGTGCTTGGTGATGGTTTCTCTAATCAATTCATTCAAGGTTTTGGTAAAGTCCTTTGACTGCTCTAAAATATCGGCAAATTGCGCCAACGACTCAGCGATGATCGTATTTAAGATGATATTGGGACCGGAGATGGAGAAGGCCGATCCTAACATTCTGAACTCAAACTTATTGCCGGTAAAGGCAAAAGGCGAGGTCCGGTTGCGGTCGGTGGTGTCTTTAGGGAAACGGGGCAAAACACAGACGCCGATTTCCATTTCGGTTCTGGCTTTGTTCTGATAAGCGCTTCCCTTTTCAATGGCTTCCAGGATCGCGGTGAGTTCCTCACCCAGGAAGATGGAGACAATGGCCGGAGGGGCCTCATTGGCGCCCAAACGGTGATCATTACCGGCGCTGGCCACGGATACCCGGAGCAAATCCTGGTATTCATCGACGGCTTTGATTATGGCTGCCAGGAATAACAAAAACTGCGCGTTTTCCTGGGGCGAGTCTCCCGGTTCCAGCAGATTGATACCGGTATTGGTGGAAATCGACCAGTTATTGTGTTTGCCGCTGCCGTTGATTCCGGCGAAAGGTTTCTCATGGAGCAGGCAGGTCAAACCGTATTTACCGGCGATCTTTTTCATCAGTTCCATTGTCAACTGATTATGGTCGGCGGCAATATTGGTGGTCGTAAAGATCGGGGCCAACTCATGCTGGGAAGGAGCGACTTCGTTGTGCCGGGTCTTGGCCGAAATACCGAGCTTCCATAGTTCTTCGTCAAGTTCCTTCATATAAGCGGATACCCGGGGCTTAATGGCGCCGAAGTAATGGTCCTCCAGCTCCTGCCCCTTGGGAGGTTTGGCTCCCAAAAGGGTGCGACCGCAGTATACCAGGTCTTTACGCTTGTCGGCTAAATCTTTATTAATTAGAAAATATTCCTGTTCCGGCCCGACGGTGGTATTAACCCGGATCCCCTCGGGATGGCCGAAGAGTTTTAGGATCCGTACGGCCTGACGATTGATGGCCTCCATCGAACGCAGCAAGGGCGTTTTTTTATCCAAAGCTTCGCCGCTGTACGAGCAGAAGGCAGTGGGAATGCAAAGGGTACCGTCTTTAATAAAAGCATAGGAAGTAGGATCCCAAGCGGTATAGCCCCTGGCTTCAAAGGTTGCCCTTAAGCCGCCCGAAGGGAAACTGGAAGCGTCGGGTTCGCCTTTGATCAGTTCCTTTCCTGAAAATTCCATGATTACGGTCCCGGTCGGGGTCGGAGAAATAAAACTATCATGCTTCTCGGCAGTAATGCCAGTCATCGGCTGGAACCAATGGGTAAAGTGAGTCGCGCCCTTTTCAATGGCCCAGTCTTTCATAGCGTTGGCAATAACATCGGCGATACTGCGATCCAGGGGCTGATCGTTAGCAATACATTTTTTGAACGCGTGGTAAGTTTCTTTCGGCAGACGTTCCTTCATGACTTGGTCATTAAAGACCATGCTCCCAAAGACAGCGGAGATGTTACACATTTATGCTCATCCCTTTCTTTTAAAATTAAAAAAACAGCAAAAGGCGCCGCAGGTATTTTAACCTACAGCGCCTTTGCTGTTTGTTATGGCCATATTATATGATTGGCAAATGGTGATTGTCAACACTAAAATTTAATTTCAAAAAAAGAATTAGGTATACAAT
>DATCLA010000281.1:0-24320 GCA_036564195.1 Bacillota bacterium
GCGTTATGCTTTAGCCCATCCCGAAGCAACCTGGCGGATTTGTCTAAAATACCTCCCCGGCCTGGGAGCGGAACAACAAAAACTGGAAAAAGAAGTCCTCTTTACCTCGATGCAACTGTGGGAAAACGAATATACCCGTAAAAACGGGCTCGGCCGCTCCAATCCGAAAGACTGGGAAGCCTCACAGCAACTGATGAAGGAGTTGGGACTGATTAAAAAGACCACTCCCATTAAGAAATTACTCAATCTCAGTTTTATTAAATAAGGGGGATCGTTTATTGTATTAACCCTTCTCCAGCTTTGATTCATTTACCTGATGTCCGGCTTGGCGCAAGGCGGAAACTGCCGCTTTGAGGTCTTTCTCCTTCACCAACAGATAATCCGTGTTATAGGTAGAAATTGCGAAAATAGCAATGGCTTCTCTGGCCAAGGTTCCGCTGATAACTGCCAGTACTCCAACCATTGCAAAATCTAAAACCGCCGCGATTCGCAAAATCCGCCAGCCCAGTTCGGCGGTTACTCCCTCCGGAACCCGGTCAGTTTCACAGACCAGCGACAGTTCCCCGTCGGTCTTGGTAATTGAAAAAAACTCACCCTGCAACGCCCGGAGCGGCACCGGCTGCTCAGGACGGAGTTGGCATACAGCATAGCTGTTTGGCAATACTTCAAAGGTAAATTTATCTGAATCCATCATCCCTCAATCCTTTCCTCCGAATAACCTGACTCAGACTTAACCGGTCTGAGGCAACATTATAATTCACCCTTTTAACGCAATATGTCGGTAGAAGAATCCGAATCAGGCACTATATATTGTGTTAAAACTTTATGAACCCATTTAGGTGTTATCCAATATATGTATATTATAAGACATTTTCTGGATAAAAGCAGCACTTTTATTTATACTTTTTAACCGTATACCCCTGCCTAAGCCAGCCGTGCTTCTCCAGGGGAAAAACGACACGGTTCCGGTAAAAAACTATGAATTTAAAATAAAGCCACCGGTGGTTTAGCAGCCGGTGGCTTTTAGGGTGTCCCTTAATTTTCTTCTTGTTTTAATTCTGGTTAGACCGGTACAAAAGTTCAGTACTGTTGGCGTTATTTGCCTTGCCATCTCCAAGCGCTTCACGGTAGATCGCTTCAATCTCCGCCACCAGGGGCATCCGGGGGTTAGTCCCGGTACACTGGTCATTGAAGGCGATATCGGCCATAGACCGCAACTCTCGTTCTAAATCCTGTGGCGCCACTCCGGCCTCGCTTAAGGAGAGCGGGAGCTGCAACTCAGTCATCAGGTCACGGATTGCCTGGATTAAGCTGCTGATTCCTTCGGCAGTTGTCGCCGCTGGCAGTCCGAGGAACCGGGCAATTTCCGCGTAGCGGTCGGCAGCAATGGGATATTCATATTGCGGAAAGGCCGTGAACTTAGTCGGTTTTTTAGCGTTATAGGCAATCACATACGGCAACAAAATGGCATTAGCCCGACCGTGGGGGATCTGGAACTTTCCGCCCAGGATATGAGCCATACTGTGGTTTAGGCCTAGAAAGGCATTGGTAAAGGCCATCCCTGCAATACAGGAGGCATTATGCATCTTTTCCCGGGCCACTTTATCCCGGCCGTTGCGGTAGGCTTTCGGTAAATACTCGAAGACTATTTTAATTGCTTTCTCTGCTAAAGCATCGGTATAATCGGAAGCCATTACCGAGACATAGGCCTCAATTGCATGGGTCAGGACATCCATTCCGGTATCTGCGGTTACCGTAGGCGGGACGGTCAAGACCAGTTCCGGATCGATAATCGCGATATCCGGAGTTAGCTCATAATCAGCCAACGGATATTTGATATTCCGTTGTTTATCGGTTATCACCGCGAAGGCAGTGACTTCCGAACCGGTCCCCGAAGTAGTGGGAATGGCTACAAAAGTCGCTTTCTTACCTAACTGAGGGAATTTAAAAGCCCGTTTGCGAATATCGGCAAATTTTAACCTTAAAGTTTCAAACTCCGTCTCCGGGTTTTCATAGAAAAGCCACATTCCTTTGGCTGCGTCAATCGCCGAACCGCCTCCCAGAGCAATGATAATATCCGGCTGAAACTGGTTCATCCGGTGACACCCTTTAGCGACGGTTTCAACCGACGGGTCCGGCTCTACTTCCGAGAAGATCTGATATTCCAGGGGGATCTTATCCAAGTGGTATTCCACTTTTTCGACAAAACCCAATTTAACCATATACGGATCAGTAACAATAAAAGCCTTCTTCCCTTTCAGCTTCGCCAGATACTGCAGGGAGCCATATTCAAAATAGACCTTCTGCGGAATTTTAAACCACTTCATCCGGTCTTTTCGGATCGCCACCCGTTTAACATTCAGCAAATTAGCGACACTGACATTATCAGTGGTTGAGTTACGGCCCATGGAACCGCAACCTAAAGTTAATGAAGGGGTATTGGTGTTATAAAGATCCCCGATAGCGCCATGGGCTGAAGGTGAATTTACCAGCAACCGGCCGCAGCGGACCTGACGGGCAAATTCATCAATCACTGGTTGGTTATTAGAATGAATGACTGCCGAATGTCCCAACCCGCCGAACTCGGTCATCTCTTCACAACGACGAATCCCCTCCTTGTAATCAGTCACTGTATAATAGGCTAAAATCGGGCTCAATTTTTCCCGGGACAACGGATATTCCGGCCCCACTCCCTCCAATTGCGCCACCAAGATCTTGGTATCTTCCGGTACTTTGATCCCGGCCGCCGCCGCAATCTTCACCGCCGACTGGCCGACCACAGCAGCGCTCATCCCGCCGCTTTTTTCATCAATAGCCACTTTGGCAACGGCCGTAATCTCCTCGGGTTTCAAAAAATAGCAGCCGTATTCGGTCATAATTGCTTGCACTTCCGCAGCAATCTCCCGGTCGACAATCACCGCTTGTTCGGAAGCACAAATCATACCGTTATCAAAGGTTTTACTTAAAATCAGATCAGCGACCGAACGACGGAGATTGGCTGTTTTTTCAATATAGCACGGAACATTACCCGGGCCCACTCCCAAAGCAGGTTTGCCACAGGAATAAGCAGCCTCGACCATTCCCGGGCCACCGGTTGCCAGAACCAGACTGATTCCCGGGTGTTTCATTAAAAGGTGAGTGGCTTCAATCGAAGGTGTCGCGATCCACTCGATACAATGCTCCGGCGCGCCGGCAGCCACTGCTGCCTCCCGCATTACTGTAGCAGCAGCAATACTTGACTTAATCGCTTTGGGATGAAAACTGAAAATTATCGGATTGCGGGTTTTCAAAGCGATTAAACATTTAAACATCGTGGTTGAAGTCGGATTCGTCACCGGTGTCACTCCGGCGATTACTCCGATGGGCTCAGCAACTTTCATATAGCCTTCTTCCCAGTTTTCCTCGATTACTCCAACAGTCTTCTCGCTTTTTATGTCATGGTAAACGTACTCAGTTGCAAAGAGGTTTTTCGCGATCTTATCCTCGTAAACTCCCATTCCGGTCTCTTCATAGGCCAGCCAGGCCAGTTTCATATGTTGATCAACACCGGCCAGGGCCATTGCCCGCACGATCCCGTCAATCTGCTGCTGGTTATACTCCATTAACCTGGACTGGGCCAGGCCGGCTCTTTTGACCAACTCATCAATTACCGTCTTAATATCCCTCTGTTCCACCAGCTTTTCCTCTTTATTCTGCTCAACCATCTGATTCACCCCCCTAACGTCTATTGTGGTTTTTTAGCACCATTTTAATACAATGACAAGTCCATTGGTACGGTCAATCCTGAACTGCAAAAATAGTTTGTTAAATTTTTAACAATCTATTTGAAAAAAATAACAACTCTTGCTTTGATTATAACTGACATTAATCTCATTGTAAAGTTAACATTGTGAAAAATTTCACTATTTCTGAGCAAATTCCAGTGCTTGCCGCATGGCTGCCAGCGGTGGTTCTGTCTCAAACCAGAGCCGAAAACTTTCCGCCCCTTGAAATAGCAACAATGAGAGTCCGGTCAACACCCGGCAGCCCGCAGCCGCTGCCTCAATACTTAACCTCGTCCCGCCCGGGCGGTATACCAGGTCGTAGACAAATAAGCCGGGATGTAAATTTGCCGGGGGAATTAAAGAACGTTCTTCCCTTAGCCCTACGGAAGTTGTATTAATTACCAAATCAAAACGGCTGAAATCCAAGTTACCAAGTTGGCTTAATTCCCGAGCCGTCAGGCTAAACCGGTTATCCTTTCTTACTTTTTCCTGCAGGGCGATTACTTTTTTAAAATCACGGTTTACCACAGTCAAAGAAGCAATCCCCGCTTTGATCAGACTATAGATCACTGCCTGCGCCGACCCACCCGCGCCTAACAGCAACACCCTTTTACCTTCCGGATCAAAATTACCGTCCTCACGTAACGAACGGATGAGGCCGGTTCCGTCAGTGCTGGTACCCAACAATTTACCGTTACGATTGATAATGGTATTAACCGACCCGCTCTGAACCGAATCGCCGAAAACCTGATCCAATTCTCTGATGATTGCCTGTTTATGAGGAATAGTAATATTTACGCCTTTAATTCCTAAAGCCCGGATGCCCCGAACCGCGTCGGCCAAGGTGGCGGGACTGATCTGAAAGGCTACATAGACACAATCCAGTTGCAAAGCTTTAAAAGCCGCATTATGCATCACCGGAGAAAGACTATGGCCAATTGGGTCGCCAAAAACGGCATAGATTGAAGTATTAGCATTAATCGCACTCATAAATAATTACTTTCTCTTTAATCAACAATTATCCTGCCGAACTTTGGACTTAATAATAAAATATAAACAACCTTAAATAGTTAGCATTATCATAATTTACAGAATTATCAAATATTATTGCAGGAATTTATTTACAGGAAAGGAATATTAATCTATAGTATTATGTTCTTAGGTTTAGAACTCAAGTTTTGATAACCTACATTACTGTTGCTAAACCAATTCTGTTGCGCAAAATTAAAAATAGGTATTTCCAAGGAGAGTTTTAAAAGATGGATCAACTGTTGGCAAAGACTTTGTTAAAGCACGAACGGGTTCTTTGGATTGGCCAACCTAAACCAACCGCACTTTTTACGAAGGAAGATATTTTTCTAATTCCTTTTAGTATTTTATGGGGCGGTTTTGCTATCTATTGGGAAATCATAATTTTCTTTAGCAAAGACGATAACGGTAACCGTTCCCCATTAATCTTCATTTTACTGGGATTGCCTTTTGCGTTATTCGGCTTTTATACCATCTTCGGACGCTTTATCTATAAAGTCTGGTCCAAAAGGAATACCTTTTATGCGATTACCAACAAAAGAATCATCGTGCTTAATAAGAACAAAGCAGTTTTACAAACTACCGAAATCCGTTCGATCCCCAGCATCAAAAAGATCATCGGCCCCAATGGTGTCGGTACTGTAAAATTCGGAAAAACTAAGATCAAACCGGCATTGGAGAATACCGGTATGGACTTTTTGGATCCTTTCATAAACAACCGGGTACTGGCGTTTTATGATATACCTGATGTCAGCAAAGTATATAAAATAGTTCATAAACTGAAACACAAACGCCATTAAGACTGCTACCGGCAGTTAAAATCAGAAGGTCTTAAATTATGAGTTACCTCTCCATAGTTTAGAAGGCGAAGTTGGTTTTAGCCAGATTTCTTCTTAACCAGATCCCGGGACATAACCAAAAGAAAAGATCCCAATAAGCTTTTTCGCCATAATTAGTATTACTGCCGTTGGTCAAACCACGCTGTTTTAACCCGGGAATGGTGGCCTTAAAACTGCCGGAGGTTAGATCACAATAGGCGGCTTCTTGTAAAGCAGCAGAGAAATCCCGGATCCGCACTTTTTTGACATCCGGGGAGTTTAAAAATACTACACTTAACTCCGGATCGTCTTTGATTCGCTGGCCCAGATCATAGCGGGCGTTCTTCGAGTTGAAATCCATAGTGTCCGGGAGTTCTACTGCGCTAAATAAAACACTGAAGTCCTCGATAAACTGAATCTTATTCCGGGCTAGAAAAGCAATGGCATCTGCTGTATAAATTACCAACTCCAGTCCAGGACAGTTGCAATTGGGAGCTGTTGTAAGAGTGCGGCAATAATTATATCCCAAATCCGACAGAAAACGGCGTCGAATTTGTTGGTCCGAATAACAGAGTTTAGCATAATTACTCAACTCGAACAGGCTGTTGATATCATTGAGCTCATTAAAATACCGCATATCGCTTTCTTTCAATAAATCTTTCAAGATATCAAGTGCCGCCGGCCCAAAATTGTTAATAATTTTGGTTTTGAGCTCTTCCACATTTAAATGTTGGATTTCCTCCGAACGTTCCACCATAACTCTGGCGACCAGGTGTTCTTTACTTATATAATGGCCAAGCTCAAACAGGTTCCCTTTCTCGATCTGGGCACAATTATCTGTCATTTTGGTTACCACCTATTTACGTTTATGGATATTTTTTACTTATAATTGGTTGTTTAATTATTCGGGATCGCTCAATATTTTCCTTCATTATTCATTTTATTTTTTTCACATTTTGACTCACTGCTGCTGCAACTGTTTTCCCCAAAACCTATGAAAATCTTGGCTGAGCTTCGGCTTCATGAAAAAATAAAAAATGGAAAATTAGATTTTCCACTTTTTCGGCAATAAATACTTCATAAAAATGCGGTTCCGGTCTTAAATTCGGTTATTATTCCGGCCGACGACCGATTAACGCGGGACGGACTTCCCAGCGTACTCCCTCCGGTAAAATTATCTTAAAACGGGTTGCTTTACCCCGTAAAGAGACCCATCCTAAACCGGCCACTGCCAGGTCCATCCCCGGTTTTAACTCCACCAACTGTTCCCGGAAGGAAATCTTACGAAAGCAGTGAGTGCAAAGGCCCTGCAACCAATCAGGGTTGGCTTTTAAGATCTCCGAAACTTTTGCGACATCGGTGCGGTGAGTCAGTACTGCAGGGGCAGTAAAGGCAATCAGAACGGTTGGGGTATCACCCAGGGACTCCATAGCTAATAATCCACCCACAATCAAGCCTTTACCGGGTTTAATTCCCCAAAGTTTTCTGTTGAGTTTGCCGGTGGCGACCAGACGGCTGCCGCACTCCGGACAAACTAGATCGCTGATTCGTTCCTCCGAAACCAGTCCGGGAGTATCAATCAGGGTATTCCGCCCCTTAAAAATACTCCAATTGCTTAAACCCATGGTGGTACCGGGAATTTTTGAAACCGTCGGTAACTGTCCCGCCGTTTCTGACTGCAAAAACCGTTTGATCAGTGACGATTTACCGACATTGGTTACTCCCAGAAAAGCCACTTTAGCGCCGCAGGAGGTGACTTTTTTAATTTCTTCTTTTAGAGTAGCGGTACCTTCACCCGCTAAAGCGCTGACTAAAATAGTCCGTTCGGCCTTGAGCAGCCGGTGCGCTTGCAAATAACTTTCTAAATAGGTTTTGACCTCTTCCAACTTTGCCGGGGCCGGCAATAAGTCGGATTTGTTAACCGCCAGAATAAAAGGTTTCTTACCGAGATAAGCTGACCAGATCGGCAGAGTTCCGGTAAGGTCGGAAAAGTCTGCCACTACCACTAACAGTTGACTGAGACCGATCGCTTTGGTAAGATCCTTGGCAATTTGGGTCTTCTCGGGTTGAGCCGAACCGACAGCACCGTAATGAATAATCCGGTAGCAGCGCTGACAAATCAGTTGCTTCCGTTTTTGAATAGTTCCAGGGGGTACATAGCCCGGGGCACTGGGGTCAACGGTCTGTAATTCCGAACCACACCCCCGGCAAAAAGTTTGATTCATTTGAGAATTCCTTTCTTGCGGAACTGTTTAACCACCAACCGTTCCAGCTTTCGTACTGCTTTCGTGCTGATAAACTCGGTAGAACTTAACGGGGAAATCCAAATGGTATATAGTTTCATCCGGTTTCCGCCCAAAATATCGGTGAAGATCTGATCGCCTACTACCGCAGTGGTTTCGGGCGTAGTTGCCATTAAGTCCATTGCTTTACGGAAAGGAGACTTCCTGGGTTTAACTGCCCGCGAGATATAAGGAATATCCAACCGGCGGGCTATCGCTTCCACCCGATATTCCAAAGCATTGGACAGGATAGTCATTTTAAATCCAAGCTCTTTTAACTGTTGGACCAGTGCCATCACTTCCGGAGTAAGTTGGTCCTGTTTCCATTCAACTAAAGTATTGTCGAGGTCGAAAATAATACCCTTAATTCCTTGTTCCCGTAACTGGATCAAATTTAAATCCAACACCGAACGGGCTTGCAGTTTGGGGCAGAGGTTTTTAAGCATTATTATCCCTCCCCGTTTGCTGCATTAAATCTGCGATTTGATAATAATATAATTTATTACAAAATTGGCAACATACTTCCAGACGGCCTTGTTCATTAACAGCCCCCTCCAACTCTGCTGCGCCCAAACTTAACAAAGGGCCCAGAAACTTCTCTCGGGAACAGTCGCATTGATAACTAATGTCCGCGATTTGCTCTAATATTTTCAGTCCGGTTGAAGCTCCAAACAACTCCTGCAGCAGTTGTAAAGCAGATAAACCTGATTCCAATATGCTTGTCAGGGACGGAATTGCTTGCAATTTAGCTTCAAGCCAGGTGATGGTAGCCTCGGACGCATGGGGCATTAACTGAATAATCAGGCCGCCGGCGACTTTCACTGCCCCTTCCGGAGCTATCAAGACCCCCAAGGCCACCGCTGAAGGGGTCTGTTCCGACTTAGTGAAGTAATAAGCCAGATCTTCGGCAATTTCACCGCTTTGGAGGGGAATAATCCCGTGATAAGGTTCTTTTAATCCTAAGTCTTTAGTAACAGTCAAGGTACCTTTTCCAATGGCGCCCGCTACATTCAGTTTACCCTGGGCATTCAAATCCAAATCTACCTGAGGGTTGGTTAAATACCCTTTGACTTTGCCACGACGGTTTGAGACGGCGACTGCCTCACCTACCGGCCCGTTGCCGGAGATACGGACGGTCAACCGGTAAGGATTATCACTCATAACCCCCATTATTAAAGTAGCAGTTAAAAGGCGCCCCAAAACCGCTGTAGCTGTGGGCCAGGTACGATGAAGCTGCCGGGCAGTCTCGGCTACGCCGGTGGTGACAGCGGCATAGATCCGGACTGTATCATCAAACGCGGTTGCGATAACTAAATTATCCTTCATTTTCCCTCACTTCAATTTGCTGTCCATCATAGCCCAGTTCTACGCCTTCCGGCAACCACCGGGCCGATTCACTATGTTTGAAATCATGACAAATATGAGTCAAAATACACCGTTTTGGCCGCAACTCGGCAATAATCTCTAAAGCAGCTGCCAAATGAAGATGAGTGGGGTGCGGCCGGAACCTTAAAACCCCTAAAACGAGTACCTCCAAACCATGGAGTAAGTTTAGACTGGCAGCCGAAATTTCACTACAATCAGTAAGATAAGCAAATTTACCAATCCGGTAACCATTGACCGGCAGTCGGCCGTGTTTAACCGGAATCGGAATGATGGTTACGTCGGCAATCTTAAATGTCTGCTCAACCTCGTAAAGTTTTACTGCCGGTAATCCTCCGCCCACCTGAACACTGTCGTCAAAGATATAATCAAACATAGTCCGAACTTTGGAAACAGTCAGGCCATTGCCATAGACCGGAATCGCTCCGCCCTGAAGCTCATTAAACCGCCGCAAATCATCAAAACCGCAAAGATGGTCCGCATGGTAATGAGTTAATAAAACTGCATCGACCCGCTTAATTTGGTTTTGCAAGGCTTGGATCCGCAATTCCGGAGCTGTATCGATCAAAATTGCCGCTGTTTTGGTCTTCAGATAAGCCGAGGATCGGGTGCGGATGTCCCGATGATCCCCGGAAGTACAGGTTGGACAGGTACAACCCAAAACCGGAACCCCATGTGAAGTTCCGGTTCCCATTAAGGTTACAATCATTTTACTACACCTTAAACTCTTTGACTTAAATCTTCCCTTGCCCTAACGTGTTACCACCCCACATTTAATCTCGTGCTGCTGCGGCTGCGGCGTTAATTCGCTTTTGGGCCTGTAAATGCTCAGTATAGGTTTTACTGAAAATATGGGCCCCATTAGGCTTGGCCACAAAATACAAGTAAGGAACCTCGCTTGGAAACGCCGCTGCTTTTAATGAATTTAACCCGGGATTGGCAATCGGTCCCGGCGGTAGACCCGGGTTAAGATAAGTATTGTAGGGCGATTTAATTTGCAGGTCACTGTAGAGTAACCTTTCTTTATGCTTTCCCAAGGCATATTGGACAGTCGCGCAAGATTGTAAGGGATAATTACGCCGTAACCGGTTATAAAACACTCCGGCGATAACCGGCCGTTCATCAGTACGTTTAGCTTCTTTTTCAATAATCGAGGCTACTGTTACAATTTCGTTATGCTTTTCTTTGGGAAAAGCCCCAAAATGCTGTTGATACACCTTCTCGAACTGTTTCAGCATCTGGGTAACAATCTCTGCTGCCGTCACTTTCAGGTCAAATTCGTAGGTATCCGGAAAGAGGTATCCTTCTGCCCCATTTTTAACCTGCAGCGAGGTCAATACCTGATTGACAAAGTTAGGGTCGGAAGCCAGCCGGATAAACTCAGCTGCATCGGCCACTCCCTTTTTCTCTAATAAAGCAGCTGTCTCTTTTAAGGTCAGGCCTTCGGGAATCGTGATCCGGATGGTCTGTGGTTTACCACTTCCTAATTCACTGACAACTTCAGGAACACTCATGCCCGGACCAATCCGGTAATGACCGGCTTTAGTCATCCGTTTTTCCGGGTTGAGCCGGATAAAAATTTCAAATACTGTCTTGTTCCGGATAATCCCCTGCTTTTCCAATGATTGGGCAATCTGCCGCACTGAGGCTCCATACGGCACCTTAAATATCTGAGTGGTTCGGACCCCCGGTTCCACCGGGGCCAGGTTCCAAACAAAATAAATTACCCACAAAAAGAAGACCGATAAAACTGTAATGACAAGGCCACCCTCAAAACGAGGGTGGTTTTTAAACGGATTAAAATGATTGGTCAAGTCAAGCTTCTGGTTTGGGTCCAAAGAGGTATTATTCGGTAACATCAAGTTTCAGCCTCCTGGTACCATTATACTAAAAATTCAGCAAAAAACAATTACTCATCTTTTCCTTCAACTTCATCCTCTTCCATTAACTGATCAAGGTAATCGCAGACTCGGGCAAATTCATCATCATCTTCGATATCAACTAAGACTTCCTCGCCGTCCGCATCGGTTTCGATGCGGAAAATAACGGCTTCCTCTTCGTCATCGTCATTTTCGAAAGTGGTTCCTTCCGGGATCATTACCGCATAGCGATGCTCATCCAGTTCCACGACATTTAATAAATCAAAACGGTGTTCCTGTCCATCTTCATCAACCAAGGTAATGACATTGGCATTCTCTTCAGACATTCATTTTCCTCCTTAAATGTATTTAGCGTTGGATTTTCAAGTAATCTCAAGCGAGTTCATAATTGTAAAATTCTCCTTTAACCTTGAATATTGAGAGACGGATCCCGTCAGAACCATATATTGTGTTAAAAGGTACTAAATCCTAATTATGAAACCGCCCAACTGTAAAAAATGTGAAACGCCTCATAAGTATATTCCATATCCTGTTAAGCTATCCTCTTTATTTTCTCCGTAAATTAATTCTTAATTCCCGATTTGGAATCTAAATAATTTTGGAGAATTAGGACCGCTGCTAACTTATCTACCTGCTGCCGGCGTTTGCTGCGGGAGAGGTCAGCCTCAATCAGAAGCCGCTGGGCCGCACAGGTGGTAAGTCGTTCATCCCAAAAGACCACCGGCTTTCCGGTAGCATTGTGTAAACTCTCTCCAAAGCAACGAGCTTTGACTACGGCCGGTCCAACGGTACCGTTCATATTAAGCGGCAGTCCGATCACTACGCCCTCCACTTCATGATCGGCCATAAATTGCTGAAAAAAAGCCACATCAGCTTTTAAGGTACTGCGTTTCCGGTAGGAATGGCCTCCCGCTGTTAACCCCAAAGGGTCGCTCAAAGCAATTCCAATACGCTTTTCTCCCAAATCTAAACCCATCCAACGCATCTTTCGACTACTCCTATACTATTTTAAGACAAAAATCCGGGCAGACTCGGGCACAATAGCCGCAACGCAGACAACGCTCCACATCCACCACCAGCTTTCCGTTATTCAACTGCAAAGCACCAAAATTGCATTGGGCTACGCATAAACCGCAGCCTTTACACCAAGACGCAATTTGCAGGTGGCGTTCAATTCCGGTAACTTGTTGCTGTAATTCGGGAGGGACCGGTTGATTCTCAACCAACAGACTGTTGCATTGAATCTCGGCAACGCTTTGCATTCCGATGGCAATCGAGTCCACACATTGCAGGTTCCTAACATAAGCAATGGCCGAGGTGGCGTTGCCACTTAAATGGCCGCCCGCCAAAGCCTTCATGGCATAAATTCCTTTACCAAACTCCTTGGCGGTCCGTAACGCCGCTACCATATCGGCGGCAGTCCCGCCTCTAATCCCAATCCCGGCCCGGTTAATCAAGGGATGAATTACATCAATCCCCGGTTCGGTAGCACCGGCCCGTACCCCGGCCACCGTATGAGTGGAGATACCTACTGCTTTAATAATACCACTGGCCTTGGCTTTATATAAATATTCTAAAGCACCGCGATGGCCTTTGAAAGTAGCGGCATTCTCCACCTCGTGGAGGCAGAAAATATCGATATAATCCCGGTCTAACCGGCGGCGGGCCAATTCTATGCTCTTTTGCATTTCTTGCGCAGTAACCGCATAACACTTGGTAGCAATTACCAGGTCAGGATAGCGTTTCAGCGCCAAACCCAATGGTTCATAAGTATCATAGATTTCCGCAGTATCAAAGAAGTTAATCCCTTGCTCCCTGGCGTAACAAAATAACTCCGCAGCTTGGGCCGGAGGAAAATTCTTTTGCAATGGACTGACAGTCAAGGTTCCAAAACAAAGTACTGATACTTCTAGCCCGGACAAACCCAATTTTTTACGTTTCATTACTGCACCTGACTTTTCTTTTCCGCCGGAAACAGTACTTTAATTTGAAAACTGAACCGCGGCAAATAACGGCGTTTGGGATTACTGGTTTCAATCCGAAAATCAGCTACCTCATTCTGTCCGGTCAGGATCTGCTTAGCGGCGGTTATGGATTTACCTTTTACCAATTCCTTCAGTTTTGACTGAGATAAGATTCCTCTTAAAGTTGCCGTAGCGATCAGTTGCAGCTCAGCTGTTTCCGTAGCAGCATTCAATACTTGTACGGAGACCAATTTTACCTGGTTACTTTTGGTTTTAAAACCGGGAGGAATATTCGCATCCAATTGATTCAACAGGTATTTTTGAATCCCGGCGGTCGCGGGAGCAATAGCGGAAACTCGGTATTTCAGATAAGTTTTAACTGTGGCAGCCTCGGCACCGACTTCCGGAGTGCTGTTTAACTGTAAAACCCGGAGGCGTACTAATTCCGGGAGGTATACATATCCCGTCCCGGCTAATGCCGCTAGCTCATCCGGAGCGGTCAAATGCATTTGATTGGTAGCTTCAGTCTGCCCCTTTTCAATGTCTGCCGCCGATACTACTGCAATATTTTGATCGGTCCCTCCTGTGGTTGGTTCCAAATTAACCACTTGTAGAAACTGTTGATATTTGGCTTCAATTTTCGAAATGGCTTTGGCCGGTTGGTTGCCGACAGTTCCTTTTTCTAAGGCAGTCACAGCTACTTCCACTTTACCATATTCTTCCCCTACCGGAATTCCATAGCGCATCCGGGTAGTTTTTTTGGGCACCAACACATTTTTAGCAGTACCAAACCGGACCCCTTGGGAGCCGATCACTATCGAACCCTGCGGCACAACTACTGGTTGATTGGAACGGTTGATTAAAATCACTTTCCCGGTAGCCGGGGTGACCCCGATGACCTTCTTACCGCTGGTGACAGTCTGAACTGTAACCTCCCCCTGTTTTTCCAGAACCTTGGCAGGTATTCTTCCGTCCAAAATCTGTTGATCCTGATAGGCCGGACTAACCCGGGCTTTAGCGCCGAAATTAATCTTTTGTTCTTTGGGATAAACAATGATTAACGCTTTAGGTTGAAGAAAATACCAAATTCCTACTACCAGGGTGAAAAAAGTAACCGATACCGCCGGCCAGAAACTGCGGGACGTCCAATGCTGCTTCTTTTTCCGGTGCCGCTGCGGTTGCGGCTGCTCAACCGAAATCTCTTCCGGTGTCGGTTGGGAGATAGCGGCAGCGGCAGCCTCCTGACGGCTGGTGACATCCAAATTACGTTCCCGAATAGTAGAAATTCCCAACCGTTGCGCCATTGATACCAAAACCGGATCAACCCCATTAATAATCAGTTCTTTCCCTTCATCCTCAGCATAAAACTTAATTAATCTCAAGTTAATCTCATTGGTAAGAAAAGTAGTCTTTTCCGGCACTTCCAGGATCAACTGCTTTTGAGGATGGTTGATAATGGCTTTAACCAATTGTTCGATTTTAAAATCCGGATTTACAGTTATAATTGCATGATCACTCAATCTGGGTCATCTCCTTTGAGCGACATTCTTGAATCACGGCCAACAATAACATGTCAAACCCAAAGATAAACATGGTCGCTACAGTCACAATACCGGAATCATTGACAAAAAAAGCGACGATGCAGGTGTAAATAAACCCCAAAAATCCTTTGGCAACCTCAGGATATTTATTGATTAAGGTTTGCAGCGGTCGGGGCGGCTTCAGATAAAGAATCGGAATGACTGCCAACAAGCAGATTAAGATGTATGACCAACCTGTATAAGCAATCAGGCTCAGGTTCAACTGCCATTTCCGGTTAAGTAGACTGATTAGAGCCGCCATTCCCTGTTCATCTACGATCTGAATCAGCTGACCGAAATGGCTCATCTGTCCGCCGAAAATCAAAAAATCGCCAATCCCGACTAACATCAGCATTAATAGGAGTGCCCCCGTTAAGAGCGCAATCTCCTTTTTGGATATTTTCCTATCAAGCCAGAAATAGTTGGTCAAACCCAAACCGACCACTGCAGAAATTCCCCCTCCGATGTTAGCCCCGCAAATCGGGCAAAACAGCAAAAATGCCATTAATAACCAGCATGTCCATAATAACCAGGGTTTAGTTGATTTAAACTTAGCAATGCTCAAACTGACTGCCACCAGATAAGCGCCTAACAAGAAACCCAAATATTCATTGCCAACACCGTAAAAACGGGCGGCCGTCACTGCCGAATAACCCCAAAAAGACCGTAATTCCAAAAAACCGTTACCCAATCCGTCTACTACAATGATAGCGACAGTGATCACGGCCATTGTAACCAGGGCTTTCGAATGATCACTCCCGGCAATCAACTTAACCAGCAGATACAGGCCAACCGCCAGCGTCAGGGTCCACCCGGCAATTCCCAGCCAGGTAACCGGGCTAACCAATGCTTCCACCAAAAATACTGCCGGGATCGTTAGCAAGAAAAGGTAGATTTGTTGTAAAGTTTCAAACCACCGTAAATTCTGTGGCCAAAAGATTATTCCTAAAGCAACGCCAGCAACGGTAATAATGAGGGCGTAACCATGAAAGGGCAGTAAGGTCCAACGTGCCTGGTAATTTAGGTCCAGTTCTTCACTTAAAACACCGGCCTGTCGCCAATCCCCCGGGATTGTCTTAATCCATTTTCCGGTTGAGAAACCTTGATTGCGAATTCCCAGAAAAGAATAGACCGTGGCCAGCAGATCCGGCCCGGTTACCAAGGCAGTCCTGCGGGTACTGTTGGAGACCAGCAGTCCTGGCCGGAAATCGGGATGTTTAATAACTACCGGGCTTAACCTTTCGCCTCGTCCCTCGACTTTCGGGTTCAGTACCGAATATAAGATCACCAGGGTATTAGCGGAGTCAAGATCATTCAGCAACCACCCGATTAACTGATCATACTCACGCAAGGCCTGGTGGCGGAAGTATGCTTTACGCGATTCATTCAAATAGTTGCGAAATCCTTCTATTCGTTCCAGGTCACCCAAGGTAATCGAGATGACTTGGGCTTTGTTTTTGAATTGCTGCCAATACTTAAAAATTTGCTCACAATTACTGCGAAAACCCGAAGGAAAACCGGGTGCCGCAACCACTGTCTCTTGCCCTAACGCTGCCCAGTCAATCAACCCCTGTTCATCTACTAATAATATGGAACCGGCCCGGTTAATCCCGGTATTACTATCGGCATTACCGATTGCTCCTGTCTGAATTTGATGCTGATTAAATATTGTGCCGATGGTCCCAATTCCCGGTTCCGGTTCGTGTTTGAGATTCAACTGAATTGTCTGAGGCATCCCTAGATAAACCGCACCACCGGGTGGCGGTTGGTAACCGGTCAAGGAACGGTAGACCTCGCCGGCAGGCATACCATAATACTTCTCATCATAATTTAAGATGAATCGGGAATCCTCGATTGCCCGAAGCTGTTTGCCACTATTAAGGTTAAGGTATAATTTTTCAGGAGTAACCGCTCCGGTGATCCGGGAAACTAATACACCAACCGCACCGGTTCGACATAACTTGGTCAAATTATGATACTCCGGTTTTAAATCTGCAAACGTCAGACGGGGCAGATCGATAATTAATACTTTTGGAAGTAAGCGTCGCTCGGCACCAACAGGATGCGAACCGGCACCTAACATTAGCAGTAGTAATATAATGCTGGTTAATATCAGTTTCCGAAATCTTATCAAATTCAATGGAGCCACCCTTTCAAAACGAAAAATCCCCCTGCAACAGTTTCACCAAAAAATACTCCAAGCCCATCGCAATACAGAAAAGGCGGATTTAATCCGCCTGAGATAATGATACCGAAAGTTACCAAGCTTGTCAATCCAGCTTTTCCTCAGTAAGTTTCAGTTTTTTCCTGGCCGTCGTCCGGTAGGCCTGGCCAAAACAAATTTTATAAACACTCTGAATTAAGATTAGTATTAAAGCCCCTAGCGGGACTGCAAAAATCATTCCGATTACCCCAAAAATCTTTCCGCCGATCAATACTAAATAGACCACAGTGATGGGATGCAGGCCTAAAGTCCCGCCGATAATCCGGGGAGTAAGAAACATTACTTCAATTTGATTAACCCCGATAAAAAGCAGGATTACGTACAAAACGTACCATGGTGATTTCAACAATCCCAAAAAAAGAGCCGGCAAGGCCCCTAATACCGGTCCAAAATAAGGAATGAGGTTAAAGGCTCCGGCTACCACTCCAAGAAAAAAAGCAGTATCAAAACCCATCAGTGATAAACCAATGCTGATTAAAATCCCCACAATCACCGTTACAAATAACTGACCCCGGATATAAAGCCGAAAGATTGAATCGATCTTTAAAAAAGTTTTCGTCCAATGGACGCCGAAATTCTGAAGCAACCACCGGAACGCCTTCTTTTTTACCCGTGGGTAGTCCCGGCTCATATAATAACTTAATAAAGGAATTAATCCTAAGGACAGAGAGTGAGAGAAAATTCCGATAATTCCTTCGGCAAATTGAATAAAAAACTTACGGGTCAGCACTTCACCTTGATTGACCAATTCGGAAGTTATAATTTTTATATCAAAAGGAAGAAACCGGTAAAACGCGAGTTTGTCTAAGTCCATCCCGACGCGACGAATTTTGCTCAATAATGTCGGTAAGATCTTGGAGAGTTGGGATAAGTCTGCCACCAACCGGGGGACAATCTTGACTACGGTTAAAACCACTAAAATAGCCAAGGCTAAATAGACAGTTAAAATTGCATAGTCGCGTCGCGCCCCCTTGCGCTCAATAATGTCGACCAGAGGATTGAGGGCATACGCTACAAAAAAAGAAATGACGAACGGGGTGATGATCGCCCTTGACCAGTACAATACCAGTATCACTAAGGGAATTAACACCAGGACAAACCAATATTTCAGTTGCAAACGCAGCACTCCACAATTCCCGGATTTTAAACTCCATTAAAAAAGCGCACAATGGTGCGCCAGATTTCGCTTTCAACCTCTGCGGGACAATTTACGAGTCAGGGCCCGGGTACCGGTTCGAACTGCCGAAGTCCAACGCATAGCATTATCGCGTACCATTGGTACGGTCTCACGGGTTCTTTGCGCTATTTTAATAGGACTAAATTGCATCATCGACTTTTTCACATTTTTTTTACGCATTAACATCAGCGTACCGATGGCAGCTCCAATCACAGTACTGGTAATAACGCCCCGGATCATCCGATCCATCTGCATCTGATTCACCTCTTTCAACCGGGAAGATAGGTTTATTATCTCCACTTGTAACCGATCTATACTAACGGTTGAAACTGAGATTTATGAAACCGGACCGTTTAAACAATGGTCCCGCCACCGATTAGCAAATCCCCCTGGTAAAAAACGACTGCCTGTCCCGGAGTAATCGCTCTTTGGGGCTGGGCGAAACAAACTCTGACTTCGGTATCACTGACCGGCTTGAGCAGTGCCGGAGCAGGTTGGGCACCGTAGCGAATTTTGGCTGTAACACTAACCTCAGTTTGAGGCGGCGCTTCCCAGGCCACCCAATTTAAGTCGGTGGCGGTTAACTCTTGTGAAAAGACCGATTCAGCATCGCCAACCACTATTTCATTGGAAACGGGACGAATTTCTTTGACAAAAAGCGGTTGATGGGCGGCAATACCCATTCCCTTACGTTGTCCGATGGTATAATGGATAATTCCCCGGTGTCGGCCTAAGACCTTACCGGATTCGTCCACAATGTTACCGGGTTTAACCGTTCCCGGGCGATACTCTTCAATAAACCGGCCGTAATTCTGATCCGGCACGAAGCAAATTTCCTGACTATCGGGTTTATCCGCGACGTTTAACCCAATTTGCCTGGCTTTCGCACGAATCTGTGTTTTGGTAAATTCCCCTACCGGAAATAAGCTTTTTGATAGAATTTTTTGGGACAGACCATATAAAACATAACTCTGGTCTTTATTGGAATCAATCCCCTTTTTCAAACGCCAACGGCCACTGGCCTGATGATACTCCACCCGCACATAATGCCCGGTAGCCAGATAATCGCCATCTAACGCCGCTACTTTCTCCAGCAATAGATCAAAGCGAAAACTGCGGTTACAGACGATGCAGGGATTAGGGGTCCGCCCCTGTAAGTATTCCTCTACAAAGGGGTCAATTACCTTCTGCCGAAAGGGGACATGGGTATTTAACACATAATAGGGAATTCCCAGCTTTCCGGCGACCCTGCGGGCGTCCTCCACTGCTCCAAGCGAACAACACCCGCCTTCAATTTCCCCGCCATAGGGCAGATCGGACGCCCATAACTGCAAAGTTACACCAATCACTTCGTAACCGGCCTCCTGGAGTAAGGCCGCAGCCACCGAGCTGTCTACTCCGCCACTCATTGCCATTATTACCCGCATCTTCAACCGGCCTGTTTCCTCCGATAGTCTTCGATGGCTTTATGCAATGCATCCGCAGCCAAGTTGGAACAGTGCATTTTCTGCGGCGGTAGTCCGTCGAGGGCTTCGGCAACTGCCTGGTTGGTGATGGTCATTGCTTCGTCCAGTGTCTTCCCCATCACCAGCTCTGTCACCATACTGCTAGTGGCAATGGCCGCACCGCACCCGAAAGTCTTAAACTTAATATCTTTAATCCGATTATCCTCAACCTTGAGATAAATTTTCATGATGTCACCGCAGACAGGGTTACCGACTTCACCGATGCCGTCGGCATTCTCAATTTCGCCGACATTCCGAGGGTTAGTAAAATGGTCCATTACTTTTTCAGTGTACATGTGACACACTCCTTTCGATCACTATTATAAAGCGGGGACATGGCCCGCAGTTTGGTTACGATTTCCGGCAGTACTTCCAACAGATAGTCAATATCATCCTTGGTGGTATACTTACCTAAAGTCAACCGGAGCGAACCGTGGGCAATCTCATGGCAAATTCCCATGGCTAAAAGTACGTGCGAAGGTTCCAGTGAACCGGAAGTACAGGCAGAACCGCTCGAAGCGGCAATCCCTTTCAAGTCCAGGTTTAACAGTAACGATTCGCCCTCAATAAACTCGAAGCTGAAATTGACATTGTTCGGCAACCTCTGTGTGCGGTGGCCGTTTAACCGGACCGACTCGAAATTTTGCAGAACCTGGTCAATCAGGTAATCCCGCAATTCGGTGAGGCGTTTAGCATTGGCCTCCAATCCGGCGTTGGCTTTGGTTAAAGCTTTAGCCAAGCCCACGATTCCCGCAATGTTTTCTGTTCCCGCGCGACGTTTCCGTTCCTGGCCGCCTCCATGGATCAACGGATCAATTCGGACTCCCTTACGTACGTATAAAGCGCCCACTCCCTTAGGACCGTAAAATTTATGGGCAGCCATTGACAACAGATCCACTGAAAGCTCCTGGACATTAACTGGTAACAAGCCTACTGACTGGACTGCGTCGCTATGGAATAAGATCTTGCGTTCCCGTAATATTTTACCGATTTCCGCAATCGGCTGGATGGTCCCGACCTCATTGTTGGCATGCATAATCGACACCAAGATCGTCTCTGGGGTTAGCGCTTTGACCACATCTGCCGGATCAACCAGACCGCTGGAGTCAACCGGAAGATAAGTGACTTTAAAACCTTCTTTTTCAAGGTAATGGCAGGTATCAATGATTGCATGATGTTCGATGGCACTAGTAATAATATGCCGACCCTTATCGCGGTTGGCAAAAGCCACTCCCCGGATGGCGAGATTATCGCTTTCCGAACCGCTGCCGGTAAAGATAATCTCGTTGGGGGCTGCTGCTCCGATTTGTGCGGCAACACTGGCCCGGGCGTCCTCAATCACCTTCCGGTTCTCCCTTCCGAACCAATGAATGCTGGAGGGATTACCAAAATTAGTAGTAAAATAGGGTAACATTGCCTCCAGTACTTCCGGGTCCACCGGGGTGGTCGCGGCATAATCAAGATAAATACGTTTATTCATTTAGCTTTCCCCTCACATTCTAAATATGGTATATAAAATAATCGCTTTTTAATTCCCTTGATTGAGTTACCAGATCCGCCAGAGTGATACCTTCTAAAACTCCGGTAATGCTGTTACGTACCTTTTGCCACAACAATTGCACCGCGCATTTCTGAGAATTACGGCATTCCACTTCTGCTGGGGCTTCCCGGACACATTCAGCCGGGGCAATCGGCCCTTCGAGGATGGTAAAGATCTCAATGACCTTTATCTCTGAGGGATCCTTTATCAACTCATACCCTCCCTGAGCTCCCCGGACGCTTGAAACCAACCCGGCTTTTTTAAGGCTAGCGATCAACTGCTCCAGGTAAGATTCGGAGATCCCCTGCCGCTGAGCAATACTACGCAAAGTAATGGGTGCCTGACGGTAATGTTCGGCCAGATCCAGCATAGCCCGTAAGCCATACTCACCACGCGTCGAAACTTTCACTGCTTCACCCCATTTTAATGCGATTTTTGGTATTGTCTAGTGATTAACTCGGAATTGAATCCCTAGTTAATTAGTATGTTTTAATTAATCCTACCACAGGCTATTTTTGCTGTCAATAGTCTCAACTGAATTAACATAGTTTTCACAACTTAAAATTCCCGGTACTCTTTAACTACATACCGTGAACTCATCAAAGCAAGTAAACTCCGGTAATCCGGCAGAAACCGGATGGTTTGGCCAACTTGGAACCGGCCTTCACCGGCTAATACCAGATAATCGCTGTTACCGCCGAGCACCTTAACTCCCGGTTCCAAGGGCCGCAGGCCTGCCGCTGGACTGTCCTGTTCTCCCAGATTGATTAAGAGCCGGACTCCGGCATCTAATTCGGAAAAATCAGGAATCCGACCAAAGGCGTCCCGTCCCACCGGTCCGTAAGGTTTTCCCGGCTTCCATTGAACTTGCAGGATTTCAGCCTCAACACAGAAAGCGTCGCTAAACAGGTCCGGTAGGATTGTACCATGTAAAGTTTCTCTGCCTAAGAGGATTGCTTCGCCAATCCGCAAATGATTAACCCCCGGCGGGAGGGACCGGTCATAAAGTAACGGTAGACTGCTGGAATTTCCTCCGGACACATACTGAACCGGTAGATCGAATTCCGACCGCAACTCTTCCGCCAGCTCCACCAGCCTGGTTAGTGCGGCACTGGTTGGCTGCGCTCCGGCAAAACAGGAAAAGTTAACCCCGACTCCGATCACTTCAAGATGGTTAAGGTTCCGGCAGCCAGCTGCCAAAGCTGGTAAGTCAGCCTCCATCACTCCTTCCCGTAAATCACCCTGATCCACCATTAAAAAAACCTGGTGGCGCCGGGCTTTTCCCCTGGCATAGTAGTCGAGTGCTTTCAAGGTGGCCAACTCTGCATTAAGACTAGCGTCGGCAAACTCCACCGTGGTTGCGGCAGTACTCAACGAAGGTAGGCGGAGCAGAAGTTTGGTTAACCCGGGGTATTTGGAGAATTCAAGCAAGTTTTCCCAACGCGAATCACCCAGTTCGTCCATTCCGGCTGCGCGGAGATGGGCTACAATCTGCCTGTCACCGGCCAGACCCTTCACAACTACATTGAGCTTAATCCCGGCGGATTGGCAATGCTGTCGGATAGTCTGAAAATTATGCACTAGCTTCTTAAGATTGATAATTAATCGCGGTAAGTTACTCATTTTCTGCGGTTGTTTCCTTTTGCGGAGCACTGGAAAGCGTCTGCAAATATTTTAAGATTACTGCTTCATAGCCCCGTCCGGTTGGTTGATAATAACGTTTTCCCACCAAATTATCAGGGGCGTATTGTTGGTTTACGTAGCCGCCGGGATAATCATGGGGATATAAGTACCCTACTCCGTCACCGAGTTGTTTTTGAGCGCCGCTATGAGAAGAATCCCGAAGATGGGCCGGAATCTCCCGATTTTCCAATTCTTGAAGATCGGCCATGGCCTGATGGATGGCTTTACAGGAGGCATTAGACTTGGGGGCGGTGGCAATATAGATCGCTGCCTGAGCCATAATTATCTGGGCTTCCGGCATCCCTACCATCTCGACAGCCTGTGCCGCCGCAGTGGCTACCAGTAACGCCCGCGGGTCGGCATTGCCCACGTCTTCAGCGGCATGGATCATCATCCGCCTGGCGATAAACTTCGGGTCTTCACCGGCTGTCAGCATCCGCGCTAGATAGTACACCGCCGCATCCGGATCGGAACCACGCATTGACTTAATAAATGCCGAAATAGTGTCATAATGGGCTTGCCCGTTCTTGTCATAAATTACCGGCCGTTGCTGGATACAATCGGTTATAATTTCTAAAGTAAGATGGCGTTCCCGGGTAGTTGGGTCAGCTTTAGTGGTTAAGGTCGCCAGTTCTAATGCATTTAGAGCGATCCGGGCGTCGCCGTTGGCGATATTTACCAGGTGTTCTAAAGCCGGTTCATCAATTTTCACCCGGTATTCCGCCAAACCCCGCTCCGGGTCAGCAATGGCCCGGCGCACGATCTGTTTTAATTCTGCGGTGCTCAGGGCTTTTAAACGAAAGATCATGCTGCGAGAGATTAACGGAGCGTTCACTTCATAGAGGGGATTTTCGGTGGTAGCACCGATCAAGATCACTGTTCCGGCCTCTACCGCCGGTAAAAGTGCATCTTGTTGTCCTTTATTGAAACGGTGAATTTCATCAATAAATAAGATGGTCTTTTGACCATAATAATCAAAACGTTCCTTTGCTTCGCCGATCACCCGCCGAATATCCGCCACTCCGGCAGTGACCGCATTGAGTCTTTCAAATTTGGCCCGGGTTGTTAAGGCGATAATCTCGGCCAAAGTAGTCTTACCGGTGCCGGGCGGGCCGTAAAAGATTAGAGAACTGATCCGGTCGGCCTCAATAGCGCGGCGCAAGAGCCGCCCTTCGCCCACGATCTCTTCCTGCCCAACGAATTCCGCTAAATTACGCGGACGCATTCGGGCAGCTAACGGCAGTTCCTGCGGTGAATTTTGAGCTGAAAACAGATCCATGGTCAGATTCACTCCAATCCCGATTCAGTATGTTGTCAAATCAATTCTAAATATACATCTTCCCTACGAAAAAGATCAAATAAAACTGTTGCCTTATTTAAAAATAGCTTTGCTTCGGGAGCAGTCGGTCCTCCTTTAACGGCAAGTATTTTAGCTGCTTTTACAGGTTTTACCGGTCGATTTTACCCTTTTTTACTGGTATAATTCAGGAT
>DATCLA010000282.1:0-8148 GCA_036564195.1 Bacillota bacterium
ATTGTATACAGGATTCAATCTGATTTTTACTTGACATGAATGTTTGCGTCAACTAAAATCAAGTCTGGAATTATTAATGTCAAAGCTTATTAATCTTTTGAACGGAGGCTATTATTAAATGTCTGTTATTTCTGAAATTTATGAAGGAGTATGTCAGCGCAATGCTAATGAACCTGAGTTTCTTCAGGCAGTTAAAGAAGTTTTAGATTCCCTGGAACCGGTTTTAGATAAACATCCGGAGTATCTCAAAGCAGGAATTGTTGAGCGTCTCGTGGAACCGGAACGGCAGATTATCTTCCGGGTGCCGTGGGTTGATGACAACGGTAAAGTACAAGTTAATCGCGGTTTCCGAGTTCAATTCAACAGTGCGATTGGGCCTTATAAGGGAGGATTAAGGTTTCACCCTTCGGTTTATTTGGGAATCATCAAATTTCTCGGTTTTGAGCAAATTTTCAAAAACTCCCTCACCGGTCTGCCCATCGGCGGCGCCAAAGGCGGCAGCGACTTTGACCCCAAAGGTAAATCCGATGCCGAAGTTATGCGTTTCTGTCAAAGTTTCATGACCGAACTGTACCGCCACATCGGTGCCGATCTGGACGTTCCCGCCGGTGACATCGGAGTTGGCAGCCGTGAAATCGGTTATTTATACGGACAATACAAAAAAATCACCGGTTTATATACCGGAGTTTTAACCGGTAAAGGGTTAACCTGGGGCGGTAGTCTGGTGCGGACTGAAGCTACCGGTTACGGCTTATGCTATTTTGTCGCTGAAATGATTAAGGCCAAAGGAAAGTCTTTTAAAGGCGCCACCGTGATCATTTCCGGTTCCGGCAATGTAGCACTCTACGCTCTCCAAAAAGTTAATCAGTTAGGCGGAAAAGTAGTCGCCATGAGTGATTCCAACGGCTATATTTACGATCCGGAAGGAATTAATTTCGATATTATCAAACAAATCAAAGAAGTCGAACGGAAACGGATCAAAGAATATATCAAGGTAAAACCGCAGGCTCAATATCATGAAGGCTGCAGTGGGATCTGGAATGTTAAATGCGATATCGCCCTCCCCTGCGCCACTCAAAATGAGATCGATAAAGCTTCCGCTGAGCTCTTAGTGAAAAACGGGTGCTGGGCAGTAGGCGAAGGTGCCAACATGCCCTCCACTCCAGAAGCGATTGCAGTCTTCCGGAAACACCAGATCCTTTTTGCTCCAGCCAAAGCGGCCAATGCCGGCGGGGTAGCCACCTCCGCTTTAGAGATGACTCAAAACAGTATGCGCTATTCGTGGACCTTTGACGAAGTCGACGCCAAATTACAACAGATTATGGTCAATATCTATCGAACTGCTAGCCAGACTGCTAAAGATTACGGCTATGCCGATAACTTATTGGCCGGAGCCAATATTGCCGGTTTCCTCAAAGTTGCCGAGGCAATGCTGGCCCAAGGAATTGTCTAAAACCCAACCAGTGCAAACCAGTTAATAAATAAAGTCCCTGAACACCGGGGACTTTATTTATTCCTAATCTGTTCTCGGAATATTTACGAACCAAACTCATCCTCATTTTTAAGCATCACATCATGAGCTCCGCCTTCGCGGATTCCGATGGCCGACACCAGAGTGATCCGGGCTTTCTGCTGTAACTCGGCAATAGTTAAAGCGCCACAATTACACATGGTTGATTTGATTTTACTGACTGTTAAATCCAGATTATCCTTTAAACTGCCGGCATAGGGCACGTAAGAATCGACACCTTCTTCAAATGCAAGTTTACCTTCACTTCCCAAGTCGTAACGGTGCCAATTACGCGCCCGGTTCGAACCCTCGCCCCAGTATTCTTTGACATAACTCATACCTTTACGAAGCTTACGCCCAGGACTTTCATCAAACCGGGCAAAGTACCGTCCCAGCATTACAAAGTCCGCGCCCATGGCCAATGCAAGAGTAATATGATAATCATGGACGATTCCCCCGTCCGAACAGAGCGGAACATAAATCCCGGTTTTTTCAAAATACTCATTCCTGGCTTTAGCCACTTCAATTACAGCAGTTGCCTGGCCTCGACCGATCCCTTTTTGTTCCCGGGTAATACAGATCGAACCGCCGCCGATTCCGATCTTGACAAAATCAGCGCCGCATTCCGCCAAGTATAAAAAGCCTTCGGCATCGACCACGTTACCGCCACCGATTTTAAGCCGTTCACCATAGGTACTTTTAAGATATTTAATAGTCTCGCCCTGCCATTCGGTAAAACCATCCGAAGAGTCGACACAAAGTACGTCCGCTCCGGCTTCCAACAAAGCCGGAACCCGTTCCCGGTAGTCACGGGTGTTAATCCCGGCTCCGACCATCAACCGTTTCGAAGCATCCAACAATTCATCGGGATTTTCCTTATGGGAGGTATAATCCTTGCGAAAGACCAGATAGCGTAAGTTACCCTGTTCATCTACAATCGGAAGACAGTTCAACTTATGTTTCCAGATCAGATCGTTGGCTTCGGAAAGAGTAATCCCTTCCTTTCCGAAGATTAAATGGGATAAAGGTGTCATATATTCACAAATTTTCGCCTCAGGCGAGCATTTACCAACCCGGTAATCCCGGCTGGTAATGATCCCCATCAATTTTCCTCCTGCAGTCCCGTCAGCGGTAACCGCAATAGTGGAATGACCGGTCCGTGCTGTTAAAGCCATTGCATCAGCTAAAGTGTCATCCGGTTTCAAATTCGAATCACTGGGGACAAACCCAGCTTTGTGATTTTTAACCCGGCGTACCATGTCAGCTTGAGCCTCAATGGGCTGCGATGCGTAAATAAAAGAAATACCCCCGCAACGAGCTAAGGCAATCGCCATATTATGGTCGGAAACCGCCTGCATAATTGCAGAAGCAAACGGAAGGTTAATCATTAACGGTTTGCTCTCCCCCTTTTTATACCGGGAGATCGGGGTACGCAAACTTACATTATCGGGAATGCATTGCTTGGTGGTCAGATTAGGAATCAAAAGATATTCACTGAAAGTTCGACTTGGTTCGTTGTAGTAGATAGCCAATAGCTAAGATCCCCCTTTATTTATTAAAATTTTATCTATTTTATAGCGAACATAGGTTGATGTCAAGAGAAAGAAGATTAAAAATTATGCACCAAGGCCGACTAGTGATTACCGGTTCAGTCCGTCCTTAAATTCACTGGGAGTCAGGCCCACATATTTACGAAACAGGGAGCTAAAGTAGTGGGAATCGCTATAGCCGACCAGACCGGCGACTTCATAGACCTTAATGGTCTTGTCTTTTAGGAGCTCTATTGCTTTGCTAATCCGGTAATTAGTAAGGTACTCTACAAAAGTATACCCGGTTTCCTGTTTAAACAACCGGCTGAGGTAACTTTCGGAGATGCCGGACTGAGCGGCGATGATTTTCAAATTGAGATCTTCTCGGAAATGTTTTTTTAAGAAATCAATGGCTTCCCGAACATAACTTTCGGTGACTTTAACCTCATTTGCCAGGAACTGTTCTTTGAAGAACATGATCTTACTTTCACTAAGCAGGGCCAGACTATCCTGAACTTTTCGGTTCTGTTTCCGTTGACGAATTTCAGTTCCGAGCTTTTGGAGAACCTCTTCCAACTCACGATCATCAATCGGTTTTAATAGATAATCTTTAACCCCTAATTTCATGGCCTGCTTGGCATAATCAAACTCATTAAAACCAGAGATGATCAGGTACTCGGCATTAATTCTACGGGACAACTCCCTAATCAAGGCCAACCCGTCCATTTGCGGCATTCGAATATCGGTAATTACTAAGTCAGGCATGATTCTGATGGCAAGCTCCAGGCCTTCCCGGCCGTTAGCCGCTTCTCCTGCGACATCAAAACCATAATCATTCCATGGGGTAGTCAGGACCAGTCCTTTCCGGACCAATTGTTCATCCTCAACTACTATCACCTTAAGCATGCTTGACCTCCCCGGAGTTTTCCCGCTCCTGCTTTTCTAAAACCGCCGGCAGCCGCAATGTAACTTTAGTCCCCAGTCCCGGAAGGCTCTCCACCGACAGGCGGGACTGATCGCCGTAATATAACTTAATCCGCCGGTTAACATTGTAAATCCCAATACTCTTTTGAGAACTCTGCAAAGCCAATTCGTGTTGCAGATCAGCCAATTGTTCCGGGGGAATTCCGACTCCGTCATCGATCACCTCAAAAACTAATGACTGGTTGTCTAAATAGCCGTTAATCGTAAGCTGCCCGTAGCCGTCCTTCCCGTCCAAGCCATGAATAATTGCATTTTCAACCAGCGGCTGTAAGATCAGTTTCGGTATTTTGTATGAATAAATGGAGGAAGCTATTTTGAGGTCGGCTTTAAATTTATCGCTGTAACGGATCTTTTGGATCTCCAGATAACTTTGGATATTTTCCATGGTTTCCCCAACCGTGATTAAATCAGCCTCACAACTGATACTGGAACGCAGTAACTTACCGAGTTGGGTGGCAATGGTCGAAATCTCCGGTACCTGATTTAACTTTGCCAACCACTTAATTGAATCCAAAGTATTATATAAAAAATGCGGATTGATTTGAGCCTGGAGGGCCCGGAGTTCACAACTGCGCAGCTGGCGTTGTTTTTCCACCACATTTTCAATCAGTCTTTGCAAACGTTCGACCATACTGTTAAAACTGCAGCCTAACACGCCGAGTTCATCGGTACGCCGTAATTCGACCCGGACGGAGAGATCTCCCGCTTTCACCCGACTCATCGCACCTAACAACGACTGAATGGGTAGTGAGATACTCCGGGTAAACAATAAGGCCAGTACCAAACAGACAAGCAGCAGCCCCAGACTGGCCCAAAAAGTAAAATCCCGGATGTAGTTACTGTTCTCCAAAATCAGACTAACGGGTAGAGCCGCAAGAGTAATCAATTGTGAATAATTTGAAGTATGAAAGACCCATAGGTAACGCTGTCCAGTCTTTTCGCTGATGAAAGCACCGCAGCGGGTACGCAACACCCGGTCGCGATCGGCAAAATTAAAAAAGGTTCCGTCATATTTGGGATAGCGCAGATTAGCCAGAGTGTAAAAACGAGGATCAACAATCATAATGTCTAAATTCAGGTTAGTATTGAAATTATTACAAATCGTTTCCAGATGGGTTTTATAAATTTCAACTAGAACGTAACCGATGGGGCGATCCGCTTCATCACGAACTGCCCGGACAATCAAATAGACCACGTTATCTCCGGTGAGACTAATATAATTTAAAGGATAAATTATATAACCATTTTTAAGGGCATTCGCTCTCTGAAAGATTTCGGGTTCCTTAGTAAATTCGGGGTTATACCAATCAAGGCCGGGATGGGAGCAGATTTTAAGGGTACCCCGGGAATTGACAAGGTAAATGACTGCGTCCCGCCTGCGGGCAAATACCGACAGTTTGCTGCGGATCTTTTCGGAATCAGTTGTCTTACCGGTCAACAAGGCCTTGCGGACTAACTCGTCCTCGCGAATTAAACCAATAATAATCTCCCCGTATTCACTGGTGAGAATATCAATGTTTTCACTGATTTTGGCAACAGTCTGAACAGCCTGGCGGGTGAACGAATCTTGCAGAGTCTTGGTCAGCCAGACCGAAGTAACCCCGCCCATAAACAATAAAGGAATAATGCTAATCGTTACAAAGGCTAGAAATAACTTAGTGAAAAAATTAATTTTCCTCATTGTGCTGCCATTTCCCTAAATCCCCAAAGCTTAATTACTGATTAAATTCTACATTGATAAGGAATTACCTGCCCGATTCAATTTCAAATCCCCGGTTTCAAATGGACTGCAGCGATATTCGCCGTGCCAAATTCTAGACTAAACCCCTCCTCAACTTTAGCCAGACTCACCTTTGTAAAATCAGGGATCACTCCGAGAGCCCCGGCACTTAACAACCGGCCGGCCATTTCCGGCTGATGCAAGCCGATGCAGGCGCTTCCTGCAGCCACGGCTGCTTTGACTCCACTAACCGCATCCTCGAAGACCAGGCACTGACGAGGCGTTTTGCGAAGCTTCCGGGCAGCCAATTGATAAGCTTCCGGATGCGGTTTACCTTTTTTAATACAACCGGCTGTAATTAAAGCATTAAAAGTATCATCCAAACCCAACTGGTGTAAAATCGCTTCCGCCCGCGGCTGTTCACTGCTGGTAACCAAGGCAGTAGGAATGCCGTTGCGTTTTAATTGTGCCAAAAAATGAAGTACACCGGGGATTCCGGAATACCGCTGTTGTTTTTCAAAATCCACCAGTTTTTGGAGAGCGACTGCGGTTTCAGCCGGAGACAGCGACGTGAATAATTTTTTTAAGGTATCACGAGCCGGGACGCCATAAATGTAATCTAAGATATCCTCCTCAGTCAACTTAATTCGGTATTCTCCGGCCAAGGTGCGCCAGAAATACACAATTGGGCCATTGGAATTGATCACTACGCCGTCCAAGTCAAATAGGAGCGCTTCAAAAGATAAGCGGTCACCGCAGCAAAATGTCATTGTTTCTTCTACTCCTCTTTTTTTCGGTAATCGTTTCCTTAATTCTTAAAATGATTTAAAATAGCCTGGTGTTACCAGACTATTTTTGAAAAGTTTATTGGGTTTTAGTTTGGATAATTACCCAATTACACAGCCACTCCATGTAATTTCTCCGGGTTCAGCCCCACCCGAACCGGATCACCGCTGCCCAAGTCGAGACGTCGTCCGTAAACTAAAGCAGTCACCTCCGGTCCGGCCTCCAGGCGGATCGAATATTCCATATGCTGGCCCAAATATACCGCTTTCAACAAGCGGCCTTGGTAAATCAGGCCTGGCCAATCGCTTTCAGGTTGCAGTTGAATAACTTCCGGTCGAACCGCCACCAACATTTCCTGAGCTGCATCAGCATAACTGGCAAGTTTGACCCGCTGGCCCAATAGATCTACAGTAAGCCCGGCAGCCTCCCTAGCGATCAACCTGGCCGGCAAAAGATTAACCCGTCCGATAAAATCGGCCACGAATTTACTTGCCGGCCTTTCATAAATTTCCACCGGGGTACCTACTTGTTCGATCCGTCCTTGTTTCATTACGACAATCAGATCCGACATTGTCATCGCTTCCACTTGGTCATGGGTGACGTAAATAGCAGTAGTCTTCAATTCCCGTTGTAAATCACGGAGTCGTCCCCGCATCTCTTCACGTAATTTAGCATCGAGATTTGACAATGGCTCATCAAAGAGGAGTACCTTAGGTTGGAGGACCACCGCCCGAGCTAAGGCCACCCGCTGTTGTTGCCCGCCGGAGAGTTGATTGGTGTAGCGTTCCCCCAGTCCTTCAAGTCCCACGATTTTTAAGACCTTATCCACTCTTTTTTTCACTTCGGCAACAGCCATTTTACGGACTTTTAGTCCGTAAGCAATATTTTCGGCTACAGTTAAATGTGGAAACAGCGCATAACTCTGAAAGACCATTGCCAGTTCCCGCTTGTTAGGCGGCACCAGAGTTTTATCCTCAGAATCAATTAAGATCTGTCCGGAGTCGGGTACTTCAAACCCGGCAATCATCCGTAACGTGGTGGTTTTACCGCAACCGGACGGCCCGAGTAAAGTCATGAAACTTCCTGCCTCAATTGCTAGGCTTAAATGGTCGACTGCGGTAGTGATTCCACCGCCCGGAGTTTTAAATTTTTTGGTGACATCTTTTAATTCAACTGCTACACTCATCTTTTCAACCTCCTATTCGCAGTGCCGAACCTTGCGATGAGCCCACACACCATTGAATAATCCCAAACGCAAAGAAAACAATAATAATGGTGAAAAGTGACAAAACGCTGGCCGGACCGAGCCGCATAATTTCTGTTTGTGACAATACCAAAGCCGTCAGGTGATTCCAATGGGCGGTTACTAAAAAGATTACCGCGGAAACAGCGGTCATACTCCGTACGAAGCTATAGGCTAAACTGGCGAAGAAAGCCGGCCTAATCATCGGGAGGGTCACATGGGTAAAAGTATACCGGGTATCCGCCCCTAAGTTTAATGAGGCCTCTTCGATTGCTGGGTCGATTTGGTTTAAAGTAGCCACCCCAGATTCAATTCCCACCGGAATTTCCCGGAAGATAAAACAGAAAACAATAATCCACATTGTTCCAGTGAGAAG